>JANOTZ010000357.1:0-21436 GCA_031416735.1 Frankiales bacterium
CGGGCCGTGGCCTCGGGGGCGGCGGGCAGCGCTCCGGTCGAGTCCAGCGCGCCGGCCCCCAGCGCTCCGGTCGAGTCCAGCGCGCCGGCACCCAGCGCTCCGGTCGAGTCCAGCGCGCCGGCACCCAGCGCTCCGGTCGAGTCCAGCGCGCCGGCACCTGCGCCCGTCGAGTCGTCGCCGGCCGCCGCTCCGGAGACCCAGCCCACCGACTGACAGTTCGCCCCGTCTGCGCCGAACGTGTGACGCATCTTGCCCAATCTGCACAAAACCCTCACGTGTGGTTACTGTGCGTCAGGTGATGTGACTCGACGGTGAGGTGCTGGAGTGAGCCGAGCGAGAGTGCACGACGAAGTTGCCCGCGCGCGTGCCCTGGTCGCGCTCCATGAGACCTTGGGCGGGGCCGAGATCGACCTCGACGGACTGCTCCAGCTCGCTGCCGACGAGGCCGTACGCCTGCTGGGTGATGTCGCCGGGGTCTGGGTGCAGGGCTCCCTGGGCGTGGAGCTGCGCGCCTACGCCCACCACGACCCGTACCTGCCCTCGAAGATGCCGAACCTGCCTGGCGGACTGAACCCTGCGCCATCGGGGCTGATCGCCTCCATGGTGGGCCGCCTGACGCCGCTGGTGGCGAGCGGCGCCGAGCTCATCGCCTTGCTCCCGGAGCTGGAGTCGCCCTATCGGCGGTACGTCGAGAGGAACGGCCTCTCCGGTCTGGTGCTCGTGCCGCTCGCGTCACGCGACCAGCCGGTGGGCGTGATCGGGGTGGCCCGCGACCAAGGTGGTGCCCCGTTCAACGACGAGGAGACCCTGTTCCTGGAGCAGATCGGTCGGGTGGTGTCGTTGGCCATCGCCCATGCCCAACTCCTTGCCGAGGTGGGTGACGCCCATCGCCGGGCGACCCTGCTGTCACTGGAGGACGAGCTCACCGGCCTGCTCAACCGCCGGGGCTTCCTGGAGGTCCTGCAGGATCGGGCCGTGACCCCGGCAGGTGCCTGCGCAGTGGTCGCCGTGTTGGACATGGACGGCTTCAAGCTCGTCAACGACGGCTTCGGGCACGCCGCCGGGGACCTCGTCCTCGTCAGCATGTCCGCCAGGCTGTGCGGCTCCCTCCCGCCGAACGCTCCCGTGGCCCGGATCGGGGGGGATGAGTTCGCCGTACTCATCGAGGCGGAGTCCGCGGAAGCGGCGGCCTCGATCGTCGCGTGCGCCGTCCGCAGTTGCACGGGGACCTTCCCGGTCGTCGGCCTGTCGGTGCCCATGACGGTCAGTGTGGGCACCGCGGTGCTGGCTCCGGAACAGCCCAACGAGGCCCTCCGGCAGGCAGACCTGGCGATGTACCGGGCAAAGCTCCGTGGTGCGACGGTTGCCGCCTACGACCCGCTGCTCGACGACCCGGCCTCCCGACGGCTGAAGGACGTGCTTGCCCTGCGGCGCTCGATAGCCGCCGGGGAGTTGGTCGTGCACTACCAGCCTGTGGTGTCCGTCGGGCCGGGCCCGCTGCGCGTCGAGGCGCTGGTGCGCCGGATGGTCGACGGGCGTCTGGTGCTCCCTCAGGCCTGGCTGCAGATGGCCGAACGAGCCGGCCTGATGCCCGAGGTGACCGAGAGCGTCGTGGCACAGACGGTTGCTCAGCTGGCGACCTGGTGGTCCGAGGGCCTCGAGGTGGAGTGCGCGGTCAACATCCCCGCACCAGTGCTCACCCTGGAGGTCGTTGCCGCGCTCATCGGGCGGCTCGACGAGGCGGCCCTGCCGCGGCGGGCACTGTCTGTCGAGGTCACCGAGGGCGACCTGGTCGGCATCTTGGCAAAGTCCGCGTTGGTGCGCTGTGCCGAGGCTGACATCGGCGTTGCCGTCGACGACTTCGGGACTGGTTGGTCGGCGCTCTCCTACCTCGTCGACCTGCCGTTGCGGACCCTCAAGATCGACCGGACTTTCGTGGACGGCATCGACCTGGACCCGCGTCGCGCGGCGGTGGTCCGGGCCGTGATCGACGTCGCGCATCAGCTCGGACTCCGGGTTGTCGCCGAGGGCATCGAGACCGTGGCCGAGGCAGACCTCGTCATCGATCTCGGCGCCGATGCCTTGCAGGGCTACCTGTACGGGCGACCCGTTGCCGCCGACGCCGCCGAACTGGCTATGCGGTCGGGACTGGTCGCGTCCCACTCGTAGGGGCCGCCTTCGCCGTACGAGGTCTGGCTGGACCGCTGTTGTGCTTGGCGGCCTCGCTCAGGGGGCTTTCGCCCCGGCGTTCCACGAGGCGCAGACCCGCGAGGGTTCGGCCGCTCGAAGGTAGATCTCATGATCGCCCCGCCGTAGGACCAGCCGGAACTCGGAGGTCTTGGCCAGCTGTCGAGCGGCCTTGCTTTCGGTGCTCACCAGGGCCACGGTCGTCTCCGAAGGGAGGAGTCGAGGGTCGCCCGTCTCCATCCACCGGACGAATTTCTGCTGCACCGCGCGAGGAAAGGCGTCGAGCGGGTTGGTGGCCCAGACGCACCCACCTGCCAGAGCGACCTGTTCGCTGAGTGCGCCCTCAGCGGCCACCGGACTACCCCCGGACAACTGCACGGCGCGGTCCAAAAGTTCTTGGTCAGCGCCGGTTGCCAGCGGCCCTCGCACGATGCTTGCGACGAGGATGGTCGTGCCGACAACGACCGCCCCGAGAGCTCGCCGACGCCGTGGTTGCCGGCTGGTGGTCGGTGTTGCCGTGGCACCGGCACCCACGGCAAACAGCAGCAGCCACACGCCGCTGCGGGCCGTCTGGATGGTCATCGCGCTGAGCCCCAACAGGACGGCTGTCTCCCAGAGTGGCGGCTTCGAGCGGGCCACCGCCAGGAGCAGCGCGCCGGCGGCGAGCACCAACACGAGGTCGAACGGGGAGCCGATCGGATCGAGGCGCGCCCACAGCCCCAGGTGTTGGCGGGCTAACTCGTTGTGCAGGACGCCGACGTAGTAGCGGGGAGTGTCGAGGAGTGCAGGGGTCAGCAGCAGTGCCGCACCTGAGGCCAGCAGCACCCTGAACGACTCGAGCGGTTGTTGCCGAGCTCGATGCAGCAGCAGGTAGGCGCCGGCGACGGCCGCCCCGACCAGGGCGCCCCCGTGCAGGTTGGTCCAGACAGCCAGTAGTACGGGCAGGAGCCAGATCCGCGATGAGGGACGACGCTCCTCCTCCCGCAGGAGCAGCACGAGTCCCGCGAACAGCGGGAGGCTGAACAGCTGCAGGCGGACGACAATGAGGGAGGTGATGGCGCCAAGAAAAGCCAGGGACAGCCCGATCACGATCCGGCGGGTCGAGTTGTTGGAGCGATAGCCGTCGACGAACAGGAGAGAGAAGGTGAGGCCGACGGCGATGGTCTGAGCGAGTTGCAGTCCGCGGTCTCCGAGCATCGCGTGCATGGCGCCGAACAGTTGTTGTGCCACGGCCAGGACTGGGGGCCAGGACGACTCCGCGCTGACGGAATAGGGGAGCCTGGATCCCGCGATGTCACCAAAACGATCGGCCGCAATGAGCCACCGGGAGTCACCACCGAGCACGCAGACCAGTGCGGTCAGCGCTGCCGATGACACCGCGACGCAGGCTGTGGCTACCGGAGCAGGCCATCGTGAACTCGTGGTCGGGTGCGCCTGGTCACCGGTGCCGATCACCTGCGCAGTCTGTCGGACACAACGTTTCACCGCACCGCATTTCGGGAGTGAATCGTCGCCGCAATCATCCATTCGGTCAGACGGCGTAGAGCGTTCGTCTCTTGTACGTCCCCGGTGGCGGCTGTCACGTTGAGTGGTGATCTACCGGACTCGCGCACCGTGCGCCATGTCGTCTCTCAGAGGGGGGATCATCCTCATGCTCCACACATTCGTCGTTCTCCAGTCCATGTTCAGCAGCCGACGCGACCGCGGCGACGAGGGCGCCACTGCCGTCGAGTACGGCTTGATGGTCTCGCTCATCGCGATCGTCATCATCACCGCGGTCACCCTCATCGGGACCTCGCTCGACGCCATCTTCACTGACGTCGCCAACAAGATCTGACGAGGATGCTCGTTCCTCATTGAGCAGAACTCTCGAGGACCTCCCGGTGAGGTGTGGACGCTGCGAGGCCTCCACACCACCCGCGGAGGTCCTCGTGGTTTGCGGTAGGGAAGCTGTCCTGCGCATGTCATGAAATTCCAGATTCGCGGCTTCACAACCGCAACATTCAGGGCGCGGGATGTCACCGCAATCATACTTTCGGTCAAGAATCGTGAAGCGTTCGTATCTTGCACGGCGTCCTCGGCGGCTGTCACGGTGAGTAGCGATCAACCGGACCCGCGCACCGTGCGCGGCGTCTTCTCTCAGAGGGGGGATCATCCTCATGCTCCACGCATTCGTCGTTCTCCAGTCCATGTTCAGCAGCCGGCGCGACCGCGACGACAGTGGCGATCAGGGTGCCACTGCCGTCGAGTACGGCCTGATGGTCTCGCTCATCGCGGTCGTCATCATCACTGCGGTGACGCTCATCGGCACCAACCTCGACACGATCTTCGACAAGGTCGCGGCAGCGCTTTGACGGGCAGGTCGTAGCCGACCGCGCTGGGGGTCGCGCTCCACGCACATCTTGTGGAGCGCGGCCACCCCAGCACTCACACGGGGGGACACATGCTCAATCGGCAGAAAGATGATCGCGGCGCCGCAGCCGTCGAGTTCGCGCTCGTGCTGCCGATCCTGATCCTTATCGTCTTCGGGATCATCGAGTTCGGCATCGCCTTTGCCCAACAGCTCTCACTCAACAGTGGTGCACGCCAAGGCGCCCGGCTGGGTGTCGTCGGTGACAAGACCTGCGGCCAGGTCGCCACCGCGGCGAAGACCGCTGCGACGTCCATCGGCATCACCGACACCAATATCTCGGTTGCCTCTGGCGTCGGTGGCGGTGGCTGCAGCGGCGGTCAGAAGCCGTGCTCGGGTAATCGCGGAGAGCCCTTCGCGGTGACTCTCAGTTATCCCGGCAGCATCGACATTCCGCTAGTCGGCAACTTCGCCGTCACGATCACAGGGAAAGGGGAGTACCGGTGCGAGTCCAACGAGTAGTCAACGACGAAGGGGCCGTCGCGGTGCTGGTCGGCCTCATGGCGGTCTTCCTCACCGGAATGCTCGCCTTCGCGGTCGACCTCGGCAACGCCTACTCGGTGCAGCGCCGACTTTCGACCGCAGCCGACGGAGCCGCGCTGGCCGCCGCCCAGGAGTTGGGAAACAGGAACGCAGCGTGCGGCGCTGGCGTGACCGCCTCCGACAGGAGTGCCGGCCGGACCGTGGCCGACGACTACAGCTCCAACCGCAACGCTCCCGGCTCAGCGCTTCAGGCCGGCGCGGCCGGGTTCGGGCTCGCGTGTCCCTCGGGCAGCGGCGGCCTGGTGACGGTCCGCAACAGCAAGAGGGTGGACTTCACCTTCGGCAACCTCTTCGGGGTTGGCAACGTCCAGCCCGACGGGGAAGCGACTGCTAGGTATGGCCTGCTCGAGTCCATGACCGGCCTGCGGCCTTTCGGGCTCTGCACGAAGTCTGCGGAAGTCGCACTCCTCATCGCGTCCGGAGTCACCTTCCCCAACAACGACGAGGCGTCATTCGCCCTACGACCGACGGTTCGCATCGTTGTCGACAAGACCAAGAATGGCGCCTGTGGGCCGTCCCCGGGGAACTGGGGTGTCCTTGACCTTGACGGGGGAAGCAACCCGCTCGGGGACATCCGTGACTGGATCGAGTTCGGCCATCGCGGGGTACTCGACATCCTCGACGACAACCTCAGCGGCGATCCGGGAATCCCCAGCGGGGGTTCGCTGGAGAGCCAGATGAACTCCATCGTGGGCGACACGATCATCCTTCCGATGTACGACAGGGTCTTTGCCGGCGGAAATGGCGCCAAGTTCCACATCACCGGCTTCGTCTCGGCGACGGTGTGCGGCTGGAAGTTTGGCAACAAGTCCTCATCGCTGGTCTTGCCCTGCTCGATCCCAGGCCCGGTCGGCGGGGCCAACGCCCCGGACTTCATCGACCTTCGATACCGGCAGAGCTATTCCGTGGGGGATTTCGCCAGTTGCGGAACACCTTGCACGACCCACGGTGTCTTGGGCGTGGCACTGGTGCCGACACCCTGAATGACCTTGACCATCCACTTCAACTAAGCAACACGCCGGGTGAAGACCCAGTGTGGGGGGAGCGCACTCATGGCCCGTAGGACCGTTCTATTCGCCGTCGCCATCGTCGTCGCACTCCTGGCGACAGCGTCGATGTTCGTGTACGTCAGCAGTGTCGACGATCGCGCCATTGCTGATGCGCAGCCGGTGGAGGTTCTCATCGCCAAGAACCTGATCGCTGCGGGCACCTCGGCTCAGGATGCGAGCGAGAAGGGGCTGCTGACGTTGTCGAGAGTCCCCCGTCGTTCCGTTCCTGAGGGGGCACTGTCGAACATCAGCTCCGTCAGTCGGCTCGTGGCGCTGTCCGACATCTACCCCGGCGAAATGCTTCTGCGGGCAAAGTTCAGCGAGCAGCAGACGACCGGTGCGCTCACGATCCCGGGTAACAAGCTGGCAGTGGCGGTCGAGCTGGGTGACCCCCAGCGAGTCGCCGGCTACGTCGTACCCGGCTCGGAGGTAGCAGTGTTCGTGACCTACGAGCCTGATGTTGCTGCGGGGCAGAGCAAGTCGGTGGAGTCCACCAGGCTGCTCCTGGCCCGGATCCCGGTGATTGCCGTCGGAGCCACCACACTGCGGGCTCCCAAGACCGACAAGGCCAAAGGTGACGAGGCAACGGAGGAACCAGTGGCCGCGACGGTCCTGACTCTCGCGGTCTCCACCAAGGAGGCGGAGAAGCTGGTCCACGGCGCCCAGACCGGGAAGCTGTACTTCGGCCTGCTGTCGTCCAAGTCCGCGGCTGGTGGCGCCGGCAGTGGCGTTGACAACCGCAACCTCTTCGGCTGATTGGGCGGCTCGTGACCATTCTCCTTGAGGCCGATAGTCAACTCGCCTCGTTGCTGCTCCCCGTTGTCGGAGGGGTCGTCGTCGACACGATTGCAGACCTGTATCGGCGCCTCGACGATCACCCGGGGGTCGATCTGGTCGTGATCGGACCGGACGTGCACCTGACGGCCGCTCTCGAGCTCGCTTCGGCACAGCGCGTCGCTCGCCCCGCTCTGGGGGTGGTGCTGCTGCGTCGTCGGCTCGACACCTCCGTGCTCACCCAGGCACTGCGCAGCGGTGTCCGGGAGGTCGTCAAGGTCGAGGACCTGGCGGCAGTTGAGGAGGCGTGCCAACGATCACGTGACGTGTCGAGGCAGGTCCGGGGTGTCTCCAGAGACGCCGCCCCCGAAGCTCCCGGAGGAACCGTTGTCACCGTGTTCGCTGCCAAGGGCGGGTGCGGCAAGACGACGATGTCGACCAACCTCGCGGCTGCCGCGGCGGCCGGTGGTGCTCGACGCGTATGTCTGCTGGACCTGGACCTGGCCTTCGGTGACGTTGCTATCGCCATGCAACTCTTTCCGGCACGGACCATCGCCGATGCGGTCGGTCTGAACAGCGCGCTGGACGAGAGTGCCGTCAGGTCGCTGGTGACACCGCACAGCCCCGGTCTCGACGCCATCGTGGCGCCGGTCGAGCCCGGCACCGCAGAAAGCATCCCGGCCTCAGTGGTCAGCCAGCTGCTGGTGGTGCTGAGGGGGATGTATGACCTCGTGGTGATCGACACACCGCCCGCTTTCACCGACCACGTCCTGGCTGCTTTCGACCACAGCGACCTGTACGTGCTCCTGGCCACACTCGATGTGCCGGCGTTGAAGAACCTCAAGCTCACGCTGGAGACCCTTGACCTACTCGGTTACCCGCGGAGCAAATGGCGACTGGCCCTGAACCGCGCCGACTCGAAGGTGGGCCTGACGCTGGCCGACGTCGAGAAGACCTTGAAGGCCCAGATCGCCGTCCAAGTGCCGTCCAGTCGGGACGTGTCCGCTTCAGTGAATCGCGGGGTTCCGATCGTCCTGGACGACCCGCACCACGCCGTCAGCGAGGCCATCCGGCGCTTCGCGCAGGCCGAGTTCCCGGCGAGGGCTGAGATTCCCGCTGCCCTTCGCCATGACCGTCGCACCTTCAGCTTGCTACGTCGAGGAGGGAACGAACGATGACACTCGCCGACCGCCTGGCCAAAGCACAGAAGGCTGTTGCCCCGCCGGACCAGCCCATCGTCGTCGCAGGACAAGTACGTCGTCGGATGCGCGTCGCCGATCCGTTCGCACAGGTGAAGCGCACCGTCCACACCTCTCTGCTCGAGAGCCTCGGGCCCAAGCTCTATGACGCGCGGATGTCGCAGACGGAGCTGGAGACGAAGGTCCGGCAGACGCTGCAGGTCGTTCTTGAGCGCGAGGAGACGCCGCTGACCGCGGGTGACCGCACGCGGATCGCTCAGGAGGTCGCCGACGACATCTTGGGCAACGGGCCGCTTGAGCCGTTCCTGCGCGACCCCGAAGTCACTGAGGTCATGGTCAACGGCTTCGCCCAGATCTACATCGAGAAGTACGGCCGCCTGGAAGCGGTGACCGCGACCTTTGCTGACGAGCAGCACCTGCGTCGCACGATCGACAAGATCGTGGGGCGGGTCGGCCGTCGGGTCGACGAGTCGAGTCCGATGGTTGATGCGCGACTGCCTGACGGTAGCCGTGTGAACGCTGTGATCCCGCCTTTGGCGCTGGATGGGGCGATGCTCACGGTGCGCAAGTTCAGCGCCGAGCCGCTCACCGTCGAGGACATGATCGGCTTTGGCACCCTCAGCCGGCCGGTGGCGAGTTTCCTGTCTGCGTGCGTGCAGGGCCGCCTCAACGTTCTGGTCACGGGCGGCACCGGCACCGGCAAGACCACGTTGCTCAACGTCCTGTCTGCGGCGATCCCTGACGACCAGCGCATCATCACCATCGAGGATGCCGCTGAGCTGCAGTTGTCGCAGGAGCACGTTCTTCGCCTGGAGTCACGACCGGCCAACATCGAAGGTCGTGGCGAGGTCACGATCCGGGACCTGGTCCGCAATGCCCTGCGCATGAGGCCTGACCGAATCGTGGTCGGCGAGGTCCGCGACGGCGCGGCGCTCGACATGCTGCAGGCCATGAACACCGGACACGAGGGATCCCTGTCGACGGTGCACTCCAATACCCCACGTGACGCCCTGGCCAGACTCGAGACGATGGTGTTGATGGCCGGGGTCGAGCTCCCGGTCCGCGCCATCCGCGAGCAGGTCGCCTCGGCGATCGACCTCGTGGTCCACCTCGCCCGCCTCAAGGACGGCAGCCGACGGGTCACCCACGTCACCGAGGTCTCGGGGATGGAAGGGGAGATCATCACCATGCAGGACGTCTTCCTCTACGACTTCGGGATGGGCTTCGACGAAGACGGCCGGCACCGCGGTGTGCTGCGCTCCACTGGACTGCGCCCCGCCTTCCTCACCAAACTGGCGGACAACGACGTAGCCGTCGACGGTGACCTCTTCGCCTTTGAGCGGTTCGCCAGATGAGGCGGCGTCCCCTGGTGGTCGGGGCGGCGGCCTTCCTCGGCTGTGGCTATCTGCTGTTGGCCATCGCGCCCGCTTACGCGGATCCGAGCACCTCCATCCGCAGTGTCAGCGGCGTGGATGGTCGGCTGCAGATCGTCCTCAACGGCGACGACCTGGGCGGTCAGACCCTCGACCCGAACTCGGTCGCGGTGACGCTCGACGGTCGAAGCACCCGGGCGACTGCGACGACAGTCGCTGCCGCCAGGGCGGTGTACCTGCAGCGGCGCGTCGTGCTGGTCATCGACACCAGCGGATCGATGGCTGGTGCGGGCATCGAGGGCGCCAAAAAAGCGGCCAGCGCCTATCTCCGTGCCGCACCCAAGGACGTGGCCGTCGGTCTCGTGACGTTCGCTGACAAGGCCCAGCTCGTGGCCGCACCGAGTCTCGACCGTACGGCCGTCGCCCGGTCCATTCCGGGACTGACGGCCCGGGGTGAGACCGCTCTCTACGACGGAGTCACTGTCGCGCTCGCGACTCTGGGCCGGGCCGGGCTTCGGAGCATCGTGCTTCTCAGCGACGGAGCCGACACTGCTAGCCGGGCGCCTCTCGCCGCCGTCCTACCCGCACTGAAGACATCGGGCGCCCGACTCGACGCAGTCGCCTTCCGTACCAACGACGCTGTCGGTGCCACGCTCCAGCAGATGGCCGGGGTCTCGTCGGGACGGCTACTCGGTGCCGGCAACGAGAAAGCCCTTACGGATGCCTTCCGCACCGCGGCGACGGTCCTCGCCAGCCAGGTGATCGTCAATGCAGAAGTCCCCCCGGAGCTGGCGGGGCGCCAGGCAACAGTAGGGATCACGGTGACCGCAGGCGGGGCCACCCTCACGGACGAGGTGGTCACCGTGCTTCCGGCACGGGTGGCGACGGCGTTTGACGCCGTACCCCTCCCTTCTCTCCCGCCAGCCCCGCCCGTTGGGTTCGCAGCGTCCGAGGCCACGCTCGTCTGGGGGTTGACCGCGCTGTTCGTGGCGGTCCTCGGGATTGTTCTGCTCGCCGGCAAGTCGATGAACCGCAAGGAGCGAGCCGGCGGTCGGCAACGCCGACTGCTGTCGCTGTACACCCTTACGGGCCGCCCGACACCGGTACGACAGGAGACGACCGTTCTGGGCGACAGCCAGATCGCCCAGTCCGCGCTCGAGCTGGCTGGCAGGATCGCCCGCCGACGGGGGATCGAGGAGCGACTCACGTTCACCCTCGAGCGGGCAGCAGTTCCGATGCGGGCGAACGAATGGCTGTTGCTGATCGTTGCCGTGTCGTCGGGCGCGATGCTCTTCCTGTTCTTGTTGTCCGGCAGCCCGCTCGGTGCTGGGCTCGGTCTCGTCCTGGGTGCTCTGCTCCCGGGTCGTTGGCTGGCCTTCAAGGCCCGCCGCCGCCAGGCAGCCTTTGAAGAGGCAATGCCTGATGCCCTGCAGCTGCTGGCGGGGAGCCTCTCGGCCGGGTTCTCCTTCCCTCAAGCCATCGACGCCGTGGCTCGTGAAGGGACGGAGCCCATCGCCGGCGAGTTCGGCCGGGCGGTTGCCGAGGCACGTCTCGGGATACCGGTCGAGGACAGCCTGGAGAGCATCGCGCAGCGGATGGACAGCGAGAATTTCCACTGGGTGGTCATCGCCGTACGTACCCAGCGTTCGGTCGGAGGCAACCTGGCAGAGGTTCTGACGATCGTGGCGCAGACGATGCGTGACCGGGCAAGACTTCAACGCCAGGTCCGCACGCTGTCGGCTGAAGGGAGAATGTCGGCCTATGTGCTGATCGGGTTGCCGATCGGGATCGCGGCCTACCTGTTCACCTTCCGGAACAGCTACGTGGCTCCGCTCTACACCGAGGCCGTCGGCATCTTCATGCTGGCTGGGGCCGTGGTGCTGCTGGGCATGGGCTGGTTGTGGATGCGGAAAATCATCAAGGTGGAGGTCTGATGAACCAGATGCTGCTGTACGGCGGTCTCGCCGGCATTTTCTTCGCAGTCACGCTCGGGCTCAGCATCATTGGCGTGGTCACCACTGAGAGGCAGCAGGTGGGCCGATCCCTGGATGCCTTGCGCAACAGCTCAAGTGTCCCGCCGTCGGGTGTGCGGGAGGTGTCGTTCCTGGACCGGGTGCTGGCACCCGGGATCGCACGGCTGGCGGGATTCTCCCGTCGCTTTTCGCCGGCGGGCATCAGCGAGAAGATCGCCCACCGGCTCGATCTGGCTGGCAACCCGCCTCGCTGGGGGGTTGAGCGCGTCCTCGCCTTCAAGACCCTCGGACTGATGGGCTTGGGAATGTTCGGCCTGATGTTGGGCTCGGGTTCAGGTCTCGGTCAAGGGGTGATCGGGATGGTCGCCGGCCTCGCGTTCGGTTTCTACCTGCCGGATGTCCTGGTCTACAACGCTGGTACCAGACGCCAGCAGCAGATTCGCCGGTCACTACCGGATGCACTGGATCTCCTCACGATCAGCGTGGAGGCGGGACTCGGCTTTGACGCCGCACTCACGCAGGTGGCGCGCAACACCGAGGGACCGTTCGCCGCTGAGCTCTTCCGGATGCAGCAGGAGATGCAGATTGGCACGGGACGATCGGAGGCTTTCCGTGCCCTCGGCGCCCGCACCGACGTACCCGAGCTCAACGGTTTCATCACGGCCATGATCCAGGCCGAGCAGTTCGGCATCCCGATCGCGAGCGTGCTTCGCGTGCAGGCAGCCGAAATGCGGCTCAAGCGCCACCAGCGCGCTGAGGAGACCGCCCAGAAGGTCCCGGTCAAGATCCTGTTCCCGTTGATCTTCTTCATCCTGCCCGCGCTTTTCGTGGTCATCATCGGGCCAGGAGCCCTGTCCATCATGGACGCCTTCTCCGGCGCGAAGTGACCAGCGTCCTCGTTGTTTCCCGCAACGCGTCGCTCGGGATGTGGCTCTCCCGCAACGGGGCGGACGTCGATGAGTCGCGACCCGATCGGGTGGACGGCTGGACCGACGATGTCCCTGGGCATGCGGTGCTGCTCCTGGATCTGGGCACGGTCGACCAGGCCGAGCACCGGCTCAAGGGGCTCGTCTCCGAGGGCCTGCGGGTACCGGTTCTGCTGATCGGCGGTGATGCACCCGAGTGGGAGCAGCTCGCCGGCAGATTCTCGTCCGGCTTGACCTTGTTCCTGCCCCCCTTGAACGCAGCGGCAGTGCTCGAGGAGCTGGACCGGCTCGCCACAGGCTCGCAGCTGGACACCTTTGCGAGCCGACCGGCGGGCTCCGTCATCTCTGATTCGCCGGCCCCGGAGGTCCCGCCGCCGCTGCCCGAGATCGTTGCCGTCACCCGCAAGGAGAAGCCACCAGAGGCGGCCGGCAGCGGACCATCTGCGGTGCCGGTCATTTCTCGCCCGGCAAGGTCGCCAGACTCACGCGACCACACCTCGGGTCTGCAGGTCGCCGTTGTCGACGTGCCGGCGCCCCGCCCCGAGCCGCCACCGGTGGCGGTCCAGACGCCCACTGCTGTTCAGGTGACTCCTTCTGTTCAGGCGACTCCTTTTGTTCAGGCGATCACTGTCGTCGCTCCGCTGCCCACGGTCGAGTTCCCGCCCGTGGCGGTTCCTGTTCGTGCCCTTCGGCTTCCGCCTGCCCCGGCGCCACTGCACGCCGTTGAGCCGCACTTGGTGGAGGCAGTCGTGGGAGCACAGCTGGAACCTCAGGTCGAGTCGGCGCCCGCGACCGACTGGGGCATCACCGCTCAGCCAGTCTCCCCGGCTCCCGCCCGCGAAGCGCCCCGCCACGGGCAGCGCACGTCGGACGATGTCCAGGCGCTGTCATCGCTTGAGTTGGTTTCCGCGTTGCGTGAGCGGGTTGACGGGTTCTACTCCGTGAACGACGTCGCTGATTTCGTGCTGGCCGAGATGGTCGAACGCTCCGAGGCGACGGCCGGCGCCGCGTTGATGCGGGCCGGTGACATGTGGCTGGTCGAAGCGGGTGTCGGTCTGCGGCCTCTCGAGGGGAGGCTCAAGGTTCCCACTCAGCACTGGCTGGTGCGGCGGGTCGTCGAGGAGAAGCTCGGCCTCTTGGTCACCCGGTCGGACGGATCGGGCCATGAGCTCCTCGGCGCACCGCTCGCCAGTTGGGAGCACCTGGCAGGTGTGTATCTCCCAGAAGGTGAGCTACTGATCCTCCTGGCATCGGCGGATCAGCCGTTCACCGAAGGCCACCTCAAGGCGGTCCGGAACTTCGACGACGAGTGCAAGGACCTGCTGCGCGAGGCCTGCGCGGTGAGGGAACTGGCCCGATTGCTCGCTCCCTTGGCCGACAGCGACTTCGAGAGCTAGGAGTCGGTTCAGTCCACGTAGACCCGCTCGTCGATGAGTTGCTCGGCAACGGCAGCGCCCTCGGGATCGAACCGGCTGTGCTCGAACTCCTTACGGAACTGCAGGTCGATGTTGTCCAGGCCGCCCCGGTTCTTCTCGATGCTCACCACCATGTAGTCGCGGTATCGGTCGGCATTGGGTGCGTTGTAGACCAGGTGGTGGCGCGCCACGACCGCGAACTTGTCGTTCATCATCAACACCACGTCGGCTTCATAGGCCAAGGCAGACGATCCGCGCAGGTGGTGCAGCCGGGTACGACGCTCCTTCAGGCCATCGATGTCGGCAGCCACGATCGCCACCACCGGAATCGCGTGCTCCAACGCGAGATCTTTGAGCGTCTCGACGACCCGGGCTACCCGGTCCTCCTCGCGCAGGTTCCCGTCCGGGACGCCGATCTTCTGGAGGTAGTCGACGAACAGGACAGCGCCGTCTGCCCCAGCCCTCGCTGCGAGTTCTTGCACGGCACCGAGATCCATGTGCGCTGCACCCCGGATCAGGGTGAGCCGGTCCCCAAAGGTCGCCAACTGGGCGACAGCCTCGGCACCGTGCCCGACCCCTCCCAGCCGGTGGGCGAGCCCCCCGCTGTTGGAGTCCAACTCGCCCAGCTCCGCACGGACACGGGCCAGGGTGATGCCGTCCCCGCCACCGATCTCCGCCGCCTCCAGGGCGATCAGTCGCTCGAAGAGGTGCTGCTCGGTGTGCTCGTAGCAAAGGAAGAAGGCGCGTTGGCCGTTGGCCGCCATGTTGCGCGCCATCTGCAGAGCGAAGGTCGTCTTGCCGAGGCCTTGCGGCCCGCCGATCAACGTCAGCTCTCCGGCCCGTAGCCCGCCGCCGATGTAGGTGTCGAGGGGCAGGAAGCCAGAGGCCCACGTCGCGGAGGAGAAGCGCTGCCCGGCGCGTAAGGTGCTGTCCGCCTCGGCCATCACTTCGGCCAATGTGCGCGCTACATCACTCATCGTTCCCCCGAATCCGAGCACGGCCTACGTGAAAATCGCCCTACAAGTTTACCGCTGCCTGCGTCCCGTGGCAGCGGCTTCGGAAGACACAGTCTGTTATCCGGAGGTCGCTTCCTTCAGAGCGGCGGCAGCGTCTTCCTTGCCTACGTGGACCAGCTTGAACATCACAAACGCGGCCGTGAACAGCAGCGCTGAACCGACCAGGAAGCTGGCGTTCCACCCGTGCACCGCATTGGTGAAGTCCGGCCGGCCGTCAACGACGGTCACACCACCGAGGTGCGTCGTGCGGGCGACCGACACTGCTGTGAGGACGGCGAGGCCGAGCGCTCCACCGATCTGCTGTCCGGCATTGAGCAGCGCTGAGGCGATCCCGGCATCCTCGTGGGAGACACCGGCGATGGCCGAGCTGGTGAGCGCCACGAAGGTCAGGCCCATACCCAAAGCGACGCAGGCAAGAGCCGGGAGGATGACGCCGAGGTAGGAGGAGTGGACCTCCAGGCGAAGGCCGAGCTGGAGCAGGCCCAGGCCCGCGAGCGAAGGACCCACCAGCAGCATCGGCCGTGGCCCCACCTTCCCCAGCGCCTGGGCGCCGATTCCTGCGCCGATGCCGATCAGGACCGTCATGGGCAGGAAGAGCAGACCGGACTTGACCGGGCCGTAGCCGTTGACGGTCTGCATCCACAGGATGAGGAAGAAGAAGATGGCGAAGATGCCGGCTCCGACGAAGAGCCCGCCGAGGTCGGCGCCCACCAGGCTGCGCGAACGGAACAACCGGAAGGGCACGAGCGGGTTGTCGACGGTGAGCTGGACCGCGACGAACACCGAGAGCATGGCCGCCGCGAGGGTCAGCAGTCCGATGGTCTGCGGCGAGAGCCAGCCGTATGCGTTGCCCTTCACAAGGCCGTACACCAGCGTCATGAGACCACCCGTGACGAGGACAGCGCCGGGGATGTCGAAGCCCTTGGCTCGCTCGTCCCTGCTCTCCGGCACGAACGACAAGGCGCCGACGATGGCGACGACCGCGATCGGGATGTTCACGAAGAGGACCCAGCGCCAGGAGGCGTACTCGGTCAGGAAGCCGCCGAGGATGAGTCCGATCGCAGCGCCACCTGCGGTGATGGCGGAGAAGATTCCGAGGGCCCGGTGACGTTCCTTGCCCTCGGGGAACACCACGGTCAGCAGGGCGAGCGCGGAGGGAGACATGAGCGCACCACCGACGCCCTGCACTCCGCGGGCGGCGATGAGCAGCCCGAGGTCGGAGGCCAGGCCGCCGAGGAGCGACGCAACGGCGAACAGGACGGCGCCAGTGATGAAGACCTTGCGGCGGCCGATGCGGTCACCGAGCTTGCCGCCGAGGAGCAGGAAGCCACCGAAGGTGAGGGTGTAGCCGGTGATGATCCATTGCAGATCGCCGGTGTTGGCCACCTTCAGCGCCTGGCCGATGTCGGGGATCGCGACGTTCACGATGGTGGCGTCGAGCACCACCATCAGCTGGCTCATGGCGATGACCAGAAGAGCCAAGCCCTTGTGCACCGTGCGGCCGTCGGCGTGCAGCACCACGCTCGGCGCGGGGGCGGTCTCCAGTACGGCAGTCACAGCAGTTCCCTTCAGGCACGTTGACTCAACGACGGTAGACGCTTGCGCAGGAAACGGTCAACGCTTGTAGAGTGATCTACGTGACATCGGAGTCTTTGCCCCGTGAGGAGCGCCGCCGACGTACCGAGGCGACCATCCTCGAAGCCGCCCGCGAGCTGTTTGCCGAGGCGGGGTTCGAGCGGGCCACCATCCGCGCTGTCGCCGCCCGAGCAGGCGTCGATCCCGCGCTGGTCATGCAGTACTACGGCAACAAGGAGGGGCTGTTCGCGGCCGCTGCCCGATGGCACGTCGACCACAAGCGGCTGGCCGAGGCTCCACTCAGCGAGATTCCCCAGACCGCACTTGACGACCTTTTCGCTGGCTTCGACGACCCGCAGAAGCGCGACGGCGCCATTGCCTTGCTGCGCAACTGCCTCACCCACGAGAGCGCACTGAAGGTGATGCGCGATGACGTCATGCGCGAGCCGCAGGCGATGATCGCGCGGACCATCGGTGGGGACGATGCCGAGCTGCGGGCCGGGCTGCTGGCCGCCTCCGTGATCGGCATCGCCATCGCGAGGTATCTCTTCGAGAACCCCGCGGTCCAGGCCGCCTCGCGGGAGGACCTCGAGCGCATCATGGTCCCCGTGCTGAAGGCCCTCGTCGATCCCTGAGGGAGATCCGAACGATTCGGGCGAGCCACCGCTCTGAACCGGTGTGACGACAACCTGGGCGCCGATGCCCGTGACGCGAGAGGCCGTGGCGGTGCAGCACGACTTCCAGGTCCTCTACGACCGCGACTATCCCAAAGTGGCCGCCTACTGCTATCAGCTGGTTCGGGATCGTGAGGTCGCGGCCGACCTCGCACAGGAGTCCTTCGCCCGGCTGTTCGCCCGCTGGGTCTCGGTGCGGGAACCGCGGGCCTACGTCTTTCACATCGCGACCAACCTGGTCCGCGGGTCGTGGTCGGCGCGAGCACGTGATGCGCGGGTGCTGCCGATGCTGGTGGGGGCGACGTCGGTCGACGGCGTCGACCTGACCGTCCGTGACGCCGTCGAGCGGCTGCCGGTGAAGTACCGGGAGCTGGTCCTGCTGCACTACTACTCCGACCTCACAGTCCCCGACGTTGCCCTTGCCGTGCGCCGACCGGAGGGCTCCGTCAAGCGAATGCTCTCCGAGGCCCGGGGGCTGCTCGCCGTTTCTCTGGAGGACTTCCATGCCTGAGCGCATTCCTGGACTTCCCGATCGCCTCGCCCCACCCGCCTTCTTTGCTGACGCGTACGCCGTCTCCCGCGCCCGGGCACGCCGTCGGCGTCGTCGGCAGCTCGCGCTCACCGCTGGTGGGCTGGTCTCGGTGTCGACCTTGCTCGCGGGCGCGCTGCTACTCCAGGGTCCAGGCGGCCGCCAGGTGCTGGTGCCGGCCCGCACCGTTCCGGGTACCTCGGGAGTGACCCCGACATTCCCAGCCGCCGATGCGAGCCCTTCACCGGACGCGACGGTTGCGTCGGATGCGACCCGGCCCAATCCGAGCCCGCGCCCGACCGGGCTGGTCCCGACGAGGGCCCCCGCGACCGTCCACTCCTCGACGAGTCCCCGCCCGTCCGCCCCGCCGGCCCAGCCGGACAGCCCGAGCTCGGGACCGGAGCCGACCGTGACGACCTATGACGCACGTCGCCAGTGCGGGGGCAGTGGCCCGACGGCGACGCAGGGCTTCTGCAGCTACTACGACGGGGCTCTTACGGCGCGGCGCGGTTCCGTCGTACAGCTCGCAGCCTCGGTATGTCGCCTGCCGGGACAGGGCTCTGGGACGCTGCGGACCGAGGATGGGCAATGGGCCTCCTTCGCGATCAGCACCAACGCCACGGGGGTGCTCTGGGACTGGAGCACCGGTAGGCGCTTCGTCGCCGAGCCGCGGACGTTCACGGTGGCTGCGGGGAGCTGCCTGCGCTTCGCGGTGTCCTGGGACCTGCGAGGCGACGACGGCCGGCCGCTCGGTGCCGGTGACTACGCCCTCGACGCCGTCCCGCACGCCAAGGCAGGCACCGGCGCCTACGTCAGCAACAAGGCGGTCGAGACCTTCACGATCACCTGAGCCCAGACCACAAGGCCAGTGCGAGGAGCCACCCTCCATCCCCGACTGTCTTATCGGGTGGGAGCTCTCGGTTCGCACCCGCCGCGTCGCCGCACTCGGAATCCCCACAGTTCTCCTACTCGCCAGCTGAACTCAGGCTCACGGGCCACGCCCACGGGCAAGGCATCGGCCTGGGCAAGTTCAGTGAACACGGCATAGTCGCTCTCACCCGCAGAGAACCGCGCGAAGAGTTACACCACTCCAAGGGACTCAGCCGGCACCTCGGCCTGAATGCCCGATAAACCCGTCACTTCGGGCCATAGTCTCCGACCAGCATCGGGGCCCACCCTTGAGGGGACATGGAGGAGGTGTCGGGATGATCCGTCGATCACGTGGCGTTCGGGCGCGCTCTGGAATGCCTTCGTGGATCCGTCACCCGATCGCCCGATACCACCTTCACTGCCGGCCTCCCCGACCAGCGCGCCCACACTGCCATCGTCCACGGCATCGCCTCCATGGCCTATGAACTCGACATCCCCTGCATCGTTGAAGGTGTCGAGACTGAAGCGCAACGCACCGCTTTGCAAGGCATGTCCGTTCAGGCACAAGGTTGGCTGTGGGGGCAGCCGAAGGGACCGGAGCAGATTCCCACCCTGACCGTGCTACCACTGCCACGGGCCAAGCCCGACCAGACTGCATACCCCCTGGACCAGCCCCTCTGATTTCGCTTGTCACAGACCCCGTTGATCGGCCAGGACGGAGTTGGCGGTCCACCATCCAGCCTGACAAGGTTTGTGGGCAATCACGGACGTTCGTCGGGATGGCACAGGCTCTCCGGCCTGGTGGCTGAAGGGCCCGTAAGCGGTGGGGTTCCATTCGTCGATGTCGTCGGGCCAGGGCGCCGGTTGACGATGGTCGTCCCGGATGCCGCTCTCGTAGACGAGGGCGATCAGGGTGAGCGGGCTTCCCTTGGGCGTTTGCCCGGGAACCGCTGATGTATAGGTGATCTGTCGTCGTGGACAGGTCCTCGACGGGAACTCAGAAGGGTACGGTGACTGCCGGCGCTCGGTCTGTTCCAAGCTGGCGGGCGAGTTGTTCGTGGAGGGCCTGGTTCTCCTTGCTGAGCCGGGCGATCTCTTCGCGGTAGGCGTGCATCTGCTGACGCAGCGAGTCGCTGGTAGCGCGTTCGGCCGATGGCACCGTTGGGGCTCGTGAGGATCGCTGCTGGCGGAGCTGCTCGAGCTGCGCGCGGAGCTGGGGTTGGCGGTAGAGCCAGGAGCGCGAGACCCCTGTCATCTCGGCGAGCCCGTGGAGGGTGATCGGTGCGCCGTGGCGGACCAGGGTGCGAAGGGTGGCCTCGGCCCGGTGAAGGGTGGCGTCGTGGCGGGCATGCGCAGCCTCGCGAAGGACCTCGATCGGGTCGGGCATGGTCGTCGTCTCCGTTGGGCCGTAGGGCCTTCAAGGAGGTGATGATCTTGTCGAGGTTGACCAGGACCGTGCGGTGGCTGGTGGCCGCACGTTCGTGGCCCTCGGTCTCGGCCGCGGCGAGGTGGTCGCGGGTGAGCGGCGCCTGCTGGTGGCTCGCCTGGGCCGCACGGAGCCGACTACTCGAAGCGTTCATCGAGCTCGGCCGCAAGATCCGCCGACACCGACACCGACCGCAGATCGAAGCCGCCATCCGCGAGGACCTCGCCAGCGCCTTCGTGGAGTCGACCAACACCAAGATCCGGGTCCTGACCCGCTCAGCCTCGATCACGCCGACCTCCTCCTCGCACGCAGGGACGCGCGGCCCAACCTACGGCGCCGGGTCAGTCCCCGGTGGTGGAGAAGTGCATCCAGTCCTTCACCGACCGGTAGGCCCCGCCCCACACCCAGCCGCGACTCGTGAAAGCGCGGGTGGCCGCCGATCCCTTCAGGAACATCCCCGGCCGCGCCCAGGATCGATCGGCGTACGCGCTCGCCAGCTCTGGCAGCACCAGATCGCCTTTGCGATAAGGGTTCTGGAACGGGTTTACGTCGATCGCCAGGCCGTAGGCATGGGCGGAGAAGCGCGTCTGCCCTCGGGCCGCGCGGCACACGAACCCGGCCGTGTTGCTGCCATCACCGGTCGGTCGCGCGTTGAGGTCGGCGGTCGTTGGAAGCCGCATCTCCTCGATCGGGAACCGCTGCGCATAGAGCGTCCGGAAGATGCCGACGACCTGCTGGGCCACCCGGGCCGCGACCACGATCTCGCCGGTGTGGGGCCGACTGTCGAAACCGCGGAACGACACGGTGAGATACCGCAGCTGGTCCGGCCGGACGGGGCAGCCCGTCCGGTAGGTCTCGCCCATCCGGGCCCGCAGCGCCGAGGTCAGCGGTCCGACGGTGCCGCGGAACCGACCGTCTCGCGGCGGCGCCAGCACGTCCTTCGTGGGCAGGCTGCGGTTCCGCAGCACGGTCGGGGTGGGCAGCACCTGACCGAAGCCGTCCGGTCGCAGCGGCAGTGGTGACGCACCCACCTTCCACACCGGCTCGACCGGGTACGGCGAGCTGGTCGGCGAGGCAGGGATGCGGAGAGGTGTGGCAGTCGGCGCCACACGGGCCGCCTCTGTCGGCGAGGCAGACGACGTGGCCGTCGGTGGTGCCGAGGGAGCGCACGCCGAAAGCAGCAGGGTCAGGGTCACCAGGGGGAGGGCGGAGCGCACACCTCAGGATGGCACCGACTGCGCAGGAGCGGCGGCCTCTCGCCGTACCGTGGTCGGGTGGACCTTGTCTTGACGCTCAGTTGCCCCGACCGGGTCGGGGTCGTGCATGCCGTCACCGGCGTCCTGGCTTCGCACGACGCGAACATCGTGGACAGCCAGGAGTACGGCGACCCCGACACGGGTCGGTTCTTCATGCGCGTGCATGTCACCGGGTCCTCGGTGCTGCGTGAGGGCTTTGCGGCCGTGGCCGCGCAGTTCGGCATGGACTGGTCGTTGGGCG
>JANOTZ010000358.1:0-22068 GCA_031416735.1 Frankiales bacterium
CTTCCTGTTCATGGCCAAGGGCGGCGGATCGGCCAACAAGAGCTACCTGTACCAGGAGACGAAGGCGGTCCTCAACCCGACCGCGATGATGGCGTTCCTCGAGGAGAAGATCCGCTCTCTCGGCACGGCGGCCTGCCCGCCCTACCACCTGGCGATCGTGGTTGGCGGCACCTCGGCGGAGTATGCGCTGAAGACCGCGAAGTACGCCTCGGCGAAGTACCTCGATGGGCTGCCGACGTCGGGATCGCTTGTGGGACAAGGGTTCCGGGACCTCGACCTGGAGCTGGAGGTGCACGCGATGACCGCCCGGCTGGGGATCGGGGCGCAGTTCGGAGGCAAGTACTTCTGTCACGACGTGCGGGTCATCCGCCTCCCCCGGCACGGCGCCTCGTGCCCCATCGCGATCGCGGTGTCCTGCTCCGCCGACCGGCAGGCCCGGGGTCGGATCGACGCGTCCGGGGTGTGGCTCGAGCAGCTCGAGACCGAGCCCGCCCACTACCTCCCCGAGGTGGAGGAGCTGGCCGGCGAGGTGGTGGAGATCGACCTGTCCCGGCCGATGTCGGAGATCCGTTCGGTGCTGTCCGCGCTGCCCGTCAAGACCCGCCTCTCGCTGACCGGCCCGCTCGTGGTCGCCCGCGACATCGCCCACGCCAAGATCGCCTCGCTGCTGGACGAGGGCCAGCCGATGCCGTCCTACCTCAAGGACATGGCGGTCTACTACGCCGGCCCTGCCAAGACCCCCGAGGGGATGGCGTCCGGCTCGTTCGGGCCGACGACCGCCGGCCGAATGGACTCCTACGTCGACCGGTTCCAGGCCGCCGGCGGGTCACTGGTCATGCTGGCCAAGGGCAACCGGTCCCAGCAGGTGACGGACGCCTGCAAGGCCCACGGCGGTTTCTATCTCGGCTCCATCGGCGGGCCCGCGGCCCGGCTCGCGCAGGACTGCATCAAATCCGTCGAGGTGCTGGAGTATCCCGAGCTCGGGATGGAGGCGATCTGGCGGATCGAGGTCGCGAACTTCCCGGCTTTCGTCGTCGTCGACGACAAGGGCAACGACTTCTTCGCCGCCCCCTCCGGCCCCACCCCGGTCACCCTCGGCTCCGCCCCCTCCTGAGGTCCACCCCGGTCACCCTCGGCTCCGCCCCCTCCTGAGGTCCACCCGCTTACGTCTGCCCTTGTGGCTACCCGAACCGCTCACGCGAGCAGACGCAAGGAGGGGTACGGCGAAAGCTCGCGTTCGCGGGGCGGGTTCGCGGGACGGGTCAGGCGGGACGGGTCAGGCGGGACGGGTCAGGCGGGACGGGTCAGGCGGGGACGAGTCAGGCGGCGAGGGGTCAGGCAGCGAATCAGGCGGCGGGGGTCAGGCGGCGGGGGCGTACCCAGCCTCGGGCGACGAACAGGTCCTCGAGAACCGTGAGGACCGCCTCTTCGTCCAACCGCCAGGCGCTCAGCGGAATCCGGATCACGGTGCGACCCTCGGAAGCCAACCGGATGTCTCGCACCAGGTCGGACAGCTGTTGCAGCACCTCGTTGTGCCCGACTCCGTCGACCTCCAGCACCAGGTCGTACTCCAGGAACTCGCAGTCGAGGTACTCCGTGCCGCTCGGCCGCTTACGGATCGCCTGTCGCGTAGGAACGGGAAGCCCCCGACGTTGCAGGCCGGCACCCACGTCGAGTTCTCCGAGGGAGTGGACGCCCCCGGCGAGGTCGACCAGGAGCGCGGTGAGCATCCGGCGCCGCTTGTGTCGTCGGACGCGAGCCAGTGCAGTCGCGATGTCCTCCACTCTCGCGAGCTTCTGCTGGACGGCGATCATGAGAAACAAGGTGGCCTGCCTGTCGGACACGGCCCACAAGGCTGCGTGCAGAGCGGCGACCGCGGGTCGCATCCTCCTCACCCCTGCGGTGAGCACGTCCTCCTCCCGGAACCGTCTCGTCTCCCGGACCCGCACCCCGGCAGGACGCCGCGGGGTCGAACCTTTAGGGGTGCTCACCACCAGGCCCGTGTCCGTCAGTCCGGTGGCGCCGGCTGCCAACAAAGCCGAGACGCCATCAAGCGCACCCTTGCTGCCCACTTCCAACACCGCGGTCGCTCGCAGCGTCGCCTCCGACAGCGGCCCGTTATGGACGACCAGGGCCTGCCGTCCCTGCCTCTGCCACCTGCCCGTTCTCAGCTCGAGCTTCACGACCCATCGGGGTACCCCTTCGGCGGCGAGTTGGCGTCGTCCCACCGCCCACGACTGCGGCTCGGCCAGCGCTCGCGCCGTGGCCCGCCCTCGCGCTGCCGCGCGCTCACCTTTGGCTCGCGGAGTGACGGACTGCTCTGGTGCGGTCATGACGAAGACGTTGGCCTGGCGACCGGCCCGCGTCCGTCGTACCGGGGAATCTGTGGACACGAGGTCCCCCTGTGGACGCCCCCCTACGTCTGCCCTTCTGGCCACCGGAACCTCACGCAGGAGCAGACGCAAGGAAGGGTCGGGGACGTTGGCCGCCCCAACCCACGCTTACGTCTGCCCTTCTGGCCACCAGAACCTCACGCAGGAGCAGACGCAAGGAAAGGTCGGGGACGCCGGCCGCCGCAACCCACGCTTACGTCCGCTCTTATGGCCACCCGAACCTCACGGCCGAGCAGACGCAAGGGAAGGTCGAGGGGAAGGTCGAGGGGAAGGTCGAGGGAAAGGTCGAGGGAGGGGGGAGGATGGGGGCATGAGCGACATCGGGGCCATGAGGACAGAGCACGACAGCATGGGCGAGGTGCAGGTGCCGGCCGAGGCGCTGTGGCAGGCGCAGACGCAGCGGGCGGTGGAGAACTTCCCGGTCAGCGGACAACGGGTGGAGCCGGCGATCATCCGGGCGCTTGCCGCCATCAAGGGCGCCGCCGCACGGGCCAACAAGGAGCTCGGGGTCCTCGACGAGGCGAAGGCTGACGCGATCAGCGCGGCGGCGGCGGAGGTCGAGCGCGGGGAGCACGCCGACCAGTTTCCGATCGACGTCTTCCAGACCGGCAGCGGCACCAGCACCAACATGAACCTCAACGAGGTGCTTGCAACGTTGAGCCAGACCCACCCCAACGACCACGTGAATGCCAGCCAGAGCAGCAACGACGTGTTCCCGTCCGCGATCCACCTGGCGGCGACCAAGGCGGTCGTCGAGGACCTGCAGCCCGCCCTGCTGCACCTCGCACATTCCCTGCAGCGCAAGGCAAGTGTGTACGTCGATGCCGTGAAGGCCGGCCGCACGCACCTGATGGACGCGACGCCCGTGACCCTCGGCCAGGAGCTTGGGGGCTACGCCGCCCAGATGAGATATGGCGTCGAACGTCTCGAGTCGGTCCTTCCCAGGGTCGGCGAGCTGCCACTCGGGGGTACGGCGGTGGGGACGGGGATCAACACCCCCCCGGGCTTTGCGCAGAAGGTGATCACCGACCTGCGGGCACGGACCGGGCTTCCCCTGACCGAGGCGCGCGACCACTTCGAGGCCCAGGGTGCGCGGGACGCGCTCGTCGAGCTGAGCGGGACGCTGCGCACCATCGCGGTCGGCCTGAACAAGATCGCCAACGACCTGCGATGGATGAGCAGCGGCCCACTGACCGGGCTCGCCGAGATCCACCTCCCCGACCTGCAGCCGGGGTCGAGCATCATGCCCGGCAAGGTCAACCCGGTCGTCCCCGAGGCGGTGTGCCAGGTGGTGGCACAGGTCATCGGCAACGACGCTGCGGTGGCCTTCGGTGGCGCCGCGGGCAACCTCGAGCTCAACGTGATGCTGCCGGTGATCGGCCGCAACCTGCTCGAGTCGATCCGACTGCTGACCAACATCACCCGCCTGCTCGCCGACCGATGCGTCGACGGGCTGACGGCCGACGTGGACCGGATGCGCAGGTTCGCCGAGAGCTCACCGAGCATCGTCACCCCCCTCAACCGCTACCTCGGATACGAGGAAGCCGCCAAGGTCGCGAAACAGGCGGTGGCCGAGGGCCGGACGATCCGGGAAATCGTCGACGCACACAACTACGTCGAGCGCGGCCTGCTCACCAAGGAGCAGTTGGATGCCGCGCTCGACGTGTTGCAGATGACCCGGCCGCCGCGTTAGGCGTTCCGCCGCCGTCCGAGGACCAGCAGGAAAGCTCCTGCTGCCAGGAGGGCAAGCGCCCAACGGGCGAGCAGACCGGTCATGTCACCGGTGAACACCAGACCGCCGCCACCACCGGTCGGTGGCGTGATGACGCCGCCGCCTCCGGTGAAGCCGCAGACCTCGACGTCCTGACTGTCGGACTGCTCGGTCTCGACCAGCTGGGCGACGTTGGTGAACGTCGTGCAGGCGGCTCCGACCGCAGGCTTGGTCAGCGTGTAGGTGAACTCCGTCGCGGCATCGGCCCAGTCGGCCGTGCCGAGGGTGACCGGACTGGCCGGGTTGGTCTTGTCGTCGACCACGGTCACCGTCGCGTTCGTCTCAGCGTCGAGCAGCAAGGTGGCGGGCGCACCTGCCGATGCTGTCCCGATCGGCGTCGAGCTCGCGACCTGATCCCAGGAGGCGTCGACGCTGACGGTGCCCGTGGTAGCGGGTACGCCAGTGAAAACGCAGCCGTAGGTCAGGACGAGCGACCCGTCCTCGGGCACGATCCGGTCCTCGCCTGCAACCACGGTGCACACCGCTCCACCCCCGAGGTCAGTCGTGACCGTCACATCGGCGACCACGTCCTCCCAGTCGTTCGGGTTGGTCAGCGTGATCGTGCCGTCCATGTCGTACCCGCTGTCAGCGAACCCGTTGGGCGTCGCCGTGACGGTGTAGGCGAAGGCCGCCGACGTGCCCGTGGGGATCGTCACGGTCGTCCGGTCGACGGCCTTGTCGATCAACCACAGATGGTCGCGGTCGAACGAGCCCGTTGCCGTGGCCGCGAGGGTGAGCGCCTCACCGACGCACACCTGCACGACCTGGCTGTCCGACTGACCCGTCTGGCTGATGACAGCGATGTTGGTGTAGTCGGTGCAGGTGCCTGCGACTCCCTGCTTGTCGAGGGTGTAGGCGAAGGTCTTCGGACCGTTGCCGTAGGTCGCCGTGCCGAGGGTCACCGGGTTGGCCGGGTCGGTCTTGTCGTCCACCACGGTGATCGTCTCGTTGGTCTGGCTCCTGGGCACGAAGACCACCGCAGCGGTACCCGTTGCGGACCCGTGCGGCGTCGCCGCCGACTCGGCGTCCCAGGTGGCGGTCGCCGTGTTGGTGCCGTCGCTCGGCGCGCTGCTGAACGTGCACGCGTAGTCGAGGGTCACCGTTTGCAGTGCACCGATCACGACGTCCACGCCGTTCCCGACCAGGCAGGTCGCCCCACCGCCAGAGCTGACGGCATCGGTGATATCGGCCGTGATGTCCTGCCAGGCATTCGGGTTGGTGACGCTGATCTGGCCGGTGACCGACCAGCCGCTCTCCGTCCTGCCGCTCGGCGTGACCGTTACCTCGTAGCCGAAGGTGGTGGTCCCACCGACGGCCACCGACTGCGTGGTCTTGTCGACGTTCTTGTCGATCGACCACAGGAAGGTTTGGTGGTCGCTGGCCAGCGCGGTCTTGCGCACCGTGAGGTCCACACCGACGCAGACCGTGACCGTCCTGCTCGCCGACTGACTCGTCTCGGTGAGGATCGCGGTGTTGGTGTAGCTGGTGCACTGCCCAGCCACACCGGCCTTCGTCAGGCTGTAGGTGTAGGTGTGCGGCCCGTCCGAGTGGGCGCGGGTCCCGAGGGTCACGGGATTCGCCGGGTCGGTCTTGTCATCGACGACCGTCACCGTGGCGTGCGTCTCGCCCGCCACCGCGAACGACACCCCCGCCGTCGCGGTAGCGCTGCTGCCGGGGGTGAACGCCGTGCCGGCATTCCAGGTCACCGTTGCCGTGACCGACCCACTACCTGCCGGGGCACCGGTGAAGGTGCAGCTGTAGGGCCGGCTGACAGTTCCCGACGCCGGCACCGGGACGCTCGCTCCGCCCGTGACGGTGCAGCTCACGCCACCACCGACGTTCGACGTGACCGTCACGGCCGCGGTGATCGCCTCCCAGTCATTGGGGTTGGTCACGTTGACCACCCCCGAGAGCCCGAAGTTGCTGTCGACCGATCCCGCAGGAGTGACCTCGACCTCGTAGGTGAAGGTCGCCGTACCACCCTGCGCAATCTCGATGCGGGTCTGGTTGACGCGCTTGGCGATGGTCCAGAGGTCGTCGCGGTCACGTGTTCCGTTGGCCGTCACACCTGCCGTGAGGTTGACGCCGACACACACCGTCACCTGGGCCGATGCCGCACCCGAGGTCTGGCTGTCGTTCGTCGTCACCGTCGCCGTGTTGTCGTACGGCGTGCAGGTGCCCGCATTCCCTGAGCGGTCGACGATGTAGCGGAACACCGTCGGGTTGACAGCGGTCCGGGCGTCGAGGGTCCCCAGGAAGCCCTGCACCGAGTCCGTCACGTTCACGATCTCGTCCGTGACGCTGGGCGTCACCTCGGAGAAGTCGACGGTGGCGGTGGCTGTCGCCGTACCGGCCGGGGTGAAGTAGGTCCCAGCATTCCAGGTCGCCGTTGCGGTGTTGGTCCCGGCCGACGGCGAGGGGGCCGACGTGTAGGTACACGAGTAGGCCAGGGCCAGCTGGCCGTTGGCCGGCACCGTGGCGGAGGTGCCGCTCGTGACGGCACAGGTGCCCGCCCCGTTGTTGATGGAGTCGGTGACGTTCACTCCGGAGAAGGGCACCGGGTTCGGGTTGGTCACGGTGATCGTGCCGGTCACGGTCCACACCTCGTCGGTGAACGAGTTGCCGACCGTCACCGCGTAGGCGGAGTGCGCCGTGTCCCCTGCCGGGATGTTGACCGTGCTGTCGTCGACCGACTTCTGCACGTCCCAGGTGTAGACCCGGCCGAAGGCAGGGGTCGCGGACTTCCTGATCGTCAGGTTCTGCGCCTGCTTCAAGAAGCACTCGGTCGTCGCGTTGGTGTGCGAGGAGCTGTTGTAGAAGGCGCTGGTGCTGGTGTATTCGGCCCGGAAGCAGCTGTAGCCTGCCGCGCTCGGGGCATAGGCCGCCGTGGTGATCGCGGCGTACTCCGCTCCGGAGACCGGGGTGACGGTCGCGGCGGTGCCGACCTCTGTCCCGCCGGTGGCGCAGGCCGTCGCTGTGGGCGAGGCCGCACAGGCGAAGAAGCGGACGGTGCCCGTCACCGGGTGCGTCCCGTCACCCGTGAGCTGCGCGCTGTCGTTCCAGCCACCGCCGTTCGCCGCGGAGGTCTGGGTCCGCAGGTCGACGCCCAGCTTGGTGAACTCGTTGGTGAAGGTGCAGTGGACCGTTTCGTCCTTGGCCAGCGAGATCGAGGCGGTCGGCTTCGCGATCGTGGTGCCGCCGGACGGGTCGGTGCAGACCAGCCCGGTCAGCGTCCAGCCG
The DNA here is from genome assembly GCA_031416735.1 of Frankiales bacterium. GTDB lineage: Bacteria > Actinomycetota > Actinomycetes > Mycobacteriales > SCTD01 > RYN-111. The sequence continues at coordinate 7,405 of JANOTZ010000358.1, forward strand.
TCGGGGACGAGCTCGGTCACGGAGTGGTTGCCGACCGGAACCGTGAAGGACCGGGTCGCGGGCAGGTCGCCGACCACGCCGTCGTCGTCGAGTGAGAACCCGTCGCCGTCGAGGGTGAAGGAGAAGTCCATCGCATCGTCCGGGATGGCGTTCTTGGTGACGGTGATGGTGCCCTTCTGGATCGGGTTGTTGAGTCTCAGCTCAACGACCTGATCGCCTTCGGTGATGGTGACGTGCTGCGGAGCGACGCCGTCGTGGCCGGCAGGGACACCGGTTTCGACCAGCCAGTAGTCGCCCTTCCTGACGTCGCTGATGGTGCAGTCACCGACGGAGTTGGTGGTGCAGGCTCCGGCTACGACGGTGTCGCCCGCACCCTTGGTGCCACCGATCGGCGCGACGTCCTTGTAGAGGGTGAACACCGCTCCGGCCAGGGCGCCGTTGTCGTCGGTCTTGTGGATCTTCACGGCTCCGCAGTTGCTGATGGTGACCGGCTCGGGGGCGATGAAGTCCTTGAGCTCGGAGTTGAACGACGCGGAGGACCGGCTCTTGAGATAGGCCGACCCGTAGGTCACACAGCCCTGCTCGGTCGGGATGAGCGCGGCAAGGTTCACCGAGGCCTCACCGAACGTACGCGGGTCGAGGGCGCCCAGCCCCCCTGAGTCTGTCGCCAGGATGGAGGAGCTGTTGACGCTGCCGATCGCTTGCGAGGCGGACAGCGCGAGCGAGGAACCCCAGGAGCTCCCACCCCAGATCCGCCGGCTGACCGTCGCGACGCTGCCGCCGTTGGTCAGGTCGTAGGTCAGCAGCAGGTCTCCCGCGGTGCGCACCGGGACAACCTGTGGCGAGCCGGTCGGATCGTTCCTCTTGACCGCCGACTGGTTGAACTCGAAGTCCATGTTGGTGGTGCCGCTCGGGTCCTGGACGCGGGTCCAGAACACGTTCAGGAATGCCGCAGAGCTGGTCTTCTCGACGTACACGCCGAAGGTCTTCAGGTCGCTCTTGCTCGGGGGGATCGACCCGTCCTCGACCTCGGGTACGGCGGAGTCCTCGTGCGTCCCTCCCTTGAAGGAGTCGTCTCCGCTGCCTGACGCGAGGTCGTTCCTCACAGACACGCCGGTGGTGCGCGAGCTTCCCGAGCCACCGGCGAGCCAGTCGAGCGAGCCGTTCCGCACCAGGTTGGCGTCGGTGTCGATCTCGAAGCTGCTCCCCGTCAGAGAGGCCGCATAGGCGCCATTCACCGGTCCGACGATGCTGTAGGAGGCCAAGACGGCGATGACCGCTCCGACCACCACCGCTCGCCGACCCGCCCGTCGCGCGATGTGCTGTCCGACTTTGCTCCGCTGTCCGCTCACGTCATCTCCCAACTCCGCGCAGCCAGTACGGCCCACGCCCCCACTTCCGATCCACCTCCTACCGTCCTGCGACCGCCTGTCGTGCACCTGACGCAGAGTGATCAATGGCGGCTGGCCCACCGGGTTCGGCATTCTGCGGAACGGCCGTGCCGAGAAGGGTTCGGATCGGTCAGAAGGCCGAGGTCGGGACAACCCGAAGAGGTGACTTGCGAACTTGGGGGCACTATGCCCTCGCTGCGGGTTGAGCGAGCGTCACGCTTCGTCGAATAGTCACAAAGGACTAACCCGAACCGGGGACTTCGCGATCTGACAACCCGTAGCGACGTGTGCCGGGACGGCCCGGCCCAGGGGGGCAGCTCCGGGTCCAGAGCACGGAGGAAGAGACAGAGCCGAGGCCCGCTCCTCCCACCCAGCAGGGAGGAGCGGGCCTCGGGGTCCGAGCGGCCCACCGCGTAGCGCGGACAGCCGCCTTGACCTCGAGAATAGGGGATTTGCTGGTGCTACTCGCCCTGCGAAAAAGTCATATTTGGGTGGCTCATACCGCTTCCCAGGCTGCTTCCCCCACTGACTCCGAAGGTCTATGCCGAGGATCACGCACATGTGACTTGATAATATAGTCACATCACTCGATCATGGAGTTATGCCCTTCACTGCAGGTCGCCCCATCTCCGATGCCAAGGCCGATTTGTTCAAGGCACTCGCCCATCCAGCCCGCGTTCGTGTACTGGAACTGCTGGCTGAGGGCGAACACACCATCGGCGAACTGGCCGAGCAGGCCGGCTTGGAGCTGTCACACCTGTCCCAGCAGGTGACGGTGCTGCGACGGGCCGGCATCGTCGACAGCCGCCGGGTCAAGAGCACGGTCACCTGCTCACTGCGCGACCCGCAGACCGCGGAGCTGCTCGCCGTCGCCCGTCGCATGATCAGCAAGAACCTGCGCCAAGGGCAGGCGCTGCTCGCGGCCTTAGACAACGCCGACGACGCCGTGTCGCTCGCCGACTCCGATCGGGTCCCCCTGTGAGTTGGCTCGCCCCCGCCGGCCAACGCTCCGATGCACCCCGGAGCCCGCTGACGTCACTGCTCCCGAGTCGCTCGGACTACGCCGGACTACGCCATTCGTGGCCGCGCGATGTCGCGGCGGGTGTGACCGTCGGGATCGTCGCGCTCCCCCTCGCCCTGGCCTTCGGAGTCGCGACCGGCGTCGGTGCCGGCCCGGGCCTGGTGACGGCCGTGATCGCCGGCGCTGTCGCCGCCGTGTTCGGCGGCTCGCACCTGCAGGTCTCCGGTCCCACCGGGGCGATGACCGTGGTGCTCGTTCCCCTCGTCTCCCTGCACGGCCCGTCCGTGGTGTATCCGGTGGCTGTGCTCGCCGGGCTGGTCGTGGTTCTGGCCGCCCTCCTCCGGCTCGGCCGGTTGCTCGCTTACATCCCGTGGCCGCTGGTGGAGGGCTTCACCGTCGGCATCGCCGTCGTCATCGCGGCCCAGCAGATCCCCAGCGCACTGGGCGTTCCCACACCGCAGGTGGAGAACGCTGCCGGCGCCGCAGTGGTCGCCACCGGCCGGTTCATACAGCACCCCCAGTGGGCCGTGCTGGCTCTGCTGGCCCTGGCGGTGGTCCTCACCGCGGGGTTACCCAGGCTCCACCGGGCGCTTCCGGCGAGCCTGTTCGCGGTCGTGGTCGTCACCCTGACCACCGAGGTGGCGGGCTTCGAGGTCGCCCGCATCGGTGCGCTGCCCTCCGGGCTGCCTCTGCCGTCGCTGCCCAACTTCAGCAATCTCGGGGCACTGCTCGGTCCGGCCGTCATCGTGGCGTTCCTGGCCGGGCTCGAGAGCCTGCTGTCCGCGCGCGTCGCCGACGGGATGGGCGACGCTCCCCGGCACGACCCGGACCGCGAGCTGTTCGGCCAGGGTCTGGCCAGCGTCGCCTCCGGCCTGTGCGGCGGGATGCCGGCCACCGGTGCCATCGCCCGCACCGCCGTCAACGCCCGGGCGGGTGCCAGCACCCGTGTCGCCGCCCTCACCCACTCCCTCGTCCTGGCGGTCATCGTCTTCTTCGGCTCCGGTCTGGTGAGCCGCATCCCCTTGGTGGCCCTGTCCGGCGTGTTGCTCGTGACGGCCTACCGGATGGTCGAGCGCCACAACGTGCGCGGGGTGCTGGCCTCGACTCGCGGCGACGCCCTCGTGTTCACGCTGACGGCCCTCGGCACCATCGCCTTCGACCTCATCAAAGCCGTCGAGGTGGGCCTCACCGTGGCGGTGCTGCTGGCCTTCGCCCACCTTGCCAGGACCGCCCAGGCCGTCGCGGAGCCGCTGAGCTCTGACGGGATCAGCACCGAGGCGGAACACTCCCTCCTCACCGCCCACGTGCTGACCTACCGGCTCGACGGCCCGCTTTTCTTCGCTGCTTCCGCACGCTTCCTGTCCGAGCTGACCACCACTGCCGATGTACGGGTCGTCATCCTGCGGCTGAGCTCGATGGCGATGCTCGATGCCACCGGTGCCCGGGCGCTCGGCGAGATCGTCGACCTGCTCGGGGATCGCGGCATCACCGTGCTGCTCAAAGGTGCCAGCCAAGAGCACACCCGACTGCTCACTGCGGTGGGCACGCTCGCACCGATCCTCGCCCAGGGACATGTGTTCAGCGCCCTTCCCGACGCGGTAGCCCACGCGGCCAAGCACGTCGCCCGCCATGCCCATGACGAGCAGACCCGCGTCACCGAGGGCGACATCGGCGAAGGCGTTACAGCGGCAGGTCCTCCAGCATCTCGGTGACCAGCGCCGCGATCGGCGACCGCTCCGATCGGGTCAGGGTCATGTGGGCGAACAGCGGATGTCCCTTGAGGGTCTCGATGACCGCGGCGACACCGTCGTGCCGTCCGACCCGCAGGTTGTCGCGCTGCGCGACGTCGTGGGTGAGCACCACCCGCGAGCCCTGACCCAACCGCGACAGCACCGTGAGCAGCACGCCGCGCTCGAGGGACTGCGCCTCGTCGACGATGACGAACGCGTCGTGCAGCGACCGGCCCCGGATGTGCGTGAGCGGCAGCACCTCGAGCAGCCCGCGGGCCATGACCTCCTCGACCACCTCTTGCTGCACCAACGCACCGAGGGTGTCGAAGACGGCCTGCGCCCACGGCCCCATCTTCTCGGAGGCATCACCGGGGAGGTAGCCGAGGTCCTGGCCGCCGACGGCATAGAGCGGACGGAACACCACCACCTTCTTCTGCGTGCGGCGTTCCAGCACCGACTCCAGACCGGCGCACAGGGCGAGAGCGGACTTCCCGGTGCCGGCGCGGCCACCGAGGGACACGATGCCGATCTCGGGGTCGAGCAGCAGCTCGATGGCGACCCGCTGCTCGGCGGAGCGACCATGCACCCCGAAGGCATCCCGGTCACCACGCACCAGCCGCACCGACTTGTCCGGCGCGACCCGGCCGAGGCCAGATCCCCTGTCGGACAGCAGAACCAGGCCGGTGTGGGTCGGCAGCTCACGCGCCTCCGGCAGCTCGAGGCGCCCCGCCTCATACAGCGCGTCGAGGTCCGCGGACTCGACGCAGAGCTCGGCCATCCCGGTCCAGCCGGACGACACGGCCAGCTCGGCGCGATATTCCTGGGCGGGCAGCCCGATGGATGCGGCCTTCACCCTCAGCGGGAGGTCCTTGGACACCAAGACCACGTCCTGGCCCTCGGCGGCCAGGTTGAACGCGACGGCCAGGATGCGGCTGTCGTTGTCCCCGATCCGGAAGCCGGCGGGCAGCCCCTCCGTCGAGGAGTGGTTCAGCTCGACGCGCAGGGTGCCTTCAGCGACGGGGATCGGCTGGTCGAGGCGACCGTGCTCGATGCGCAGGTCGTCCAGCACCCGCAGTGCCTGCCGGGCGAACCAGCCCAGCTCGGGGTGGTCGCGCTTGCCCTCGAGCTCTGAGATGACCACCAGAGGGAGGACCACCTCGTGCTCTGCGAACCGCCCCATCGCTCCCGGGTCGGACAGCAGGACGGAGGTGTCAAGAACGAAGGTCTTGGTGGACATGCAGGGCCCCCTCGAGTCAGGACCGGGACCGGGCCACGAGGGCCGGGTCTCGGCCCTTCTCACACGCACGTGCGCGCAACGGAGCCTCCCGAGCGGCGGGACGGGTTGCCCCACCGCCAGGTCCGACGGTAAGGACACACCCGACCTCGTGGGGGGAGGACACGCCCAGCGAGCCGGGTGAACAGTTAGGCTCAGGAACCGACGAGATCCCTGACTGCGTGGGCGATCTCGGTCAGTGCGGCATCCGCGGCCGCCACCGCGGCGCCCTGCCCGAGGAAGCCGTGCACCATTCCGGCGTACCTCTTGGTCCAGACCTGGACCCCGGACTCGGCCAGCCGTTCGGCATACCGGTCGCCCTCGTCACGGAGCACGTCGAACTCCGCCGTCGCCACCACCGCGGGGGCCAGCTCGCGCAGGTCGCCGGTCGCAGCCGGCGACAGCAGCGGGTCGTCCTTCGGGTGGGTGCCGCAGTATTGCGTCCAGAACCACCGCATGTTCTGCGGGTCGAGCCCATGGCCCGGCCCGACGGTGTCGTACGACGCGGAGCTGGCGTGGGCGTCGAGGGCGGGGTAGACGAGCAGCTGGCAGGCCAGCTGCCGGCCCTCGGCGCGGAACACCAACGCCACCGCGGCCGCGAGATTGGCGCCGGCGCTGTCGCCACCCACTGAGACGGAGGCGAAGTCCTGCTCACCCGCCCAGCGGGTGACGGTGAGGCAGTCCTCGAGCGGCGCGGGGAAGGGATGCTCGGGTGCCAGCCGATAGTCGACGGCGAGCACCGCCACGCCGGCCCGGGCGCACAGCGACCGGACAACGCCCTCGTGCGAGTCGAGGCCACCGACGATCCAGCCACCGCCGTGCAGGTAGACGAGCACCGGCGGTCGGTCGATCCCGACGGGACGGTGCAGCCGGCAGGGCACGCCCAGGACCTCGAGGTCGACCGTGCTCCCGACCTCCTCGGGCAGCCAGCCGGGACCGCGGCGCAGCCGCATGAGCTCCTCGTAGCCGGCGCGATGCTCCGCGATCGACAGCGTGGAGGCGTCGACGTGCGGCGGCAAACCGGCGAGCAGCTCCTGCACCTGAGGGTCAAGCACCGAAGCGTCGCTGTCGTTGGGAGTAGTCGCGGAGGGCGCGCAGGAAGTCCACGTGCCGGAAGTCGGGCCAGTGCGCCTCGCAGAAGTAGAACTCGCTGCGGGCGCTCTGCCAGAGCAGGAAACCACCGAGCCGCTGCTCGCCGCTGGTGCGGATGATGAGGTCGGGGTCGGGCTGCCCCCGGGTGTAGAGGTGCTCGGCGATGTGCTCGACATCGAGCAGCTCTGCGACCTCCTCCAGGGAGGTGCCCGCTGCCGCATGGACCTGCAGGAGGGACCGGACGGCGTCCGCGATCTCGCGCCGACCGCCGTAGCAGATGGCGATGTTGACGAGCACCCCTGGACGGCCACCGGTGCCGTCCGCCGTCGTCTTCAAGGTCTGTGCGGTCTCCGAGGGCAGCAGGTCCAGAGCGCCTACGACGTTGAGGGTCCAGTGGTTCTCAGGTCGGGCCAGGTCGATGACGACGTTCTCGATGATGCGGAGCAGCGGCATCAGCTCCGCCTCCGGCCGAGCCAGGTTGTCGGTGCTGAGCAGCCAGAGGGTGACCACCTCGACGCCGGCCTCGTCGCACCAGCGGAGCAGGTCGATGATCTTGTCGGCGCCGGCCTGGTGGCCTTCCTTCGACGACGCACCGACCGACTTCGCCCAACGCCGGTTGCCGTCGAGGATGACCCCGACATGCCGCGGGACGGGGGCCTTGCCGCGCAACAGGGAAGCCGCGAGGCGGCGCTCGTAGGCGGTGTAGAGAAGGTCGCGCACGCCCATCGCCACGCCCCTTTTCCTCGCCCCGAAATCTTCCTCCTGAGCCTAGTCCCGTGTCAGCCCACCGGGCGGCGCAGCCCCGCGGCGTCGTCCCCGCCGGTGCCAACGCGAGAGCCCGCCGTCCCTTGCGGAAGGCGGGCTCTCGCCGTACAGGCTGCTGTTAGCCGAGGCGCTCGACGAGCTTGGCGTGCTCCTCGGTCAGGGCCTTGGGCAGGCGGTCACCGAACTGCGCGAAGTATTCCGGGATCATCCCGGCCTCCTGCTTCCAGATCTCGGTGTCGACCGTGAGCAGCAGCTCGAGGTCCTCGGCGGGGACGTCGAGGCCGTCGAGGTCCAGCTCGCCGGGAGCCGGCAGGATCCCGATCGGCGTCCGGACGCCGGTGGCGTTGCCCTCGGCGCGGTCCACGATCCACTTCAGGACGCGGGAGTTCTCACCGAACCCGGGCCACAGCCACTTGCCGTCGGCGTTCTTGCGGAACCAGTTGACGTAGTAGATCTTCGGCAGCTTGTCCTCGGTGGTGGCCTGCCCGACCTCGAGCCAGTGGTTCATGTAGTCGCCCATGTTGTAGCCGCAGAACGGCAGCATGGCGAACGGGTCGCGACGGAGCTGGCCGATGGCACCGGCGGCCGCAGCGGTGGTCTCACTCGACACCGTAGAGCCGAGGAAAACGCCGTGCTGCCAGTCGAAAGACTCCGTGACCAGCGGTACGGCGGTCGCGCGGCGTCCACCGAACAGGATCGCCGAGATCGGCACGCCCGTCGGGTCTTCCCAGTTGGGCGCGATGGTCGGGCACTGACCGGCCGGGGTGGTGAAGCGGGAGTTGGGGTGGGCCGCCAGGGTTTCGCTGGCGGGCGTCCAGTCCTTGCCCTTCCAGTCGATGAGGTGCGCGGGCGCCTCGTCGGTCAGGCCCTCCCACCAGACGTCGCCGTCGTCGGTCAGCGCGACGTTGGTGAAGATGCTGTTGCCGTAGAAGGTCTTCACGGCGTTGGCGTTGGTGTCGTCGCCGGTGCCGGGCGCGACGCCGAAGAAGCCGGCCTCCGGGTTGATCGCGTAGAGGCGACCGTCCTCACCGAAACGCATCCAGCAGATGTCGTCGCCGACGGTCTCGACCGTGTAGCCGGCGATGGTCGGCACGAGCATCGCGAGGTTGGTCTTGCCGCAGGCGCTGGGGAACGCGGCCGCGACGTACTTCGCGTCACCGCTCGGCGGGGTGAGCTTCAGGATGAGCATGTGCTCGGCCAGCCAGCCCTCGTCGCGGGCCATGACCGACGCAATGCGGAGCGCGAAGCACTTCTTGCCCAGCAGCGCATTGCCGCCGTACCCGGAGCCGTCGGACCAGATCTCGCGGGTCTCGGGGTAGTGGACGATGTACTTTGTGTCGCTGCACGGCCACTTCACATCGGCTTGACCGTCGTTGAGCGGCGCGCCGACGGAGTGCACGGCCGGGACGAAGAAGCCGTTCTCGCCGATCGCGTCGAGGGCGGCCTGACCCATCCGGGTCATGATGCGCATGGAGACCACGACGTACGGCGAGTCGGTGATCTCGATCCCGAGCTGGCTGATCGGCGAACCGATGGGACCCATGCTGAACGGGACGACGTACATCGTCCGGCCCTTCATGCATCCGTCGAAGATCGGCGCGAGGGTCTTGCGCATCTCGGCGGGGGCCATCCAGTTGTTCGTGGGGCCGGCGTCCGCCTCCTCCTCCGAGCAGATGAAGGTGCGGTCCTCGACCCGGGCCACGTCGGTCGGATCGGAGGTGGCGTAGAAGCTGTTCGGGCGCTTGGCCTCGTTGAGCTTGGTGAAGGTGCCGTTGTCGACGAGGAGCTGCGTGAGGCGGTCCCACTCCTCCTGGGAGCCGTCCGACCACTCGACGCGGTCGGGCTTGGTCAGCGCGGCGATCTCACGGACCCAGGCGATGAGCTTCGCGTTCTTGGTCGGAGCCTGCTCCAACCCCGGGATCGAAGCCCTCGCATCAGAAGCCGTGGTGGTCATGAGATCCTCTCCCTCGAGCGGGTGCCGGCACGCTGCCGTTGTTCATCAAGAAGTCTGCATCAAGGCCGATAGACAGCCGAGAGGCAACAGTCTGCCAACTGACTACCCACTGCAACACCTTCCCATCCTGTGAGATCGCGCACCGTCTGGCCCCCCGAGGACACCACGTTGGACACTCTGACTGAAACCGTCCACCGCGCTGAGGCTGCCATGAAGCCGCACCTCCGCGGGGTGTTGCACGAGGCCGCCTTCGCCATCTCCCTGGTCACCGGGACCGTCATCGTCTGCCTGGCCTCCGGTGCCCGCGAGCGGGTCGCGGCGAGTGTGTACGCCGCCTCGGTGGCCCTGCTGTTCGGCACCTCCGCCGCCTATCACCGGGGCCGCTGGTCGGTCCGCGCGCACGGGGTGATGGCCCGCCTCGACCACTCGATGATCTTCATCCTGATCGCGGGCACCTACACCCCGTTCTGCCTCCTGCTGCTGACCGGCTGGGTGCGGTGGGCCATCTTCGGGGTCGTCTGGGGCGGGGCTGTCGCCGGCATCCTGCTGCGCAACGTGTTCCGCCAGCCACCGCGCTGGGTGTTCGTGCTGCTCTACCTCGCCCTGGGTTGGGTGGCGGTGGGGGCGATTCCGCAGGTGCTCGACAACGGCGGCGTCGCGATCTTGGTGCTGATGCTGGTCGGTGGGCTGTTCTACACCTACGGCGCGATCGTCTACGCCCGCAAGAGCCCCGACCCGTCGCCGCGCTGGTTCGGCTTCCACGAGATCTTCCACGCCTGCACCCTGGCGGCCTTCGCGGTCCACTACATCGCCGTGAGCTTCGCCGTCTACGGCAACTGACCGCCGTACCCGCGTTTCTTGCCTTCCCGGAGGGTCTCGCACTCGGGCTTCCCTTCCGGCCGCCGGAAGGGAAGCCTCGAGCGGGCTCTGGTCCACGCTCAGATCACCCCCAGCGAGAGGCCCCGCCTCGGCTACGGGAAGGGAAGCACCCGTGGGGCTGGACCGGCGTCCGGGAGCCGGCCGGCGAACCACCCATCAACGCCTTCAATCGCGGGTACGGCGGTTGTCGGCCGTGCCGGTTTGCTTCCGCGCGGGCCGCGGGTTGCCGCAGGAAGGCGTCCTCCGGGTGGGGTCAGAGGACGACGCCGAGCTGCTCCCGAAGCCGGGCCGGGTCGGTGGTCGGCAGCTCACAGACGAACTGCCGGCAGACGTAGGCCGCACCCGGTTCCCGGCCCTCGGCGAGCGGGCCGTTGACCGCGACGACCGCACCAGGTGTGGTGGCCAGCCGGGCGACCGCGAGCAGGTCCGGCCGGTCGAGCACCACCACTTCGGCCGGTCCGGCGACGAACGCCTCGCCGACCGCCAGGGCCCAGCCGGCGAACCGGGCGTGCCGGGCAAACAGCGGCGCGAGGATCCGCAGCGCCTCCTCGGCGGCGGTCCGGTGCCGGGCGGAGCCGGTGAGTGCCGCGTAGGACAGCAGCGCGCCGGTGGCTGCCGCGGCGCCCGACGGTGCGGCGTTGTCGGTCGGATCCTGAGGACGCCGTACGAGCTGCTCGGCGTCGTCGGCGGTGTCCCAGAACCCGCCACGGCCGTCGCCGAACCGGGTGAGCACCACCTCCAGCAGCGCCTGCGCGCCGCGGAGCTGCTCGAGGTCGCCGGTGGCGCAGTAGAGCGCGATCAGGCCCTCGGCCACGTCGGCGTAGTCCTCGAGCACCGCCAGGTGCCGGCCGACCACCCCGTCGCGCGACACCCGCCGCAGCCGGCCATCGACCCAGTGCAAAGACCGCACCAGCTCGGCGCACTCCGTGGCGGCGGCCAGGTAGCGCGGCTCGTCCAGCAGCACACCGGCGTCGGCGAGGGCGGCGATGGCCAGGCCGTTCCAGGCGGCGACCACCTTGTCGTCCCGGCCCGGCTGGGGACGCAGCGCGCGGGCCTCGAGCAGACGTTGCTGCACGGAGGCATAGCGGGCCGGGTCGGTCGGCTCGAGCAGGCGCTGCAGGACCGACGACCCGTGCTCGAAGGTGCCGGTGACGTCGAACTGCTCGACGGCCCAGGCACCGTCCTCGGGGCCGAGGACCTCCACCAGCTGGGCCGGGGTCCAGACGTAGGTGAGCCCCTCGACGCCGTCGGTGTCGGCGTCGAGGGCGGACGCGAAACCGCCTTGCGGAGTGCGCAGCTCGCGCAGCAGGAAGTCGGCGGTCTCCGTCGCCACCCGCCGGGCGAACGGGGACCCCGAGGCGCGGTACCAGTGCAGGTAGACCCTCAGCAGCAGGGCGTTGTCGTAGAGCATCTTCTCGAAGTGCGGCACCACCCACTGGGCGTCCACCGAGTAGCGCGCGAACCCACCCGCGAGCTGGTCGTACATCCCGCCACGGGCCATCGCCTGGCAGGTGTGGTCGACCTTCTCCAACCCCTCGCCGGTGCGAGAATGCCTGCGCAGCAAGAACTCCAGCACCATCGACGGTGGGAACTTCGGGGCGCTTCCGAACCCGCCGTGCACCCCGTCATAGCTCCGCGCCAGGGCTTCGGCCGCCTTGTCGTGCAGCTCAGGGGTGACGGGAAGCGCCTCCTGCGGCGCGGTCCGGGAGAGCCGCTCCACCACCTCCCGGCCGGCCTCCTCCACATCGGACCGACGGGTCTGCCAGGTCTGCGCCACCGACTGCAAAACCTCGCCGAACGAGGCCATCCCGTGCCGGGGCTCGCGCGGCCAGTAGGTGCCGCAGAAGAACGGCTCACCCTTCGCCGTGAGGAAGGACGTCATCGGCCAGCCGCCGTGACCGGTCATCGCCTGCACGGCCTCCATGTAGACCGCGTCGACGTCGGGCCGCTCCTCCCGGTCGACCTTCACGTTCACGAAGTGCTCGTTCATGTAGGCCGCAGTGGCGTCGTCCTCGAAGGACTCGTGGGCCATCACGTGGCACCAGTGGCAGGCGGCGTACCCGATGGACAGCAGAACTGGTCTGTCTAAGCGCTCAGCCTCAGCGAAGGCCTCGGGTCCCCACGGCCACCAGTCGACCGGATTTTGAGCGTGCTGGAGCAGGTACGGGCTCGTCTCAGCGGCCAGTCGATTGGGCATCTCTGTCACACCTTTCCAGTGATCTCATCTGTCTGCTGACTCTGAAAAAGAGAGCTGGAGTGCCGGTAAAGGTGTTGGTTATAGCGGGGAACAGCGGTGAAATAAAGTTTGGAAAGGTTAACGGCGGTCATGGGCAGAAGGGCGGGTGCGGGGAGGCGAACCCAGAAGCTCGCCGGGCGTGTCGGGTTGACTAACTGCCCTCCAGGCTGTGCACCATCAACGTCCGCTGAGGTTGGGCGAGGTCACCGTCGAGCGCCTGCAGCGCGGCCAGTTTGCTCCCGTCCGGCGATACGGCGAACCACTCCGGCTCCTCGTCGAGCAGCAGCGTGAGCCGCCCGTCGGCCACATCGACTCGCCACACGCCACCGTCGCCGCCGCGCCGCCCGGACACATAGAGCGCACTGCCGTCCGCTGACCAGGCCAGGCACCGCGGCTCCTCGAAGCCCCGGGCCACCGCACGCGTCGACCCGCCGCGCACCACGAACACCGCGTGCTCGCGCTCGAAGCCGCCGCGTCCCGGTGGGGCACCCACGAGCGCAAATCGCTCTCCGTCCGGCGAGAAAACCGGCCAGTCGGCCTTGCCGGCCTTGGTGCAGTCCGGCAGCGCGTCCAACTGGTCCTCGGACAGCGCGAAGTAGTCCACGTCCTCGGGCAGGAAGTCGGCCCCGGCCGACCAGCGCTTCCCGTCCAGCTCCAGCTCCAGCTCGTCCGCCGGTCGGACACCGGAAGCGTCGATGAACCCCACGGAAGAGCACAAGCTGCTGGACATGGCGATGACCCCGCGCCGCTGACGGAGGGACCATGACACCCCCGCCGGGTTGATCAGGCTCTGCATCTCGGCAAGCAGCTCGACGGAGCCGGCGGAGTTCAGGGTCGCCGGGGCCCAGGTGTCGGGGCGGTCAGGCTCCATCCCCACCACACGGGTGCAGGACCGGCCCAAACTGATCCGTCCGTCGCTCATGCGCTGGGGGAAGTCATAGCTCAGCGTCAGGCAGCCGGTGACCCCCGGGAGCGGCACCTGCGTGACCTGTCCGTCCAGGCCGACGGTCACGACCGTGTTGCTCAAGCCCGTCCCTGAGCGGCCGGTGATCAGGGTGGTGTCGTCCCTCCAGGCGAGCCCGGAGAAGTCGTCCGCGGCCACCTCCAACGTGCGGCCGGCCTGCGCCACGCCAGCCCTCCTCCCCTCGCCGCAGGAGGACGACGCCAGCAGCACCAACGCCAGCCCGAACAGCATCGCCGCGCGGCTAGCCCCGGGCGAGCAGTTCGCGAGCCTTCTCATAGGCGTTCCCTCCTGCCCACAGAGCCCGCCAGCGCCCTCCCTGCGTCGCGAGTTGCCGACGCCAGGACCCCGGGGATTCGGCCTGTCCGGAGACCGTCATCCCGGCAGGTCGTGCACGACGAGGACCCGCGCGGGATCGGCGAGGTTCCCGTCGGGAGCCTGCAGCGCCGCGAGCCGCCGGCCGTCGGGGGACACCGCAAACCACTCGGGCTCCTCGTCGAGCAGCAGGGTGAGGCGGCCGTCGGCCACGTCGATGCGCCACACGCCACCGTCGCCGCCGCGCCGCCCGGAAACGTAGAGCGCACTGCCGTCCGCCGACCAGGCCAGGCAGCGCGGCTCCTCGAAGCCACGAGCGACCGCACGCGCCGATCCGCCGCGCACCACGAACACCGCGTGCTCGCGCTCGAAGCCGCCGCGCCCGGGTGGGGCGCCCACGAGCGCAAGGCGCTCCTCGTCCGGCGAGAAAACCGGCCAGTCGGCCTTCCCGGCCTGGGTGCAGTCCGGCAACGCGTCCAGCTCGTCCTCGGTCAGCGCGAAGGAGTCGATCTCCTCAGGCAGGAAGTCGGCACCAGCCGACCAGCGCTTGCCGTCCAGCTCCAACTCGAGGTCGTCCGCCGGTCGGACGCCACCGGCGTCGATGTAGCCCACGCCCGAGCACAAGCTGCTGGACGAAGCGATCACGCCCAGCCGCTGACGGAGGGACCATGACACCCCCGGCGGGTTGATCAGGCCCTGCATCTCGGCGAGCACTTTGACGGAGCCGGTGGAGTCCAGGGTCACCGCTGCCCACATGTCGGGGCGTTCAGCGTCCAGCCCCACCACACGGGTGCAGAAGCGGGAGAGACTGATCCGTCCGTCGCTCATGCGCTGGGGGAAGACATAGCGCAGCGTCAGACAGCCGGTGACCCACGGGAGCGGCACCTGCGTGACCTGTCCGTCCAGGCCGACGGTCACGACCGTATTGCTCAACGTCGGGCCAGAGCGGCCGGTGATCAGGGTGTTGTCGTCGCTCCAGGCGAGCCCGAAGAAGTCGTTCGCATCCACCTCCAACGTGCGGCCGGCCTGCGCCACGTCTGCCCGCCT
>JANOTZ010000359.1:0-9919 GCA_031416735.1 Frankiales bacterium
CACATCTCCAACGGGATGCGCCGGTCGCGGACGTACTGGGCGAGCCGGCCGAGGGTGACGTGGCCGACGGTGTCGATGTGGATGTCGTCGACGATGCGCACGCCATGGCCGAGCCGGTCGGCGTTGCACACCTGCAACGCCACCCAGATCGACGGCAGCCCCAAGGCTTCGCCGGCGTGGATGGTGAAGTGGCCGTTCTCGCGCTGCATGTGCTGAAACGCCGCGAGGTGCCGGCTGGGTGGGTAGCCCGCCTCGGCGCCGGCGATGTCGAAGCCGACGACGCCCTCCTCGCGGTGCCGCACCGCGAGCTCGGCGATCTCGAGGGAGCGGGCAGCGTGACGCATCGCGGTCAGCAGGCTGACGACCTGGATGGGCCGGCCGGCGCAGCCCTGGCGGTAGCCCTCCTGCACTGCCGCGACGACCTCGTCGAGGCTGAGCCCGCCGTCGAGGTGCAGCTCGGGGGCGAAGCGCACCTCGGCGTAGACGATGCCGTCGGCCGCCAGATCCTCCGCGCACTCGCGGGCCACCCGCACCAGCGACTCGTGGCTCTGCATCACCCCGACGGTGTGCGCGAACGTCGACAGATAGCGAGGCAGCGAGCCCGCGTCGGCGTTGTCCCGGAACCACTGGCCGAGCTCCTCGGCGTCGGTCGTCGGAAGCGCGTCGTAGCCGGACTCGGCGGCGAGCTCCACCACGGTGGCGGGGCGCAGGCCTCCGTCGAGGTGGTCGTGCAGCAGCACCTTGGGTGCCGCCACGATCTGGCTCAGGGTGGGTCGCATCAGCTTTCCTTCACCAGTTGGTCGCCCACCCTGTCCAGGATGAGAGGTGTCGGGACGCTCGGCTCGTCCGCGATGTCGTAGCAACCCTCGAGTGCGGCGCGCCCGTCGGCCAGGCGTTCCGGGGAGGACGTGTGCAGGGTCAGGAGCGGCTGCCCCTCCTCGACCCGCTCACCCAGGGCGAGGCCGCTCACCACACCGGCGGCGGGGTCGACCGGGTCGTTCTTGCGGGCCCGGCCGGCACCCAGGTGCCAGGCGGCGGTCCCCACGGCGAGGGCGTCCAGGCGCACCAGGTAGCCGGCCCGGGGGGCTCGCAGGACCTCGACGTGCGACGCGGTGGGCAGCGGCGCGTCCGGGTCGCCGCCCTGGGCGGCGACCATCCGGCGCCAGACCTCAAAAGCCCGTCCGTCGGCCAGTGCCGGAGCCGGATCTTCGGTGGACCCGCCGAGGGCGAGCATCTCCACTGCGATGGCCAGGCAGACCTCGCGCAGGTCCGCGGGTCCGCGGCCCTGCAGCACCTCGACGGCTTCGGCGACCTCCAGAGCGTTGCCGACGTGCCGGCCCAGCGGAGCATCCATCGAGGTGAGCAGGCAGACGGTGCGGACGCCGGCGTCGCGGCCCAGCCCGACCATCGCCTCGGCCAGCAGCCGGGCGGGGGCGAGCTCACGCATGAAGGCCCCGGCACCGACCTTGACGTCGAGCAGCACCGCCTCGGCGCCACCGGCGATCTTCTTGCTCATGATCGAGCTGGCGATGAGCGGGATCGACTCGACGGTCGCGGTCACGTCCCGCAGCGCGTAGAGATGCTTGTCGGCCGGCGCGAGGTTCTCGCCGGCGGAGCCGATGACGGCACCGACGTCGCGGAGCTGGTCCAGGAATTGTTGACGGGTGAGATCCCCATGCCAGCCAGGGATCGCCTCGAGTTTGTCGAGGGTGCCGCCGGTGTGACCGAGCCCCCGGCCGGAGAGCTTCGGGACGGCGACGCCGAGGGCCGCGACGAGCGGCGCGACGACGAGCGAGACCTTGTCCCCGACGCCACCTGAGGAGTGCTTGTCGACGACCGGTCGGCCGAGGCCGGACAGGTCCATCCGTTCGCCGCTGGCGACCATCGCCGCGGTCCAGGCCGACAGCTCGCGGGGGGACAGCCCGCGCCAGACGATCGCCATGAGGAGTGCGCTCATCTGCTCGTCCGCGACCTCGCCGCGCAGGTAGGCCTCGAGCACCCAGTTGACCTGCTCGTCGCTCAGCTCACCTCCGTCGCGCTTGGTGCGGATGACGTCGACGGCGGTGCTCACGGGGTGTCCTCGGTGTGCTCGGCCGCGATGCGCAGGTGGTGCACAGCAGCGGCAAGTAGGTCCGGGGCGCCGAAGGCGTCCGGCAAAAGCTCGGTCATGGGCACGGGTCCGCGGGGCGTGTCGACCAGCAGCTCCGCGCCGCCGTGCTCCCACAGCAGCTGGCGGCAGCGCCCGCAGGGCGTGAGCAGGTCACCGTCACCGGAGCGGCAGGCGACGGCGACCAGCCGCCCACCACCGGTGGCGTGCAGCTGCCCGACGAGTCCGCACTCCGCGCACAGCGTCAGGCCGTACGACGCGTTCTCGACGTTGCAGGCCTGCAGCACCCGACCGTCGTCGACGAGCCCAGCCACACCGACGTGCAGATGGCTGTACGGCGCATACCCGTGCTGGGCCGCTGCGGTCGCGGTGGCCCGCAACATCGCCCAGTCCGGGTCCTTCACGTCTGTTCCCCTCGGCGGTAGGGCTTGCCGTCGGCAGCGGGTGGTCTCAGCCGTTGCGAGGCGACGGCGAGGACGAGCAAGGTGATGAGGTGCGGCGTGAAGCCGACGAGCTGGGACGGCACGGTGTCGACCGTGGCATACCAGAGGAAGAAGGCAAAGGCGATGAGCACGGTGGCCACGGTGAGGGGCAGTTTGCGCTGCAGGGCCTGCCGGATGGCGACGACGACGAGCAGTAGCGCGACGAACAGCAGCAGGCCGCGGACGGCGTCGTTGGTGCGGAGCGCGATCGCGTCTGCGTAGCCGAACAGGCCGGCGCCGGCCGCGAGGCCGCCGGGGCGCCAGTTGCCGAAGATGACGGCCGCCAGGCCGATGAAGCCACGCCCCGCGGTCTGACCTTCGCGGTAGATCGAGCCGATGACCAGGGCGGCCCCGCCCAGCCCCGCGAAGGCGCCGGAGGAGACGACCGCGATGTACTTCATCCGGTAGACGGGCACGCCGAGGGACTCGGCAGCGACCGGGTTCTCACCGACCGACCGCAGCCGCAGGCCGAAGGCCGTGTGCCACAGCAGGAAGACCGACAGGGGCACGAGCAAGACGGCGAGCAGCGTGATGATCGAGACATCTCCGGTGAGGCCACGTAAGATCCCGGCCGCATCGGAGACCAGGAACCAGTGCAGGTCCTCGAGATCGCCCAGCAGGTCGGGTCCGCTGGACAGGACGGGCAGGCTCACCTCAGGCAGGCCGTGGACCGTGGGCGACTGGGTCGCCCCCGAGCCCGGTGGACGGTCGTCGCCACCGTAGGCGAGGGAGGACAGGTAGCGGGCGGTGCCCGCACCGAGCAGGTTGATGGCGACGCCGGACACGACGTGGTCGACGCCGAAGGTCACGGTCGCCAGGGCATGCAGCAACCCGCCGAGCGCACCCGCGCCGATGGCCGCCAGGACGCCGATCCACGGTCCGTAGAAGAAGCCGGCCCACGCGCCGAACCAGGTGCCGAGGATGAGCATGCCCTCGAGCCCGATGTTGACGATGCCCGCCCGTTCGGCCCACAGGCCGCCGAGTCCGGCCAGGCCGATGGGTACGGCGAGACGCAGCGCGGCCC
This sequence comes from Frankiales bacterium, assembly GCA_031416735.1. Lineage (GTDB taxonomy): Bacteria > Actinomycetota > Actinomycetes > Mycobacteriales > SCTD01 > RYN-111. The sequence goes on from JANOTZ010000359.1 coordinate 3,614, forward strand.
CGAAGCTGCCGCTGCTGGTGATGTCCTCCGCGCCGCTGATGACCCGGACCGTGGAGAGCAGGAACAGCAGCAGCCCCGCCCCGAGGAGCAGGGAGCGCGGCCGGACGCCCCGTGTCTTCCGCGGGGGCTCCCCGACCTTGTCAGCCGCGACCTGGGAGGTGGTCACGCCGCGACCTCCGGGTCGACGGCCCGGCGCACAGCCCGTTCGGCCTGGGCCACCCCCGCGCGGCGCACGGCCTCGTAGGCGACGACGACCGAGAGCACGATCGAGCCCTGCATGATCACGTAGATCTCCGACGGTACGTCGATGCGTTGGAGCGTCGCGGAGGAGCGTTCCAGGAAGGCGAAGAGCAGGGCGCCGACGGCCACGCCGACGGGAGATCCGCGGCCGAGCAGGGCAACCCCGATGCCGGTGAACCCGAGCCCCGAGGTGAAGTCCAGTCCGTAGGAATAGCTGTGTCCGACCAGTTGTGGGAGCCCGACGAGACCTGCGATCGCTCCGGACATCAGCATGGTCACGATGGTCATGCGCTTGGCGCTCACGCCGCTCGCGACCGACGCCGACGGCGACAGCCCGGTGGCCCGCAGGTCGAAGCCGAACCGGGAGCGGCTGACGACCAGCCAGTAGACCACCCCGACGACGACGGCGACCAGGACGAAGCCGCCGAGCCGGGTGCCCTGCGGGGTCGCGATACCGAGGGCGTGCAGGACCGGGTCGAGGTTGGGGAAGCGCGCGCTCTCATCCAGCCGCGGGGTGCGACTGTTGTTGCTGCCCGCCACCTTCTCCTGCAGGTAGGTGGTGAGCAGGTAGGCCGCGATGCCGGCGGCGATGACGTTGAGCATGATCGTGGAGATGACCTCGCTGACACCCCGGGTGGTCTTGAGGACAGCCGGTACGGCGGCCCACAGCGCACCGACGAGGCAGGCCACCAGGAGCACGAACGCCAGGTGCAACGGGCCTGGCAGGGTGACAGCCGCACCGGCCGCGGCGGCCAGCAGCGCCGCGAGTTGGTACTGCCCCTCGACGCCAATGTTGAACAGCCCCATCCGAAAGCCCAGCGCAACGGCCAGGCCCGACAGATAGAGCGGCACGGCGTTGTTGACCGTGATGACCAGTGAACGCGTCGTGGTGCCGGCCTCGAGCATCCGGGCGTAGACGGTGAGGGGGTTGCTGCCGCTGACGAGCAGGGCGACGGCGGCGACTGCCAGGGCGACGACGATCGCGAGCAGGGGAGCGGCCACCGCCAGGCCCAGTCGACGCAGGTCGAACCGTGGCACGGGAGGGGGCGCGGTCTCGGGGGCCAGCAGGGTCACGCTGCCGCGCCCGTCATCGCACTGCCCAGGATCTCGGGGGTCGTGGTGGCGGGGTCGAGGGTGGCGACCAGCCGGCCGCGCAGCATGACGACCAGGGTGTCGGACAGCCCGATCAGCTCCTCAAGATCGGCGGAGACCAGCAGCACCGCGAGTCCGGACCGGCGGGCTTCGCGCAGGTGGTCCCACAGCTGGGCCTGGGCGCCGACGTCGACGCCGCGGGTGGGGTGCGAGGCGACGAGCAGCGAGGGGTCGCCGCTCATCTCCCGGCCGACGACCAGCTTCTGCTGGTTGCCACCGGACAGGGCGAAGGCGGGTACGCCGATCCCGGGGGTGCGCACGCCGTACTCCCTCACGATCCGCTCGGTGTCGGTGCGGGCCGCCTTGCGGTCGATCCACGGTCCCTTGCTGAACGGCGCGCGTCCCTGGTGCCCGAGCATCCGGTTCTCCCAGAGGCTGGCGGACAGCAGCAGCCCCTGCCGGTGGCGGTCCTCGGGGATGTAGCCGATGCCGCCCTCGCGGCGCTGCCGCGTGGTCCAGTCGGAGATGTCGGTGTCGCCGAGCCGGACGGTGCCGCTCGAGGCGCGGAGCCCGAGCAGGGCCTCGACGAGCTCGGCCTGGCCGTTGCCCTCCACGCCGGCGATGCCCAGCACCTCACCCCGGTGGATCCGCAGGGACAGGTCCTCCACGACCGTGCGCCCGTCGGGGCTGCGGACGGTGAGGTGTTCCACGGTCAGCTCGGTCACCGTGGTCACCGTCGACTCGCGGGTCTCCGGCGTCGGGAGCTCGCTGCCGACCATGAGCTGGGCGAGCTGGCGCGCGGTGACGTCCTTCGGGTCGACCGTCGTCACCGTCGTGCCCCGGCGGAGCACGGTGACGGCGTCGGCGACCCGCAGCACCTCGTCGAGCTTGTGGCTGATGAAGATGACGGCGACACCCTCGGCGCGCAACCCGCCGAGCGAGGCAAACAACTCGTCGACCTCGTGAGGGACGAGTACGGCGGTCGGCTCGTCGAGGATGAGGACGCGGGCGTCCCGGTAGAGGACCTTGAGGATCTCGACGCGTTGCCGGTCGCCGACACCGAGGTCCTCGACGAGGGCGTCGGGGTCGACCCCGAAGCCATACCGCGTGGACAACTCGACGATCTTCGCGCGGGCACCGGTGGTGTCGAGCCGGCCGTGCCGGGTGGGCTCGGCGCCGAGCACGATGTTCTCGAGGACCGTGAAGTTGTCCGCCAGCATGAAGTGCTGGTGCACCATGCCGATCCCGGCCGCGATCGCATCCCGCGGGCTGGAGAAGCGGACCGGCTCACCGCGGACCGTGATGGTGCCTTCGTCCGGACGTTGCATGCCGTACAGGATTTTCATGAGGGTGGACTTGCCGGCGCCGTTCTCCCCGACCACCGCATGCACCTCGCCGGCGCGAACCGTGAGCTCGACGTCGCGGTTGGCGACGACGCCCGGAAAGCGCTTGGTGATGCCGGCGAGCCGCACGACAGGAACGTCGGTCACAAGACCTCCGAGAGCGGCAGGACGGGGAGAACGGGCACGGAAGGTTACGGAGTCGTCGGGACCTTGATCTCGCCCGCGATGATCTTCGCCTTCAGGGCGTCGAGCTGGGCCTTGATGTCGGTGACAAAGCCGCCCGACTCGGAGTAACCCACTCCGTCGACCGCCAGGTCGAAGACCGTCGAGGCCGGGATCTGCTCCTTCTTGGCGAACTTCTCGAGCGACTCGAAGACCGCGACGTCGACGCGCTTGAGCATCGAGGTGAGGATGACCGGCTGCAGGGCCGCGTCACCGATCGACTCGTACTGGTCGGAGTCGACGCCGATCGCCTTGGCCTTCTTGGCGAGGGCGGACTGGAAGACGCCGGTGCCGGAGCCGCCGGCGGCCGCGTAGATGATGTCCGAGCCGGCGTCGTACATGCCGTTGGCGGACTCTCGGCCCTTGTCGGGCGAGCCGAAGCCGGAGAAGTCCGGCGGCTGGGTGAGGTACTTCACCTGGGTCTTGATGCCCGGCTTGACGTGCTTGGCGCCGGCCACGAAGCCAGCCTCGAACTTCTTCAGCAGCGGCGTCTCGACCCCGCCGATGTAGCCGACGTTGCCGGTCTTGCTCTTCAGTGCGGCAGCCGCGCCGACGAGGAAGGAGCCCTGCTCCTCGGAGAACAACAGCGCCTTGACGTTCGGCTCCTTCACCGAGGCGTCGTCGACGATGAAGAAGGTCGTGTCCGGGAAGTCCTTGGCGATGGCGCCGAGGGACTCGGCGTAGGCGAAGCCGATGGCGATGACCGGGTTGAAGCCGTCCTCGGCGAGCTGCCGCAGGTTGTCGCCGCGGTCGCTACCGCTGGCGTTGGGACTGAGCTCTTCCTTCTTGATGCCGAGGTCCGCGACGGCCTTGTCGAGACCGGCGGCGGCCGCGTCGTTGAACGACCGGTCACCACGCCCGCCGACGTCGTAGGCGACGCCGACCTTCAGGGCGGTGACGGAGGGTTTGGTGTCCACCGCTGCCTTGCTCGAGCCGCAGGCCAGCAGGGCCAGACTCGACACGGTCAGTACGGCGGCAAGGCGCAGGCGAGAGTTCGCGGTTCGTCGCAAGATGTTCCTTCTGCAGGGGGGATGGTCTTGGGATAGCCACGTCACACTGAGGACTCAATGCCCACTCCGGCCCAGATCCATACCTGGTTGTCTGGTGCCCGTGACGACGCACCGCGGCTACGGCCCGCTCCTGCGCACCCCGGGTGCGCTGGCCTTCACCGTCGCCGGACTCGTCGGCCGGATGCCGATCTCGATGCTCGGCATCGGGACGGTGCTGCTCGTGCAGGACCGTCGCGGCTCCTACGCGTTGGCCGGCCTGGTCGGCGCCGGCTACGCCCTCGGCCTCGCCGGGCTGGGCCCCGTGGTGTCGCGGCTCGTCGACCGGCACGGCCAGCGCCGGGTGCTGCCGGCTGCGTTGGGCCTGAGCAGCGCCGGGATCCTCGCGTTGGTGCTCCTTGCCGGCACGGATGCGTCGCCCGCCTGGCTACTGCTCGCGGCCTCCGTCACGAGCACGGCGGCGGTGCAGCTCGGTTCGTGCGCCCGGGCCCGGTGGAGCGCGCTGCTGTCCGGGCGCCCGACCGAGCTACCCCGGGCCTACGCCTGGGAGGCGGTGGTCGACCAGGTGGTGTTCGTCCTGGGGCCGCTGGTGGTGGTGTCCTGTGCACTCGCCGATCCCGCGGTGGGGTTGCTCGCCGCCCTTGGCCTGGGCGCTGCCGGCACGCTGGCTTTCGTCGTACAAAGGGGGACAGAGCCACCCGTGCATCCGCCTGGCGATCACCAGGGCCGGTCGGCGCTGACCGCACCTGGCCTCCGGGCGCTCGTGCTGTCGCTGTTGTTCGTCGGGGTGCTCTTCGGCACCGTCGAGGTGGCGATGGTGGCCTTCGCGAAGGAGCGCGGGAGCACGTCGGGGGCGGGCTTCCTGCTGGCGCTGGTCGCCGGCGGCAGCGCTGTGTCGGGTCTCACGTACGGGGCGCTGCACCTGACGTCGTCGCTGCGGCGCCGCTATCTGGTCAGCACCGTGTTCCTCGCCGCCGGCCTGGTGCCGTTGCTGCTCGCGCCGAACATCGCGCTGATGGCCCCGGCGGCGTTGCTCGCGGGCTTCGCGATCAGCCCGACGCTCATCGCGGCGTTCGGGCTGGTCGACGAGCTGGTGCCGGTGGCGGCGCGCACCGAGGGCTTCAGCTGGCTGAACTCCGGCCTTGGTGTCGGGGTGGCGCTGGGCTTCGCGTTCGCCGGTGCGGTGGCTGACGAGGCCGGTGCCCGGACGGCCTTCCTGATCGCGCTGGCTGGAGCCGGGGCGGCCGGGCTGGTCGCGCTGCTCGCGCGCCGATCCCTTATTCAGCCGGGTCGAGATCGATCGACGGCAACGGCGTGGTCTCAGCCCGCAGGTAGATGAGGGCGGCGGTGACCCGACGGTCAACCAGGCTGGCGTCGTCGAGGCCGAGCTTGCGGAAGATGGTGGTGACGTTCTTCTCGATCGCCTTCACCGACAGGTGCATGGTGGCGGCCATCCGGCGGTTGGACAGGCCGTGCGCCATCTGCTCGAGGACGTCGAGCTCGCGCAGCGTCAGGTCGTCGATCGCGACGCCGTCGCGGCGGCGGACGAGGGCGTCCACGATGCTCGGGTCCAGCACGGTCTGGCCGGCCCGGATGTCCCGCAGGGCACCGAGCACGGCGCCGATGTTGGGGAGCTGTCCGTCCAGGAGGTAGGCGACGTTCGACGCGCCCCCGCGGAGCAGCTCGAGGGCGAAGCCGTTGCCGCGGTCGGAGATGACGACGATGCCCAGCTCGGGGTGGTCGGTGCGCAGCTGCCTGGCGACCTCGATGGTGGCCATGGTGGTCGTCACCGGGGTGCGGATGCTGATGATGACGGCGTCGGGGTCGAGCTCCTTGACCTGCACAAGGAGGTCTTCGCTGTTGCGGGCCCGGCCGACCACGTCGATGTCGGCCACCGTGGCGAGCAGGGCCGTGAGCCCGTCGCCGATGAGCAGACTGTCGGCGGCGACCACCACCGAGATCGGACCCTGGTCGGGGGACACTCCGCACTCCTCGCTGATGGTGGCAGCAGATCTCGGAGATGGGTGGTTGCGACCGGCCATCTCCCCAGAACACTGCAACGGCCGGTCAGGTCAAACGTCGCTGCCGGAGACTACGTCCGATTTCTGGTTCGGGCGCCTGCAATGGGGCACGTTCCAGATCTTTAGCCTGCGGATCAGGAGATTGAGGGCATACCCCACCGGGCCGAGGGGGTCTGCCCCATCCCTGGACCCGATGACGACGTGAGCAGGGTCACCGAGTCGGGAACTTGTGCTTGTAGCCAACAAGTTGTTCGCTGGGGAGATGGACAGCCACGCCCGCCTCTGGGCCGAGTTCGCCTCCCTGCTGCGCGGGCTCAAGGACCTCAACACCCACGTCCTGGAGACCGCGGGGGTGCGGTGCGAGGTGGCCGGTGCCCACGC
>JANOTZ010000360.1:0-6388 GCA_031416735.1 Frankiales bacterium
GCAGCCTCTCTGGCTCGCTTGAGGCCCTGCTCGAGCGAGTCGGCCTGCTCGTCGAGATAGCGGGTCTCGAGCCGCTTGGCGATCCGCGAGGGGTCGACGTCGAGGCAGAGCGCCACCCCGCCGTTGAGCGTCACCGCGAGCGGTTGGGCACCGCCCATCCCGCCCAGACCGGCCGTGAGGACGACCTTGCCGCGAAGGGTGCCGTCGTAGCGCTGCTCGGCCAGGGCCGCGAAGGTCTGGAAAGTTCCCTGCACGATGCCTTGCGTGCCGATGTAGATCCAGGAGCCCGCGGTCATCTGGCCGTACATCGTCAGGCCGAGGGCCTCGAGCTCCCAGAAGTCCTTCCACGTCGACCATCCGGGCACCAGCAGCGAGTTGGCGATCAGCACCCGGGGGGCGTGCGGGAAGGTCCGGAACACCGCGACCGGCTTGCCGCTCTGCACCATCAGCGTCTCGTCGTCCTCGAGCCGCATCAGGGTGCGCTCGATGGCAGCGAGGGAGGCGTGGTCGCGGGCCGCCTTGCCGTTTCCGCCGTACACGACCAGGTCCTCGGGGCGTTCGGCGACGTCCGGGTGGAGGTTGTTGCGCAGGCAGCGCAGCGCGGCCTCCTGGGCCCAGCCCTTGCACTCCAGATCCATGGTCACTCCAGACCTCCGGTGACGGCTTCGACGTGGGCGAGCAGGGCGCCGGTCTGCACGAGCGCGACCACCGCCTCGATCTCGGGCGACAGGTAGCGGTCGGTGCCCGGCCCCTCGACGACGGCGCGGACCGCGGCGAGAGCCGCGCCGGTGCCGAGGCCCGGCTGGAGTGGGGCCCGCAGGTCCAACGCCCGGGCCGCGGTCATGACCTCGATCGCCAGCACCCGGGACAGCCCGTCGACGGAGCGGCGGAGCTTGCGCCCCGAGGACCAGCCCATGCTGACGTGGTCCTCCTGCATCGCGCTCGACGGGATGCTGTCGACCGAGGCGGGGGCGGCCAGCCGCTTGAGCTCGCTGACGATGCCGGCCTGGGTGTACTGCGCGATCATCAGCCCGGAGTCGACGCCGGGGTCGTCGGCCAGGAACGGCGGCAGGCCGTGCGAGCGGAACCGGTCGAGCATCCGGTCGGTGCGCCGCTCGCAGATGGAGGCCAGGTCGGCGATCGCGATGGCGAGGAAGTCCAGGGCGTAGGCGACCGGCGCTCCGTGGAAGTTGCCGTTGGACTCGATCCGACCGTCGGGCAGCAGCACCGGGTTGTCGATCGCGGAGGCGGCCTCGCGGGAGGCGACGAGCCGGCAGTGGTCGAGCGTGTCGCGGCAGGCACCGGCGACCTGCGGGGCGCAGCGCAGGGAGTAGGCGTCCTGCACCCGGGTGTCGTCCGGGCCGCTGTGCGAGGCGACCATCGGGGAGGCGTCGAGGATCCGGCGCATGTTGGCGGCCGCCGCGGCCTGGCCCGGGTGCGGGCGCAGTGCCATCAGGTCGGCAGCGAGCGTCCGGTCGGTGCCGAGCAGCGCCTCGACGCTCATCGCAGCGGACAGGTCCGCCACCTTCAGCAGCTCGCCCAGGTCGTAGCAGGCCAGCATGAGCATCGCGAGCATGCCGTCGGTGCCGTTGATGAGGGCCAGGCCTTCCTTCTCGGCCAGCTCGACGGGCACCAGACCTGCCGCCCGGAGCGCCTCGCCTGCCGGGACGGTCCTTCCGTCGTACCCGACTTCGCCTTCGCCCATGACGGCGAGGGCGACGTGCGCGAGCGGGGCGAGATCGCCTGAACAGCCAAGGGATCCGTACTCCCGGACGACCGGCGTGATGCCCGCGTTGAGCAGGTCCGCATAGGCCTGGGCGGTCTGCGGGCGGACGCCGGTGCGGCCGGTGGCGAGGGTCTGCAGCCGCAGCAGCGTCATCCCGCGGACGACCTCGTCCTCGACCGGCGGCCCGGAGCTGGCGGCGTGCGAGCGGACCAGCGAGCGCTGCAGCTGGGCGCGCAGCTCGCCGGGGATGTGCCGGGTCGCCAACGCCCCGAAACCGGTGGAAATGCCGTAGGAGGGGGTGCTGGAGGCGGCCAGCTCGTCAACGTGTTCCCGGGCGGCGCCGAGCCGGGCGAGCGACTCGGGGCTGAGGGTCACCCGGGCGCGATCGCGCGCGACCGCAACCACCTCCTGCTCGGTGAGCGGGCGGTCGGCGATGAGTTTGACGTCCACAGTGCGTCATCACACCGCACCCGACCGGAGCTCGTCAGCACCGGGTGCACGCAATGCGGTTGTCACCTGCTCTGGATAGTGTCCGCCTCGACTTCGGGAGGTCTGCCATGCGCCGTTTCGCTGAGCTCGTCCTGCACCACCGCATCCTCGTGGTCGTGTCGTGGGTGGTCCTGATGATCGCCGGTGGCTTCTCGGCGGGCGCCACGAGCAGCCGCCTGACGATCGAGTTCGCCCTTCCCGGTCAGCCCGGCACGGACGCGGCGCGGGAGATCATCGAGGAGTTCGGCAGCGGCGGCTTCACCCAGCCCTACCTGGTGGTGCTGACCGCCCCGCCCGGCCAGACCGTCACCGGGCACGAGGCCGAGCTGGCCGGCGCCTTCGCCGCCACCGGAAAGGCGGCTCCGAACCTGCGGGTGGTGGACGAGGCCACCAGCGGGAACAAGGTGTTCCGGAGCGACGACGACCGCTCGGCCTTCGCCATGGTGTTCTTCCCCTTGTCGTCGGACCCCACGGTGCCGATCCCGACCAAGCAGATCACCGAGGCCGTGACGCAGGCCGCGCCCGCCGGGTGGACCCCGGGGGTCACCGGCTACGACCAGCTGTCGCTGGGGGAGGGTCAGGAGAGCACCGGCCCCGGCGTGCTCGCCGAGACGCTCATCGGAGGGCTCGGCGCGCTGATCGTGCTGGCCTTCGTGTTCGCGTCGTTCCTGGCGCTGCTGCCGATGCTCGTGGCGGTCGCCTCGATCCTGCTCACCTTCTTGTTCCTGCTGCCGATCACCTACCTCACCGACGTGTCATTCATCGTGCAGTTCCTGGTGGCCCTGATCGGGCTCGGGGTCGCGATCGACTACTCGCTGCTGCTCGTGACCCGCTGGCGCGAGGAGCGCGACCACGGGCGGGACAACCACGATGCCGTCGTGGTGGCGATGGAGACCGCCGGTCGGGCCGTCATCTTCAGCGGCATCACGGTCGCGATCGGGTTGATCGCCCTGATCGTGCTCCCCGTCCCGTTCATGCGCAGCGTCGGGATCGGTGGTGCGCTGATCCCGCTGGCCAGCGTCCTGACCACGCTGACGTTGGTGCCGGCGATCCTGTCCAGCATCGGTCCGAAGGTCGACTGGCCGAAGATCCGGCACGAGAACAAGGCGAGCCGCAGCTGGGGCAGGTGGGCCACCATGGTGGTGCGGCGGCGCTACATCGCGGCCGGGTTGGCGACGCTGGCCATGGGTGGGCTCGTCTTCGCCTTCCTCGGCATCAAGATCGGGGCCGCCGACTCGACCTCGCTGGCCAAGAGCGGACCGGCGTACACCGCCTTGCAGACCCTCAAGCAGGGCGGCGAGTCGACCGGCATCCTCACCCCGCTGCAGGTCCTGACGACCAGCGACGGGGCCGCGTCGGTGGCCGCTGACCTCGCCGGTGTGGAGGGCATCGCCGACGTCGTCGTGTCGACCGACGCTGCCAACGTCCGCGACGGCAAGACCGTCGTGATCGCGATCCCTGACAGCGAGACGGTCAACGCCGTCAGCGTCGAGCCGGTGAAGCGGGCCAAGGAGGTCGCCGACCGCAACCCGGCGGCGCTCGGCATCGCCGGGCTTGGGGCAGACCAGATCGACTTCCTCAAGGCCGTCTACGGGAACTTCCCGTTGATGCTGACGATCATCGCGCTGCTGACGTTCGTGCTGCTGGCCCGGGCGTTCCGCTCGGTGCTGCTGCCACTGAAGGCGGTGCTGCTGAACCTGATAACGCTGGGCGCGACGCTGGGCTTCATGGTGCTGTTCTGGCAGCACGGGCTGGGTTCCGACGCGATCTACGGGGTGTCGGAGACCGGTGCGGTGACGTTCTGGATCCCGCTGATGGTCTTTGCGTTCCTGTTCGGGCTGTCGATGGACTACGAGGTGTTCATCCTCGCCAGGATCAGGGAGGAGTACGACACGGGGGGCAGCACCGACCAGGCGGTGATCGCGGGCATCGCCCGGACCGGCCGGTTGGTGACGAGCGCGGCCCTGATCTTGTTCCTGGCGTTCCTCGCGCTGTCCTCCGGTCCCGGGACGGACCTGAAGCTGTTCGCCACCGCGCTCGGGTTCGGCATCCTGCTCGACGCCACCATCGTCCGGTCGTTGCTCGTGCCGGCGTTGGTCTCGCTGTTCGGCGAGTGGAACTGGTGGATGCCGCCGTGGTTCGCGAAGGTCCTGCGGATCAAGGAGCCCGAGCCGCCGGTGGCCGTCGCCGACTGACGGGTGTGCCAGGGTCGTCACCGTGGTAATGCCCCTGCTCGTCAAGGACGAGCTGTCCGCCGTACGCCTGGCACGGATGAAGCGCACCGCCACCGGACTGCTTGCGCTGGCCCTGCTGGTCTACGTCGTCAGCCTGCAGATCGACGGCACCGCGGCCGGGTTCGTGCAGGCCGGCGCGGAGGCCGCCATGGTCGGTGGCCTGGCGGACTGGTTCGCGGTGACGGCGCTGTTCCGCCGGCCGCTGGGCCTGCCGATCCCGCACACCGGGCTGGTACCGCGCAAGAAGGACGAGCTGGCGACCAAGCTCGGTGAGTTCGTCACCGGCCACTTCCTCACCCGCGAGGTGGTGATCGAGCAGATCCGGTCCGCTGAGGTGGTGCCGCGGGTCGGTGCCTGGCTCGCCGAGCCGGAGGTGGCGACCAGGCTGGCGGGCGAGGTGGCCTTCAACGCCGGCGTCCTCCTCGGGGCACTGGACGACGAGGCTCTGGTCGCCTCCGCCCTGGAGCTGCTCCGGCGCGACCAGCTGCGCCGGTCCTACGCGCCGGTGCTCGGGCGGCTGCTGGAGCGGGCCATCGAGGGCGGCACCCAACGCCCGCTGGTGGACGTCCTGGTCAGCCGGTCGAAGGTCTATCTGCGGGCCCATCGGGAGGAGCTGCTGCCGCAGGCCCGGGAGTTCGTCGACAACCGCGGCTGGCTGGCCTCGCTGGTCGTCACCGACAAGCGGATCCGCCGGGTCCTGGACGGGCTGGCCGACACCCTCGAGGAGATCGAGCTCCACCCGGGGCACCCGGTGCGGGGCTGGCTCGAGGGTCTGCTCAGGACCTTCGCCGACGAGCTGCAGCACGACCGGCACACCGCCGCCAAGCTCGACCTGCTGCTGGCCCAGCTCCTGGAGGACCCGAAGGCCCAGGCCGCGCTGCACGACGTCGTGACCGACGCGCTCCTCTCGATCCGGGAGTCGCTGTCCGACGCCGGCGGCGACCTGCAGGAACGGATCGCCGGCCTCCTCACCTCCTTCGCCGCCCGGATGGCCGGAGACCCGGAGCTGCAGGCCCGGGTGTCGGGCGTCTTGGAGGGCGTGCTGGGCCACGTGGTCGAGAACTACGGCGACCAGCTCACCTCGCTGATCCGCAACCAGGTCGCCGGCTGGCCCGCCGCCTCGGCCTCGGAGCGCATCGAGCTCGCGGTGGGTCGGGACCTCCAGTTCATCCGCATCAACGGCACCTTCGTCGGAGCGTTGGCCGGCCTGGCGATCCACGGCCTGACGCTCGGAGTCACCTGAAAAGGTGAGAACGGGCCCGGGTCGGGGCAGGACGTGATCATGGAACTGCTGCCCCCCTGGGCCACGCCCGCACGACTGGCTCTGCAGGCGCAGGCCCGCGCCTTCGCCCGCGACGTGGTGCTGCCCGTCGCCGACGAGCTCGACCCGCAGAAGGGCGAGATGCCGGTCGAGCTGGTGGAGCAGATGGCGGCCGCCGGCTGGTTCGGCCTGACCATCCCCGCCGAACACGGCGGCCTCGGCCTCGGCATCTTCGAGTACTGCCTGGTGTCGGAGGAGCTCGCCCGGTCCTGGCTGTCGGTGGCGTCGATCCTGGCCCGCGGACAGGGACTCGGCACCCAGGTGCGCGACGACACCCGCCGCCGCGCCCTGCTCGAGAGGTCCGCCCTCGGCGAGTGGATCGGCTCGATCGCGCTGTCGGAACCCGACGCCGGCTCCGACCTGGCAGGCGTCGCGACCACCGCGACCCGCGACGGTGACGACTGGATCCTCACCGGACACAAACGCTGGGCCGGGAACGCGTTGGCCGCGGACTTCATCGAGGTCCTCGCCCGGGTGCGTGAGCCCCGCGACGGCGAGCCGCGGTCAGCGGGCCTGGAGCCGTTCCTCGTCGTCAAGGACAGGGGCAGTTTCCCGGACGGTGTGACCGGCACGGTCATCGACAAGATCGGCTACCACGGCTTCCTCACCTGGGACCTC
>JANOTZ010000361.1:0-3357 GCA_031416735.1 Frankiales bacterium
CCTACGGCGGCTGGACCCTGCAACCCCACCCCGACGGCAGCGTCACCTGGACCAGCCCGATGGGCCGCACCTTCACCCGACCCTCCCGCACCGAACCCGCCGACCTCACCGACCTACGCCCACCACCCCGCCGTACCCCCGCAGCCGAAACCGACAAAGGCACGAGCAACGACGGGGAAGGCGACGAACAGGAATAGCGCAGGAAAGCCGCCGCCTGACACCAACACCTTGAACCGGTTCGGGTCCTACGTGGAAATGGGCACCGCGGCCGCGATGTCGTCGGCCGTCTCCACGATCGAGCGCTCCCCGGTGTCCACCACCAGGTCCGCTGCCTCGCGCAGCCAGGGGCGGGCCCGGGCATAGTCTCGCGAGATGACCGAGCCTCCAGTGCCGGGCCTCCTCGACTGTCTCGATCCGGCGGCGAAGAACGTCGTCGTCGGCGTCGAGCAGGACGTGGAAGACCCGCAGTCCACGATCACCCAGGCCCTGGAAGATTTCGTCGAGGTAGGAGCGATGAAGCACCGTCTGAGGGGCGATCAGGAGAGCCCCTGTCTGCCGGGCGATCGCTCCTGCCGTCGCCGCGACGAGGGTCCGCCACGCCGGCCAGTCCTGGAAGTCATCGACCGGCAGGTCCGACAGGTGGTCACGCAGCAGATAACCCACCGTCTCGGGGTCGAAGACACGGCTCCCCGTCAGCAGCGGCGCGAGAGCGGCGGACGTGCTCGTCTTCCCTGCCCCGAACGTCCCGTTGACCCAGATGATCATTGAGTCACCGCGAGGGAGCCGAGGAGATAGACGAGGTCGAGGCCGTCGTAACCTTCCCCGTCCAGGTGCTCTGCGCGCTGGAGACCAGACTTGGTGGCGACCCGGTTGGATGCCGCATTCTCCGGACGGACCCGGGCGACGACCGGAAGGTCGGGGTGGGTGACGCGCGCCCACCGCACCACCTCCACGGCAGCCTCGCCTGCGATCCCCTGACCCCAGGCCGTGGGGGCGAATCGGTAGAACAGGTTGAGGGCAGGGGATCCCGCCACGGGCATGACCTTCACGCCGCAAAAGCCCAGTGGGTCGAGGGTTTCCCGTCGACGTACGACCCAGTAGCCGAACCCGCAACGCTGCCAGTGGTCATTCCATCGCAGGAACAGATTGCGGGCAGCGCCCTCGTCGGCGATCACGTCGGAGGGGTTGTGCGCGATCGCCGCTGCATTGCTGTGGATCTCCAGGATGGCGGCGACATCTGTGGGCACCGGACGCCTGAGCGACAGACGAGCTGTCAGCAGCTCCTCACAGCTCAGGCCTCGATCCACGTAGGCACGCTACCCACGCGGTCGCCAGGGTCAGCGGGGAGCGGGCGCCCGGTAGGCCGCGACGACGACCGCGCCGCCGAGGCCGATGTTGTGCTGCAGGCCGACGGAGGCGCCGGCGACCTGTCGCTCGCCGGCCAGCCCGCGCAGCTGCCACACCAGCTCCGCGCACTGGGCCACCCCGGTCGCACCGAGCGGGTGTCCCTTGGAGATGAGGCCGCCCGACGGGTTGACGACCCACTGACCGCCGTACGTCGTGGCGCCCTCGGCGACCAGCACGCCGCCCTTGCCCTCGGCGCACAGCCCGAGGGCCTCATAGGTGAGGATCTCGTTCGCGGAGAAGCAGTCGTGCAGCTCGATGACCTGTACGTCGGAAGCGGCGATACCGGCCTGCTCATAGACGCGGGAAGCCGCCGCATGAGACATCGAAGAGCCGACCAGCTCGATGTCGGAGCCGGAGAAGGTGGTGGACGTGTCGGTGACCATCGCCATGCCGGCGATCTCGACGGCCTGATCGAGCAGCCCGTGCTCGAGGACGAAACGCTCGGAGGCCACGATTGCGGCGGCCGCGCCGTCGGAGGTGGGGGAGCACTGCAGCTTGGTGAGGGGGTCGTGGATCATCCGCGACTCCATGATCTCGGCGAGGGTGTATTCGTCGCGGAACTGCGCCCGCGGGTTGTTCACGCTGTGCCGGTGGTTCTTGACCGCGACGGCCGCGAACATCTCAGGCGTCGAGCCGTAGCGGTCCATGTGCTCGCGGGCGGCGTTGCCGAAGAACTGCGCGGTGACCGGACCGTCGCCGAAGCCGCGCGAGGCGATGAGGGCGTCGATGTGCTTGTCCATCGGGTGCGGCGTGGAGCCGCCGGAGTGGGCGATCGGGCCCTTCTCCATCTTTTCGAAGCCGGTGGCCAGGACGACGTCGGAGACGCCGCCCTCCACGAACTGCTTGGCCATGAACAGCGCGGTGGACCCGGTCGCGCAGTTGTTGTTGACGTTGTAGACCGGGATCCCGGTGTGGCCCAGGCCGTAGACGGCGCGCTGCCCGGCCGTGGAGTCGCCGTGCGCGTAGCCGACGCAGGCCTGCTCTACGGCGGAGTAGGCGATCCCGGCATCGCGCAGGGCGTCCCCCGCGGCGAGCGCCACCATGTCGGGGTAGGTCCAGTCCCGACTGCCCGGCTTGGCGAAGTCGGTCATGCCGACACCGATCACATAGGCCTTGCCCGTCATGCCGCCTCCTAGAACCTGTTCCAGTTGAACACAGCCCACAGCACTTGACCATGTGACCCCGACCACAGTAGAACGTGTTACAACATTGGGCGAGACGAGCGAGGGTGCATGTACCTCACGTACACCGCGGAACAGCAGACGCTGCGCGACGAGCTGCGGGCGTACTTCGCCCAGCTGATGACCCCTGAGCTGAAGGCGTCGCTGTCGGAGGGCGAGCTCGAAGGCCCTGCCTACAAGGAGATGGTCCGGCAGCTCGGCCGGGACGGCATGCTCGGCATCAGCTGGCCCAAGGAGTACGGCGGGCAGGGCCGCGACCTGCTCGACCAGTACATCTTCTTCGACGAGAGCCAGCGCGCCAACGTCCCGATCCCGTTCCTGACGCTCAACACCGTCGGCCCCACCATCATGGCGTTCGGCACCGAGGAGCAGAAGGCGTTCTTCCTGCCCAAGATCCTCAAGGGCGAGCTGCACTTCTCGATCGGCTACTCCGAGCCGGAGGCCGGCACCGACCTGGCCAGCCTGAAGACGACCGCGACCAGGGACGGCGACCACTACGTCATCAACGGCCAGAAGATGTGGACCTCGCTGATCCATCACGCCGACTACATCTGGCTCGCCTGCCGCACCGATCCTGACGCCAAGCGTCACAAGGGCCTGTCGATGATCATCGTGCCGGCGGACGCGGAGGGCTTCTCCTTCACTCCGGTGCACACCATCGTTGTGGGCTTCCACACCGCCACCTACTACGACAACGGGCTGGTGCCCGTCACCAACGTGGTGCTCGGGGAGAACCGTGGCTGGGAGCTGATCACCAGCCAGCTCAACC
>JANOTZ010000362.1:0-2468 GCA_031416735.1 Frankiales bacterium
GCGCCACGGTGCCGAGCGGACCGCGGTAGGGGACCTGGCCCTCGACGCCCTCCGGGATGATCTTGTCGTCGCTGGAGACGTCGGCCTGGGAGTAACGGTCCTTGGAGAAGGACTGCTGGGTGCCTCTCGAGGACATCGCCCCCAGCGATCCCATACCGCGGTAGATCTTGAACTGCTTGCCGTTGGTGAAGACCAGATCGCCGGGGCTCTCTTCGACCCCGGCCAGCAGCGATCCGAGCATGACGGTGTCGGCGCCGGCGACGAGCGCCTTGGCGATGTCGCCTGAGTACTGGAGTCCACCGTCACCGATGACTGGCACCCCCGCGGGACGGCAGGCGAGGGCGGCCTCGAAGATCGCCGTGACCTGCGGAACACCCACGCCTGCAACAACTCTGGTGGTGCAGATCGACCCGGGCCCCACTCCGACCTTCACTCCGTCAGACCCGGCGTCGACGTGCGCCTGGGCGGCCGCCCGGGTGGCGACATTGCCGCTGATGACGTCGACGTGAGCCGCGGCCGGGTCATGCTTGAGCTGGGCGATCATGTCGAGCACGCCCTTGCCGTGCCCCTGCGCGACGTCCACGACGATCGCGTCGACGCCCGCGTCGACGAGGGCCATCGCGCGCTTGAACGCATCACCGTGGAAGCCGATCGCGGCAGCCACCCGGAGCCGGCCGTCCTCGTCCTTGGTGGCGAGGGGGTACTGGTCCTTCTTGACGAAGTCCTTGACCGTGATGAGGCCCTGGAGCCGACCGGCGGCGTCGACCAGCGGGAGCTTCACGATCTTGTTGGCCTGCAGCAGCCGCAGGGCCTCGTCGTTGCTCACGCCAACCGGGGCGGTGATGAGCGGCATCTTGGTCATCACGTCCCGGACGAGCCGCTGCGGATCGCTCTCGAAGCGGGTGTCGCGGTTGGTGACGATGCCGAGCAGCACCCCGTCGGCATCGACGACCGGCAGCCCGCTGATCCGGTAGCGCCCGCACATCCGGTCGACGTCCTCGAGGGTGTGCTCCGGCGTGCACGTGACGGGGTTGGTGACCATGCCGGCCTCGGAGCGCTTCACGAGGTCGACCTGCGCGGCCTGGTCCTCGATGGACAGGTTGCGGTGCAGCACCCCGATGCCGCCGTGGCGGGCCATCGCGATCGCCATCCGGGCCTCGGTGACGGTGTCCATCGCGCTGCTCAGCAGCGGGATGTTCAGGATGATCCGCTTGCTCAGCCGGGTCGCGGTCACCGCCTCGGCGGGGTTGACCTCGCTGTAGCCCGGCAGCAGCAGGACGTCGTCGAAGGTGAGTCCGATGGGCGCCAGCAGGCCCCCGTAGCTGTCGTCATTGACAGGGTCCATGCGTACTGCTCCCGGCTGCTGGAGGAAGCACCCGATCGTACCCGCAAACCCACCCGGCAACCCCCTGCGGCGCGTGCGCGTGAGAGTCGTTGCGGCAGTCCCCGCCGCAGGTCCGGTCCACCAGCTGTTCGCCGTACCGGCTCGATCTTCCCCTCGTTGTGGGTGCGCCACGCTCACAGCCCCACAACAACAGGAAGATCGACGAGAAAGGGCGGCTGGGTACGGCGGCAGGTAGGCGAAACCGGGTCAGCTGACGAGGCCGCGGCGGAAGCCGAGAGCGACGGCCTGCGCGCGGTCGTTCACGCCGAGCTTGCGGAACAGCCGGCGGGCGTGCGTCTTGACGGTGTCCTCGGACAGGTAGAGCTCGCGGCCGATCGCGCCGTTGCTCTTGCCCTGCGACATGCCGGTGAGGACCTGCAGCTCGCGTTCGGTGAGTTGGGCCTGCGGCGGGCCGGTGCGGACGGCGGGTTCCCGGGAGGAGACCAGTGCCCGGCGCAGCGAGGGCTCGACCAGGTCCATGCCGTCGAGGGCGTGCGCGACCGCGGCGCACAGCTCCTCGTGGGAGACGTCCTTGAGCAGATAGCCCCGGGCCCCTGAGGAGACCGCAGCGGCAACCTGGTCCCGGTCGTCGGCGACGGTGAGCATGATGACCTTCGCGTCGGGATAGGCAGCGACCAGCCGACGGGTTGCCTCCAGCCCGCCGAGGCCGGGCATCCTGACGTCCATGAGCACCAGGTCGGGGTGCTCGTGCGGATAGCGGGCGAGCACCTCCTCACCGGACGCCGCGGACTCCACCTTGTCGACGCCAGGCACCCCGGCGACGAACTGCCGCAGACCCTCTCGCACGATCCGGTGGTCGTCACAGATGAGCACGGTGGTCATGGCGCAATCCTTGCGTCGGAGTTCACGGGAAGCACGAGCCGGAGACAGCCCGCGGCAGCAGAAAGGTCACCGCCGAGCGCCTGGGCGCGATGCACCCAGCGCTCCGGTGAGGGCAGCGCCGCGCCGCCGGCGACGTCGACGATCACGGCGGAGCCGTCGTGCCGGACGGTGACGCGTACGGGCGCCGGGCCGGTGACGGTCTGGACCAGCCGGTAGGCGAGGACCCCGTGCGGTCCGTCGA
>JANOTZ010000363.1:0-15673 GCA_031416735.1 Frankiales bacterium
GCTGCCGCGTGCGGGTGCGGTTCTCCGGCCGACTGGTCGACGGCCTCGTCCTGGAACGGCTCGAGGTCTCCGACCACGAGGGCGCGCTCCAGCCGCTGCAGTCCCTCGTCAGCCCCGAGGTCGCCGTGCTGGCCCGAGCGGTCGCCGACCGCTCCGCCGGCAGCCTGTACGACGTGCTCCGGCTGGCCCTCCCGCCCCGCCACGCCCGCGTTGAAGCCGAACCGCGGCCCGCACCCGAGCCGCCAGGACCGGAGGTGCCGGCAGCCGGGTCGTGGGAGCGCTATCCGGCCGGACCGGGGTTCCTTGCCGCGCTCGCCGACGGGGCACCGCGGGCAGTCTGGTCCGCGCTGCCCGGGCCGACCTGGCCGCACGAGGTCGCCACCGCGGTCCAGACGGCCGTGGCGGCCGGCCGGGGCGTGATTGTCGTCGTACCCGATGCCCGGGATGTCGACCGGGTCAGCGCGGCCCTCGGGGACGTGCCACACGTCGCGTTGCGCGCCGACCTCGGTCCGGCGGAGCGCTACCGGCGGTGGCTGCGGGTCCGCCGTGGGGAGGTGCTGGCCGTGGTCGGCACGCGGGCGGCGGCGTTCGCGCCGGTGAAGGACCTGGGGCTGGTGGTGCTCTGGGACGACGGCGACGACCTGCACGCCGAGCCGCGCTCGCCCTATGTCCACACCCGGGACGTGTTGGTCCTGCGGGCCCACCTGACCGGTGCCGCCGCGCTGCTGGGCGGTTTCGCCCGCACCGCCGAGGCCCAGGTGCTCGTGGAGACCGGCTGGGCGCGGGAGATCACGCCGACCAGGGATGCGCTGCGGGCGGTGGCCCCGCGGGTCGACGGCACCTCCGAGGACGACCTGGCCCGCGACCCGGTCGCGCAGGCTGCCCGCATCCCTGGGCTGGCGTTCCGAGCGGCCCGCGCCGCCCTGGACGCGGGTCATCCGGTGCTCGTGCAGGTGCCGAGGAGGGGATACGTGCCGGCACTGGCCTGCGTCCGGGACCGCACTCCGGCGCGCTGCACAACCTGCGCCGGTCCGCTCCAGACCACCGGCGGTCATGCCATCGCGGCCTGCCGCTGGTGCGGGCGGATCGCCGGCGACTGGCGCTGCCCGGTGTGCCAGGGCGGTCAGCTGCGGGCCACCGTCGTCGGCGCCCGGCGCACCGCGGAGGAGCTCGGCCGGGCCTTTCCGGGGGTGACCGTGCGGACCAGCGGACGGGATGAGGTGCTTGCCGCCGTACCCGCTGGACCGTCGTTGGTGGTCGCGACCCCCGGGGCCGAACCGGTGGCCGCCGACGGCTACGGCACGGTCCTGCTGCTGGACGCCTGGTCGCTGCTGACCCGCGCCGACCTGCGGGCCGGGGAGGAGGCGCTGCGCCGGTGGATGGCGGCCGCCGCGCTGACCCGACCCGGCGGGCAGGTGATCGTCGTCGCCGACCGTGCGCTGGTGCCCGTGCAGGCCCTGGTGCGCTGGGACCCGGCCGGCTTCGCCACCCGCGAGCTGGCGGACCGCACCGCCCTCGGCTTCCCGCCGGCCACCCGGATGGCGAGCGTCGCGGGCAGCCCGGCGGCCGTGGCCGACCTGCTGGCGGGGGTGCACGTCGGGGAGGTCCTCGGACCGGTGCCGGACGGCGACGGGGAGCGCGCCTTCCTGCGGGTGCCGCGGGCTGAGGGTCAGGCCCTCGCCGCCGCTCTCAAGGCCGCCGCCGGGATCCGGAGTGCCCGCAAGGCCGAGCCGGTCCGCGTCGAGATGGACCCGATGCTGCTCACCTAACATGGATGCGTGGCCCTTCGACCTGTCCGACTCATGGGCGACCCCGTGCTGCGCACCAAAGCCGGGCTGGTCACCACCTTCGACAAGGAGCTCCGCACCCTCGTCAAGGACCTCACCGAGACCATGCAGGACGCCCCCGGGGTCGGGCTGGCCGCTCCGCAGATCGGCGTCAGCCTGCGGGTGTTCACCTACGAGGTCGACGACGTCGTCGGTCACCTGGTCAACCCGGTGCTGCACTTCCCGACCGACGAGGAGCAGGACGGCCCCGAGGGCTGCCTGTCGCTGCCCGGCCTGACCTTCGACTGCGTCCGGATGGCCCACGTCGTTGCCCACGGCCAGAACGAGTACGGCGACCCCATCACGGTCGCGGGCTCGGACCTGCTCGCGCGGTGCGTGCAGCACGAGACCGACCACCTCGACGGGGTGCTGTTCGTCGACCGGCTCGACGCCGACAGCAAGCGGGCGGCGCTGCAGGCGGTCCGCGAGGCCGAGTGGGCCAACGAGCCGGCGGTGCGCGTGAAGGCCAGCCCGCACGCGCTGTTCGGAAGGGCGCTTTGACCCGCAGCCCGAACGCCCCGTGAGGCTCGCCTTCGCCGGCACCCCCGAGGTCGCCCTGGCCAGCCTCGAGGCGCTGTTGGCCAGCCGGCACGACGTCGTCGCTGTGATCAGCAGGCCCGACGCCCCCGCCGGCCGGGGCCGCACCCTGCGCCCCAGTCCGGTGAAGGAGCTGGCGCTGCAACACGGCCTGGAGCTGCTCACGCCGCAGCACCCGCGTGAGGAGGACTTCCAGCAACGGCTGCGGGAGCTGGAGCTCGATGCCTGCCCGACCGTGGCCTACGGTGCGCTGATCCCCGAGCCGGCGCTGCAGATCCCGCGGATCGGCTGGGTCAACCTGCACTTCTCGCTGCTGCCCGCGTGGCGCGGCGCCGCTCCGGTGCAACATGCGGTGCTGGCCGGCGACGAGGTCACCGGCGCGACCACCTTCCTCATCGAGAAGGGGCTCGACACCGGTCCTTTCTTCGGGATGCTGACCGAGCAGATCCGCCCCACCGACACCAGCGGCGACCTGCTGGGCCGGCTGGCCACGGCCGGGGCCGGGCTGCTCGTCGCGACCCTCGACGCCCTCGAGGACGGCGAAATCCACGCCGTGCCCCAGCCCGCCGAAGGTGTGTCGCACGCCCCGAAGATCACCGTGCACGACGCCCGCGTGGACTGGACCGCCCCCGCCCTTCGCGTCGACCGGCTGATCCGGGCCTGCACCCCCGCACCGGGCCCCTGGACCACCTTCCGGGACCGCCGCGTCAAGCTCGGCCCGGTCACGCTGACCGATATCCGGCTCCCCCCGGGCGTGCTCGACGGCGACCTGGTCGGCACCGCCACCGACGCCGTCCGGCTCGGCACCGTCCGACCCGAAGGAAAGGCCGACATGGCTGCCACCAACTGGCTGCGCGGCCTGCGCCCCACCCCGGGCGAGGCCTTCGCATGACCACCCCGAAGCGCCGCAACGGCCCACCCCGGCCCACCCGGCCCCAGCTGCACAAGCCCGCCCACGACCCGGTACGCCTCACCGCCTTCGACGTCCTGAAGGCGGTCCGGGTCGACGCGGCCTATGCCAACCTGGTGCTGCCGAAGCTGCTGCGCGAGCGCTCGCTGTCCGGGCGCGACGCGGCACTGGCGACCGAGCTGGCCTACGGCACGCTGCGGGCCCAGGGCCAGCTCGACGTGGTGCTGCAGGCCTGCGTCGACCGGCCCCTGGACCAGGTCGACCCGCCGGTGCTCGACGTCCTCCGGATGGGTGCCTATCAGCTGCTCCGCACCCGGATCCCTTCACACGCAGCAGTTTCCGCGACCGTCGACGTGGCCCGCACCGTGCTGAGCGCCGGTCCGGCGAGCTTCACCAACGCGGTGCTCCGCAAGGTCGCGGCACAGGACCTCGAGGCCTGGCTCACCCAGCTGCGGCCGACCGACGCCATCGACGCGGTCGCCCTCGACACTGCCCATCCCCGCTGGATCGCCCAGGCCTTCCGCGACGCCCTCAAGGGCGACCTCGACGAGGCCAGGATCGCGCTGCTCGCCGACGACCTGCGGCCCGAGGTCCACCTGGTGGCCCGCCGGATGACCCGCGACGAGCTCGTCACCCACTCCGGTGGCACCCCCGGCCCCTGGTCGGAGCGGGCCGTCCGGCTCGAGGGTGGCGGCAGTCCCGGAGACCTGGCCGCCGTCCGGGACGGTCGTGCCGCCGTACAGGACGAAGGCAGCCAGCTGGTCGCCCTCGCCCTGGCGCAGGCGCCGCTGGAAGGTCCCGACGAAACCTGGGTCGACCTGTGCGCCGGCCCCGGCGGCAAGGCCGCGCTGCTACACGCCGTCGCGCAGGGCAGGGGCGCCCGGCTGATCGCGGTCGAGCTGCAGCCGCACCGGGCCGAGCTGGTCCGCAAGTCCGGGGTCCCCGAGGTCGTCACTGCCGACGGCCGCACCCCGCCGCTCGCCGACGGCTCCGCCGACCGGGTCCTGCTCGACGCGCCCTGCTCCGGCCTGGGCGCCCTGCGCCGTCGGCCCGAGGCCCGCTGGCGACGTCAGCCCAGCGACCTGCCGGCGCTCACCCAGCTGCAGGGGGAGCTGCTCGACGCCGCCGTACGCCTGCTGCGTCCCGGTGGCGTCCTCGCCTACGTCACCTGCTCCCCGCACCTGGCCGAGACGGTCGTCCCGATCCTGGACGTGCTCCGCCGGCACCCCGACCTCGAGCAGATCGACGCCCGGCCGCTGCTGCCCGGCGTGCCCGACCTCGGGGCCGGCCCGGCCGTGCAGCTCTGGCCGCACCGGCACGGAACCGACGCGATGTTCCTTGCCGTCGTCCGTCGCGGTCCGGCCCTAGGCTTGCCGGCATGAGCCGCGCGCTGATCTCCCCGAGCATGCTGGCGT
Source organism: Frankiales bacterium (assembly GCA_031416735.1). Lineage (GTDB taxonomy): Bacteria > Actinomycetota > Actinomycetes > Mycobacteriales > SCTD01 > RYN-111. The sequence continues at coordinate 4,689 of JANOTZ010000363.1, forward strand.
CCGACTTCGCGCGGCTGGCGGAGGAGGCGGCCCGCGTCGAGGGCGCTGCCGACTGGCTGCACGTGGACGTCATGGACAACCACTTCGTGCCGAACCTCACGCTGGGCCTGCCGGTCGTGGAGGCGTTGCTCAAGAGCACGCCGATCCCGATCGACTGCCACCTGATGATCGAGGACCCCGACCGCTGGGCGCCGCAGTACGCCGAGGCGGGAGCCGGCAGCGTCACGTTCCACGCCGAGGCCGTCAAGGCCCCGACCAAGCTGGCCCGCGACCTGCGCCGCCTGGGGGCCCGCGCCGGGCTGGCGCTCAACCCCGGCACCCCGATCGAGCCTTTCATCGACCTGCTACCCGAGATCGACATGCTGCTCATCATGACCATCGAGCCGGGCTTCGGCGGGCAGAAGTTCCTCGACGTCGTGCTCCCGAAACTGCGCCGCGCGCGGCAGGCCATCGGGGACCTCGACATCTGGCTGCAGGTCGACGGTGGCGTCAACGACGAGACCATCGAGCGCTGCGCCGACGCAGGGGCTGACGTCTTCGTTGCCGGCACAGCGGTGTACGGCGATGCGGACCCAGCCGTCGCCATCGAGCGACTCCGGGCCATGGCACGACGCGCCCAGCGCCTCGAACCGACAGCAGGCTAGGGCCGTGAGCGGACGCCTCCTGCTGGTCGACGACGACCCGGCCATCGCCCGCTTCCTCACCACTGACCTGCAGCTCGAGGGCTATGTCGTCGACGTGCTCAGCGACGGGGCACAGGCGCTGGACCGCGCGGTGGCCACCCGCCCCGACCTGGTCCTGCTCGACGCTGAGCTCCCCGGCATCGACGGGGTCGCCCTGTTGCGCCGGCTCCGGGCCCATCCGCCGACCGCCTCGCTGCCGGTGATCCTGCTCACCAGCAGCGCCGATGAGAGGGGCCGGGTCCTCGGCCTGTCCGCCGGGGCTGATGACTACCTCGTGAAGCCGTTCGACCTCCTCGAGCTGGTGGCCCGGGTGGGCGGCACCCTGCGGCGCACCGCCGACCTGCGGTCGTTGTCACCCCTGACCGGACTGGCCGGCAACCACCGGATCGAGGTCGAGATCGCCGGCCGGGCGGCGGCCGGGGGTCCCTATGCCGTCTGCCACTTCGACCTCGACGAGTTCAAGGGGTTCAACGACGCCTACGGCTTCCAGCGGGGCGACGAGCTGCTGCTCATGCTCGCCACCTGCCTGCAGCGGGCGGTCCACGGGGCAGGAGCCCCGCCTGCCTTCCTCGGTCACGTCGGAGGTGACGACTTCGTGGTCGTCGCCACCCCCGCCCAGGCCGAGGTGCTGTGCCAGGCGGCGGTGGAGGAGTTCGACGCCGCCTCGCGCGGCCTGCACGACTGTGAGGATGCCGCTCGTGGCTGGCTCGAGGTCGTCGACCGACGAGGGGAGAGGCGCAAGCAACCGCTCGTCTCGGTCAGTGTCGGCGTCGCCGCAGACCAGGAAGGTCGGCGGGACTTCCGCGCCGTCATCGCCTCCGCCGGTGAGATGAAGACCCTGGCGAAGGGCATCCCGGGGTCACACATCGCCGTCGACCGGCGAGCCTGACCTAGACTCCCAGACGACAGTCACGCGCGCTCCTGGGTCGGTGGCCGCGTGCATCTGTTCATCCCCGGAGCACGAGACGGGGAGAGGTGCATGGAGCTCGAACAGGCGATGCGCAGGGCCGTACAGCTCTCCCACGCCGTCCTGGGCACCACCAGCCCCAACCCGCCGGTTGGCGCGGTCGTCCTCGACGCCGAAGGCACGGTGGTCGGCGAGGGTGCGACGCAGCCGCCCGGCGGACCGCATGCCGAGGTCGTCGCCCTCCGCCAGGCCGGTGCGAGAGCGCACACCCTGGTCGTCACCCTCGAGCCGTGCCACCACGCCGGCCGCACCGGCCCCTGCTCGCAGGCGGTGCTCGACGCGGGCGTCAGCGTGCTGGTGGTCGGGTGTGCCGAGCCGACCAGCAAGGCCGGCGGCGGCGCCCAGGCGTTGCGCGACAAGGGTGTCGAGGTGACCACCGGCCTGCTCGAGGACGAGGTCGCCCAAGGCCCGCTCGCCGCCTGGCTGCACCGGCAGCGCACCGGTCGGCCGTTCGTCACCTGGAAGTACGCCGCGACCCTCGACGGCCGTTCCGCCGCTGCGGACGGGACCAGTCGCTGGATCACGGGGGAGGAGTCCAGGGCCGATGTCCACCGGCTCCGCGGGGAGGTCGACGCCATCGTCGTCGGCATCGGCACGGTGCTCGCCGACGATCCCCAGTTGACCGCCCGACCAGACCCGGGACACCAGCCCCTCCGGGTCGTCCTCGACAGCCGGGGACGCACCCCCGCGACCGCCAAGGTCCGCGACGACAGTGCCGAAACCCTCGTGGTCACCAGCCCCGACGGGCCGGTCGACCTGCACCGGCTCCTGCAGGAGCTGGCCTTTCGTGAGGTCGTGAGCGTCCTGCTCGAGGGCGGCCCGACCCTGGCCGGTGCCTTCCTGCGCGAGGATCTCGTCGACCGGGTCATCGGCTACGTCGCCCCCGTCCTGCTCGGCGCCGGACCGGCAGCGCTGCACGACGCCGGCGTCGGCACGATCGACCAGGCACTCCGGTTGCACCTCACCGACGTCACCCGCCTCGGCGATGACCTGCGGCTCACCCTCAGGAGGGCGTGAATGTTCACCGGCATCGTCGAGGAGCTCGGCGAGGTGACCGCGTGGGAGGACCTGCCCGATGCGGCCCGCATCACGGTCCGCGGCCCGGTCGTGACCAGCGACGCCAAGCACGGCGACAGCATCGCGGTCAACGGCGTCTGCCTCACGGTGGTCACCAACGAGGGCGACGCCTTCACCGCAGACGTGATGAAGGAGACCCTGGACCGGTCGGCCCTCGGGGCGCTGACGCTCGGCAGTCGCGTCAACCTCGAACGGGCCGTCCGCCTGCAGGACCGGCTCGGGGGACACCTCGTGCAGGGCCACGTCGACGGCACCGGCGTCATCGAGACCAAGACCCCCAGCACGCACTGGACGGTCGTGCGCATCACCTTGCCCGCCGACCTCGACCGCTACGTCGTCGAGAAGGGCTCGATCACCGTCGACGGCATCTCCCTGACTGTCTCGGCCACCGAGACTGGCTGGCTCGAGGTCAGCCTCATCCCGACCACACTGAACCTCACGACCCTGGGCTCGAAGGGCCCTGGGGACCCGGTCAACCTGGAGGTCGACATCACCGCGAAGTACGTCGAGAAGCTGCTGGCGGCACGCCCATGACCCTCGCATCGGGACTCGACACGATCGAGCGGGCCATCGCCGACATCGCCGCCGGCAAGGCGGTCGTGGTGGTCGACGACGAGGACCGCGAGAACGAGGGCGACCTCATCTTCGCGGCCCAGATGGCGAGTCCGGAGCTGGTCGCGTTCACCATGACGCACTGCCGCGGCCTGCTCTGCGTACCGTTGGAGGAGGACGTCCTGGATCACCTGCAGCTGGGTCAGATGGCGCCGCACAACACCGAGCGGATGCAGACCGCGTTCACCGTCAGCGTCGACGCCCGCGAGGGCGTGACGACCGGCATCAGCGCGGCGGACCGGGCCCGCACCATCCAGATGCTCGCCGACCCGGACACCTCTCCCTACGACCTGGTCCGGCCGGGGCACGTGTTCCCGCTGCGGGCCAAGCCCGGTGGCGTGTTGCGCCGCCCCGGTCACACTGAGGCCGCCGTCGACCTGGCCCGGCTCGCCGGGCTGCGTCCGGCCGGGGTGATCTGCGAGATCGTGCAGGAGGACGGCACGATGGCGCGGCTCCCCGAGCTGAAGGTGTTCGCCGCCGAGCACGAGCTCGCCCTCATCTCCATCGCCGACCTCATCGCCTGGCGGCGCCGGACCGAGAAGCAGGTACGCCGGGTCGCGGAGGCCAAGATCCCCACCGCGCACGGCGAGTTCCTCGCGGTCGGCTTCGAGTCGGTGCTCGACGGCACCGACCACGTGGCCCTCGTCAAGGGCGACATCGGTGACGGCGAGGACGTGCTGGTGCGGGTGCACTCGGAGTGCCTCACCGGCGACGTGTTCGGCTCGCGCCGCTGCGACTGCGGACCCCAGCTCGACGCCGCGCTGGCCACGGTCGCCGCGGAGGGCCGGGGCGTGGTGCTCTACGTCCGGGGTCACGAGGGCCGGGGGATCGGCCTGATGCACAAGCTGCAGGCCTACCAGCTGCAGGACGGTGGCTCCGACACGGTCGACGCCAACCTCGAGCTCGGACTGCCCGCGGACGCCCGCGACTACGGCACGGGTGCGCAGATCCTGGTCGACCTCGGCATCCACACGATGGTGCTGCTCTCCAACAACCCGGCGAAGCGGGCCGGGCTCGAGGGCTACGGGCTCGAGATCGTCGGCCGGCAGACCCTGCCGGTGCACGCGACCCCGGAGAACCTGCGCTACCTCAGGACCAAGCGCGATCGGATGGGCCACGACCTGCCCGGCCTCGCGGCGTTCGAGGACGAGGCCACCGAGGGCAGCACCGACGACGTGCTGGATGCCCCGTGAGCGGTGACGGTGTCCCCGGCGCCCTTCCGTTCGAGGCCAAGGGCCTCACCCTGGCGATCGTCGCGACCCGCTGGCACGAAGGCATCACCAACGCGCTGCTCGCCAGCGCGCTACGGACCGCGCAGGAGTGCGGCGTCGACGAGCCGACGGTCGTGCGGGTCGCCGGTGCTCTCGAGCTGCCGATCATCGTCCAGGCCTTGGCGGCGACGCACGACGCGGTCGTCGCCCTCGGGGTGGTGATCCGCGGGGGGACGCCGCACTTCGACTACGTCTGCGACAGCGTCACCGCCGGTCTCACGCGGGTCACCCTCGACAGCCACACTCCGGTCGGCAACGGCGTCCTCACCGTGGACACCGAGCAGCAGGCCCTCGACCGGGCCGGGTTGGAAGGCTCTACCGAGGACAAGGGCCGCGAGGCCGTCCTCGCTGCCCTGGACACCGCGCGCGTCCTCCGCTCCCTCCGAACTGGAAGTTGATCCAGCACATGCTTGCCGTCGTCCTGCCCAAGGGAAGCCTCGAGAAGCAGGTTCTCGAGTTGTTCAGCGCCGCCGACCTCGCCGTCGTCCGCGGCTCCGACCGCGACTACCACGCGCGCGTCGACGACCCCCGGATCGAGAAGGTGCGTTTCCTGCGCCCGCAGGAGATCCCGACCTACGTCGAGCAGGGCATCTTCGACCTGGGGATCAGCGGTCGCGACTGGATCACCGAGACCGGGGCCGATGTCGTCAGCCTCGGTGAGATCGGTGGTGGCCGGGCCGGTGAAGCGATTGTCAGCGTGGTCCTCGCCGTTCCGCGGGAGTCGCCGTGGAACTCCGCGGCCGACCTGCCGGACGGCGTCCGCATCTCCACCGAGATGCCCGAGACGACCCGCCGGTTCCTGGCCGAGCACGGCGTGAACGCGAAGGTGTTCACCAGCCACGGCGCCACCGAGGCCAAGATTCCCGACATCGTCGACGCGATCGTCGACCTCACCGAGACGGGTTCGTCGCTGCGTAAGGCGGGGCTCAAGGTGATCGCCACCCTGCTCACCAGCCGGACCGAGTTGATCGCGAACCGGGCCGCCTACGAGGACCCGGAGAAGCGGGCCGCGATGGACGACCTGGTCGTCCTGATTCAGGGCGCCCTGCGGGCGAAGGGCCACGTCCTGCTCAAGCTCAACGTGCCGAAGGAGCAGCTCGAGGCGGTCCTCGCCGAGCTGCCCGCGATGGCGTCGCCCACCGTCATGGCGCTGGCCCACAGCGACATGCAGGCGCTCGAGACGGTGGTGCCGAAGAAGGGCGTCAACATGCTCATCCCGGCGCTGAAGGCTGCGGGTGCCCGCGACATCCTCGAGCTGCCGATCTCCAAGATCGTCGAGTGAACCCCCGGCACCACACGGCGCTCCCGCTTGCCGCCGCGGTGCTGTCGGGCGCTTGCGTCGCCGGCCAACAGCGCATCAACGGTGACCTCGGCCAGTCTCTGGACGACCCGCTGCTCGCGGCGGTCGTCTCCTTCGGCACCGGCCTGCTCCTCATGGCATTTCTCGTCGTACGGCGAAAGGCACGTGCCGCCCTGGCCGGGCTGGCGGCCGTTCCCTGGTGGACGCGGATCGGGGGTCTCGGGGGCGCGACCCTCGTCGCGGTCGGCGCCACTGCGGCGCCGGAGATCGGCATCGCCCTGCTCACCGTCGGACTCGTGTCCGGCTCGACCGTCGGCGGTCTGGCCGTCGACAAGCTGGGGCTGGCCCCGGGAGGGCACCGTCCGTTCACGGCTCCCCGGCTGATCGGGGCAGGGCTGTGCCTGGTCGCGATCGGGGTCAGTGCCGTCGAGGGGTTGCGGGCTGCGAGCCCGCTGCTGCTCGGCCTCGTCGTGGTGGCCGGTGGCCTCATCTCGGTGCAGCAGGCCCTCAACGGCCGGATGCGGCAGGCGACCGACGCGACGGTGGCGACCTTCGTCAACTTCGTGGTCGGCTTCGTGGCCCTGTCGTTGGGGCTGGCCGTGAAGGCCGTGGTCAGCGGCGTGCACGCCGAGACCTGGCCGACGGAGTGGTGGATGTACATAGGCGGCCCGATCGGCGCGGCCTTCGTGGCGGTGGCCGCGATCGCGGTCAAGTCACTCGGCGTCCTGCGACTGGGTCTGGCCATCACCGCCGGACAACTGCTGGGCGGGATCGCCCTCGACCTCGACAGGGGAGTGGCGCCCACCACCCTGGTCGCCGCCGGCCTCACCATGCTGGCCGTCGCGGTCAGTGGCCGGGGGCAACGGTGACCTGGCGGCTGGTGAAGCTCAACGTCGGGCTGGTCTTCTTCGGCGTCGGCATCTGGCTCGGCCTGCAGGCCCACCTGGGCGTCGGTCCCTGGGACGTGCTGGCCGGTGGCCTGTCCACGCAGCTCGGCACCCCGTTCGGTCGCACGGCGATCGGCGTCTCGGTCGCCGTCCTGCTCCTCGGTCTGGCGGTTGGAGTCCGGCCCGGGATCGGGACCGCCTTCAACGTCGTCGTGATCGGCGCCACCGTCGACGTCCTGCTCGCCACCTCGGTGCTGGACGGACTGCCGGACGAGCACCTGTCGCTACGGCTCGTGGCCACCACCGGCGGCATCGTCGGCGTCGCCATCGGCTCCGCGCTCTACCTCGGGGCCCACCTCGGTCCTGGTCCGCGGGACGGCCTGATGGTGGCGCTCGTCGAACGCACCGGCTGGGCGGTAGGGACCTGCCGGGCCCTGCTCGAGCTGACCGTCCTCGCCGCCGGTGTCGCCCTCGGCGGCCCGGTCGGTCTCGGCACCCTGGCGTTCGCGTTCGGCATCGGACCCGCCGTACAACTGGCTTTCCGCGTCCTGCGGCAAACCACGTCACGAGAGCCGGTGCCCGCATGAACCTCGAAGTTGTGCCCCGTCGGTTGACCCGGGTGTGCTGGGGCGTGGCGGTGTTCGTGCTCGCCGCGTTCGGGGTGCTGGCGGTCCTGCTGCCCCGCGGAGGGGCGGGTGGGCAGACCTTCGGACCGGCCGACCAGATCGCCTTCTTCGGCCTCGGGGTCCTGCTCGCGGGCACCGTCCTGGCCTTCACCCGGTTCCGGGTCCGCGCCGACCAGCGGGGCATCTGGGTACGCAACGTCCTGGGGGAGCGGTTCTTCCCCTGGGAGCTCGTCGTCCGGGTGGACCTGCCCGACGGGGCGTCGTGGGCGCAGCTCGAGCTGCACGACGACGAGACCGTCGCGCTGCTCGGGATCCAGGCAGGAGACGGCGACACGGCCGTCGATGCGGTGCTCGCACTACGCCAACTGCTGCAGACTGCCCAGGACACCGAACTCTGACTGTGGAAATCCCCCGACCTGCCGACATCACAAGGGTGACTGTGTTCCGAGCTCTCGTCCCGGTTGCGCTCCTCGTGGGCCTGCTGGGATCCGCCACTCCCGCCACCGCCACTCCCGCCAACGCCACCGCCTCACCGGCCTCGGTCACCCAGGACCTCCGGACCCGGCTGCACGCGGCCATCTCCCGCAGCGGCGCCTCGACCGTGTCCATGGCGGTGGACGTCGACGGGCTGGGGGCGGTCTACCGCCAGGGCGCGTCGCTCTCGGTGGCTCCGGCTTCCACGGAGAAGCTCTACACCGGCTTCACGGCTCTGCAGGCCCTGGGGCCCGCGGGTCGGCTGCGCACCGAGCTCCGGGCCACCAAGCCCCAACGCGGGCCCTACCTCCCCGGCAACCTCTATCTCGTCGCCGGTGGGGACCCCTACCTCAGCGCCGGCCAGCTCAACGACCTCGCCGGCCAGGTCCGTGCGGCCGGGATCCGCAAGATCGAGGGCTCGCTGGTCGTCGACGACCTGCGCTACGACGCGGTCCGGCGGGCACCCGGCTGGAGGACGTCCTATGTCCCGGAGGAGAGCGGGCCGCTGTCCGCGCTGGCCGTCGACGGCAACCGCTGGCGCAAGGACAGCGCCTACCTCAACGACCCGGGCATCCCGACCCTGGGCCGCTTCCGCGAGATGCTGACCCGGCACGGCGTCTCCGTCACACCCGCGCTGCACCGCGGTCTCACCCCCACCGGTGCCCGTCTGGTCGGCTCGCGCGTCTCGGCCTCGGTCGCCGACCTGGTGCGCAGGATGTCGAAGGACTCCGACAACTTCGCCGCCGAGCTGCTCCTGAAGGAGTCCGGCCGGGCCGTGCGCGGCACCGGCAGCACCGCTGCCGGAGCAGCCGCCGTCAGGGACGTGCTCGCACGCTCCGGTGTGGCCGCCGGCACCGTCGCCGACGGCTCCGGGCTGTCCAGCCGCGACCGGCAGAGCGCCGGCGGTGAGCTGGCGTTGCTCAAGGCCGCCGAGTCCACCGGCGTCTACACCGCGCTGCGACAGGCCCTGCCGATCGCCTGTAAGGACGGCACGTTGCTGCGCCGGATGTGCAACACGGCGGCGGCCGGCAAGGCGATCGGCAAGACCGGCACGCTGCCCGGGACCTACGCCCTCACGGGCTGGACCACGACCGCCGACGGACACCGGGTGCGCTTCGCCATCCTGCTTGCCGGCGCGTCCAGCGGCTCTCAGGCCCGGTCCGCGATCGACGCCTGTGTGGTCCTGCTCAGCGGTGCTCGCGCCGCCGGCTGACGCCTCCGCTCCCGGCCCTCCCGTCGCCGATCTACCTCTCGTTGTGGGAGGCCACGCCCAGCTGCAGAACAACTCGAGGAAGATCAACCCCAGAACGCGGGTACGGCGCAAGCCGGCGCCCGGTCCTCGCCGACCATCCCTCCCCGCGGCCCCCGAGCCGCCTTCTTGCAGCCCCAACGCGTCCCTCCGGTCACCGATTAGCGTGGTGGGGTGACCCACGGCAGCGCCAGCGACACCGGAGCGGCGGACCCACGGCTCGCATCGGCCCTCGCCGCCGGTGACCGGGCCGAGGCCCTGGCCGCCCTCGTCGGTGCCCGGGTGTTCGCGGCCATCACCGCCACCGCCACCGCTGAGCAGGTGATCGGTGGGTTGCGGGCCGAATCGAGCGCCGAGATGGCCGTCGTCCTCATCGAGGCGCCCGACGGGAGCCGGGCGCTGCCCGTGTTCCAGGACCTGGCGGCGCTCAAGCGCTGGCGCCTCGACGCCCGCCCGGTCCCCCTCACTGGCCCGCAGGCCTGCGCCGCCGCACTGGACGAGGGAGCGGTCGTTGTTCTGCTCGACCCGGCGGGTGCGGCGCTGGCGGTCACCGAGCTGCGCACCCTGGCCCAGGGCTGGGTGCCCATCGGCGCCGACCTCCGGGATGCAGACCCGCCGGCAGGGGGGTCGCTCGCCCGCGGGTCGCTGGCCTCCAGGAGGGGAGCGACCGCCCTGACGGAGTCCGCCGTACCCGCCCCTCCTGAGCTGGTCCTGGCGTTGGGGAAGGCGCTGACGGGCGAGCGGTTGCGGTCGGCGCGGCTGCTGGAAGGTCCAGACGGCGCCGTGCTCGGTGTCGCAGCGCGCCGTGAGCTGCCGCCGCAGGAGCTGGCCGCGTTGGCTCACCGGCTCGTGCAGCGGCTCGGGCCCCAGTTGCCCGCGGAGGGGTTGGACCTCGCCCAGGTCCCCGCCACGGGACCCGGTCAGGAGGTCCTGCGCAGGCGCTGGTTCAGCCGGTGAGCTTCTCGCCGGGACCGTCGCCCGGGTCGTCCGGGATCGGGGAGGCCTCCCGGAAGGCCTTCTGCAAGGACTGGAGGCCGTCGCGCAGCGGAGCGGCGTGCACGCCGAGATCGGGACGGGCGGCCGTGACCAGCCCGGCCAGGGCGGTGATGAGCTTGCGGGCCTCGTCGAGGTCCAGGGTCGCGTCGCCCGCCTCGGTGAGACCGCACTTCACCGCGGCGGCGCTCATCAGGTGCACCGCGACCGCGGAGATCACCTCGGCGGCGGGGACGTCGGCCAGATCGCGGAGTTCACCAGTCGGGGGAGCCATCCTGCTATCCTTTCAGACGCGACCCGGCCATTCCTTCGCATCCCGACGAAAGTCAGGGTGCACGGGTGTGGTCGCGCAAGCGGAGGCCCCACCTCCCACCCGAGCAGCCGCAAGGCAGCCGGGTCCGGTCGGCTCGACGGGTTCGTCCCGACGATGTCGTTCCCGTCCACACGGACGGGAGATGTGGGCCCTGCGCTGAGCGCGGGGCCCTTTCTCATGAGGGCGCCGGCCAGCGACCCATCCCTTTGCTTTGGAGGCAGCATCAGCGCTGAACCCCGCATCAACGACCGGATCCGCGTCCCTGAGGTGCGTCTGGTCGGCCCTAACGGTGAGCAGGTCGGCATCGTCGCCATCGGCGTCGCCCTGCAGATGGCCCAGGAGAACGACCTCGACCTCGTCGAGGTCGCGCCCATGGCGCGTCCGCCGGTGGCCAAGCTCATGGACTACGGCAAGTTCAAGTACGAGACGGCGCAGAAGGCGCGTGAGAGCCGCAAGAACCAGGTCCTCACCGTCATCAAGGAGATGAAGCTCCGTCCCAAGATCGACCCGCACGACTACGAGACCAAGAAGGG
>JANOTZ010000364.1:0-21905 GCA_031416735.1 Frankiales bacterium
CCGACCGGGGACCGACCGACCGGGGACCGACCGGACGTGACCGCCTCGCTCGAGCTGACCATCGACGTGGCCGCCTCCGTCGAGCAGACCTGGGCGGCCATCACCGACTGGGAGCGGCAGGGCGAGTGGATGCTCGGCACCCGGGTGCGTGCGACCGCGCAGGAAGGCCGAGGAGTCGGCGGCGCCATCGAGGCCTTCACGGGCCTGGGTCGGCTGGGTTTCCTGGATCCCATGGTGATCACGGTGTGGGAGCCGCCGTACCGCTGCCACGTGTTGCACACCGGACGGGTGGTGCGGGGGACCGGTGAGTTCACGGTGCGTGCGGTCGCTGAGGGGCGCAGCACCTTCGTCTGGCGTGAGGACCTCTCGCTCGGCACAGCGGGCAGGCTGGGTTGGCCGCTGGTTCGCCCGCTCTTCCGAGCTGGCGTGCGGGCGTCACTCAGGAAGTTCGCCCGCTGGGTCGAAACGCGATCTGAGAGCTAGCGGCCTTCGAAGACCGGCGGCTGCTTGGCGAGAAACGACCGGACCGCGGCGGTGTGGTCGGCGGTCTGACCGGCCCGGGTCTGGAGCTCATCCTCCTTGGCGAGGGCCGCAACCAGGGAGCTGTCGGCGGAGAAGCGCACCGACTCCTTGATGCAGGCATACGCAGCGGTCGGGCCGGCCGCGAGTCGCACCGCGAGCTCGGTGGCGACCTCGAGGACCCGCTCGGGGGCGACCACCATGTTCAGCATCCCCATCTCGAGGGCGGCCTCGGCGGTGAACGGCTCGGCGAGCAGCAGCAGGGCGGTGGCCCGGCCCGCGCCGATCAGCCGGGGGAGCGTCCAGGACAGGCCGGAGTCGGCGGTGAGGCCGATGCCCGCGAAGGCCGTGGTGTAGCGGGCGCCGGCCGCCCCGATGCGCAGGTCGAGGGCGCAGGCGAGGCCCAGACCGGCACCCGCCGCGGTGCCGTTGATCGCCGCGATGGTGGGGAAGGGCAGCTGCGACAGAGCGGTCACGAGCGGGTTGTAGTGCTCCGCCACCGTCGACAGGGGTGCCGGGTCGCCGGCTTCCAGCAGCGCCGCATGCTCCCGCAGGTCCTGGCCGACGCAAAAGGCCCGGCCGGTGCCGGTCAGCACCAGGGCGCGGACCCGGGCGTCGGCGGCCACCGTGGCCACCGCCTCGTTGAGGGCGACCTTCGCCTCGACGGTCAGGGAGTTCATGCCGTCCGGGCGGTTCAGGGTGATGGTCGCCACGCCGCCGGTCACATCGAGCAGGACGGTGTCGGACATCAGGGCTCCAGTCAGGGCGAGAGGCAGGTCGAGAGGCAGGGCGAGAGGCAGGGCGAGAGGCAGGGCGAGAGGCAGGGCGAGAGGCAGGGCGCGAGGCAGGGCGCGAGGGAGAGGCTGGGGAACAGCCTCGCAGTCGGCGGAGCAGAGCGCTGCACGAGGTCAGATCGGGCGCTCGGGGGCAACTCGGTCACGCCGTACCGGACCCCGTTTCCCCCGCCGAGCCGCGGATGCAGGAGAATGGTGCCAAGCACCCCGCTATGCAGCGTTGCTGTGGAGCACCCTGACTGATGGAGGTACGGCGATGGCGGCCATGAAGCCGCGCACGGGCGACGGCCCGCTCGAGGTCACCAAGGAGGGTCGCGGCATCGTCATGCGCGTCCCGCTCGAGGGGGGTGGACGCCTGGTCGTCGAGCTCAACGCCGAGGAGGCCACCAACCTCGGCGACGCGCTCAAGGCAGTCGTCTCCTAACCCGGTGGCCCTTCTCCCCTCGCTCCGCCTGACCGGCACCGTCCCCAAGGCTGACGTCCTGGCCCTGCCCACCCGGCAGGGACCCGAGATCGTCGGCACGCCCCCGGGGGACGTGACCGGACTGCTCGAGCGCGAGAAAGCGAAGGGCGAGGCGGGTGAGCTCGTGGCCGTCCCGATCGTGGACAAGGTGTTCCTGGTCGGCACTGGCGGCGGTTCTCCCGCGGAGCTGCGCAAGGCCGGAGCGGCACTTGCCCGACGTACCAAGGGATCTGCTTCGCTGGCACTCGACCTGCGGGCGTACGCACTCGACGCCGATGGGTTGCACGCGTTGGTCGTGGGGCTGCTGCTCGGGGTCTACGGGTTCACCCGGAAGGCCTCCTCCGAGCCGCTCGCGCTGACCGACATCGCGGTCGTCGTCAGCGACGTCAAGGCGCTGACCCCGGCGCTCGAGCGGACCCTCGTCGTGGTGCGCGCGACCGCCGTCGCCCGCGACCTGGTCAACACGCCGCCGCTCGAGAAGACGCCCACCTGGCTCGCCGGGCAGGCCCGCACGCTGCTCAAGGGCCTCACTGTGCGCGTCCGCGACGAGAAGGAGCTGCGCGCCGAGGGCTGGGGTGGCGTCGTCGCCGTCGGTATGGGGTCATCCCGTCCGCCGCGCGTCGTCGAAGCGACCTACGACGGGGGTGGCACGCAGCACGTCGTGCTCGTCGGCAAGGGCATCACCTTCGACACCGGTGGCATCTCGATCAAGCCCAACGACGGCATGCTCAGCATGAAGATGGACATGGGCGGTGCCGCCGCGGTCCTCGCGACCCTGCGGGCGGTCGCCGACCTGAAGCTGGGGATCAAGGTGACGGTCCTCGCCTGCATCGCCGAGAACATGCCCAGCGGCACCGCGCAGCGCCCCAGCGACGTCATCACCCAGTACGGCGGAAGGACCGTCGAGGTCCTCAACACCGATGCTGAGGGCCGCCTGGTGCTGGCCGACGGCATCGCCTACGCGGACCAGGTCCTGCAGGCCGACGTCATCATCGACATCGCCACCCTGACCGGTGCGATGCCGGTCGCGCTCGGCAAGAAGATCGCCGGGCTGTTCACCGGCGACGACGCGCTGGCCGCCCAGCTCTGCGCCGCGGCCGACCGCTCCGGGGAGCGGGTGTGGCGGCTGCCGCTCGTCGAGGACTACCTGCCGGCGCTGGAGTCGCAGATCGCCGACCTGCGCAACATCGGCGACCCGACCCTGCACCTGCAGGGCGGCTCGATCACCGCCGCCCTGTTCCTGCGCGAGTTCGCCGGCGGCCGTCCGTGGGCGCACCTCGACATCGCCGGTCCGGCCTGGTCGGGTGCCGAGGAGGAAGAGCTCACCAAGGGCGGCACCGGCTACGGCGTCCGCCTGCTGGTCGACTGGCTCGAGAAGCTGGCCGACACCCCAGAGGTCCCTCAAGCCAACAAGGCCAAGGCAAGCGCCCGCTCCTGACGTGGCGCGGCTCGGCTGCTTGTGGTCGTCGATGTCCCCTAACGTGGGGGGTGCCCCCGTCGTCGGGTGGCCCACGTGCCGCCGGCGGTGACCCTCAGATCCTTGGAGGAGCACGCCATGCGCAACCCCCTGCTCACTGCGGACACCCTCGACACCCCTCGTCCCTCGCGGGTCCGCCCGGACTTCAAGAAGGCGACGGTCAGCGGACTGCTCGCCCTCGTCGCCGCCTCGACGGTGCGGGTCTTCGGTGACCTCACCTGGTCCTCGTTCCCCGGGACGATCGTGGTGCTGACCGGCAGCGTCGCCTTCGTCGCCCTGGCCGTGCTGGCGGTGCGCAGTGCCGCCGTTGAGGTCGCCTCCGTGAGTCGCGCCAGGTTCGGTGATGCCCACGCCGCTGTCGTCGCGCTGCTGCTCACCCTGCTCGGGTATGCGTCCACCGTCATGCTGCTGATGGTCTTGCTGGACGTGCCCGTGCAGCGGCTGCTGGTCTCCGGGGCCGTCACCGGCGTGGTCCTCGGGATCGCGGCGCAGCAGTCGCTCGCCAACGTCGTCGCGGGGCTGGTGCTGCTGCTCAACCGGCCGTTCCAGGTCGGCCACGAGATCAGCATCCGGAGCGGTTCGCTGGTCGGGCCCTACTCCGGTCGGGTCTTGAGCATCGGGCTGACCTACGTCCAGCTCGACACCGACGAGGGCGTGTTGCTGCTGCCCAACTCCGGTGTCCTCGCCGCCGTCGTCGGCCCTCGCAGCTTGGCGAGCTGACTCGACACTCAGGACAGGACGGCGACGAGCAGCCCTTGGCCGAGGGGGAGCAGCGCGGGGGTGAGCTGCTCGTGGTCGCGCACCGTCCTGGCGAGCTCCCGCAGCGCCACCGTGTCGGCGTCCCGCGCACTCGGGTCGGTCACCCGGCCGCCGTTCAGGGCGCCCGCGAAGACCAGCAACCCACCGGGCCGCAGCAACCGGAGCGATCCGGCGAGGTAGTCGGTGTTCTCGGAACGCAACGCGTCGCAGAACACCAGGTCATAGGCGCCGTCGGACAGTCGGGGCAGCACCTCGAGGGCCCGGCCGGCGATCAGCCGCACCCGGGTCGAGCCGTAGCCGGCTTCCACGAGCGACTGCTTGGCCAGTCGCTGGTGCTCGGTCTCGGGGTCGATGGTCGTGAGGATCCCGTCCGGGTGCATGCCGCTCAGCAGCCACAGCGTCGAGACGCCCGCCCCGGTGCCGAGCTCCACGACCGCTCGTGCGCCGCTGGCGGCGACCAGCAGCCGCAGGAACGAGCCGGTGACCGGGTCCACGCAGGGGACGCCGACCTCCGCGGCCCGCGAGCGCGCAGCGATGAGCACCGCGTCCTCGGGGAGCCAGGAGTCCAGCCAGCTGGTGACTACGTCGCTGTCCATCTGGACAAACCTACTGCGGGAACGCCGGGAGACCAGGATGCGTTGACCTGAGCGACAGGAAGTGAGGCAGACTTTACCCATGACCGGGGTCGAGCAGTGGGTTGCGCCCACCTGGGACGAGGTCGTGCGCGACCACTCCGCCCGGGTCTACCGCCTTGCCTATCGCCTCACCGGCAACCCTCATGACGCCGAGGACCTGACCCAGGAGGTCTTCGTCCGCGTCTTCCGGTCGCTGTCGACCTTCACCCCCGGCACCTTCGAGGGCTGGCTCCACCGCATCACCACCAACCTCTTCCTCGACCTCGTACGGCGAAAGGCACGCATCCGGTTCGATGCCCTGCCGGACGACGCCGAGCGGATCCCGGGACGTGAACGCAGCCCGCAACAGGTCTACGAGGACACCCACTTCGACGACGACGTGCAGGCCGCTCTCGACGCCCTCCCGCCGGACTTCCGGGCGGCGGTCGTCCTCTGCGACCTCGAAGGCCTGTCCTACGAGGAGATCGCCGCCACCCTGGGCATCAAGATCGGCACCGTCCGCAGCCGCATCCACCGCGGCCGTTCGCAGTTGCGTAGGGCACTCGCCCACCGGGCACCGATGGTCGCCCTGGCATGAGCGCACACCTGGGTCCCGCGGTCACCGCCTTCGTCGACGGCGAGCTCGACCACTCCCGGCGCGAGGAGGTCCAGGTCCACCTGGCCCACTGCCTGCCGTGCCGGTCGGAGGTGGAGGGGCTGCGCCGGTTCAAGGCCACCTTGCGCGGGGCGGCGGAGGAGCCGCAGGTCCCCCTGGACCTGACCGCCCGGCTGCTCGCCGCCCTCACCCCGCCCTCCCCTCCGTCGCCCTCCTCGCTCCCGT
Source organism: Frankiales bacterium (assembly GCA_031416735.1). Classification (GTDB taxonomy): domain Bacteria; phylum Actinomycetota; class Actinomycetes; order Mycobacteriales; family SCTD01; genus RYN-111. The sequence goes on from JANOTZ010000364.1 coordinate 5,468, forward strand.
CCTCCGCCCCGCCGCCTTTCCGGCTGCCCTCGTTGTTGCCGTCGGTGCCGACCCTCTCGCGCCGACCCCAGCCGCGGCCCCGTCCTGCTCACTCCCGGTTGCGGCGCACTGCCGTGGGCGGCGCTTTCGTCGTACTCGGGCTTGGTGGTGCGTTGAGCCTGGCCGGTCCGCCGCCCCGTGGTCCGGTGGCGCCCGTCGACCCGACCAGCCCGCAGTTCGTGCTGGACCACAACACGACGTCCAACGAGCTGCCCCTGACCGAGGTCGGCGTCGTCTCGGTGTTCCGGTCGGCCCCGTGACGTTGAGGTGAGCAGCCTGCGGCTCCTGGTCGTGTGCGCCGGGACCGGTGTCCTGCTCACCGGCCTTCCCTCCGCGGCGTTCACCCTCCCGGATGTGGACAGCGAGGCGAGTCAGGTGCTGAGCCCGTCGGTGCCGGCCATGGCGCTGCTGGAGGGTGCGGTGCGATCGGCGCGGACCCGCACCTGGAGCGGCACCCAGCACGTCGTCAGCGTCCGGGACGGCCAGCCCAGCTTCGCGGTGCTTGCGGTCCGCCACACCCCCGGCTCGGGCAGCGCCGTGCGGTTGATGTTCTCCGAGCAGGAAGCCCTGGCGCCCGACGCCCTCGACACCAGGCTCCTCGGGCTGCTGGCGGGCCACTACGACCTGCGGGTGGCGGGCCGGTCGCTCTGTGCCGGTCGCCCGGCGGTGCTCGTCGAGGCCCGTCGTCCGGGCCAGGTCGGTGTGGGGTCGGTGGCCGGTCGCTTCTGGCTCGACGCCGACACCGGGTTGGTCCTGCGGCGCGAGGTGCACGACAGTCGCGGCTCGGTGATCCGCAGCAGCGCCTTCGTCGACCTCCAGGTGGATGGCCCCGTCGTGGCCTCGGCGGTCTCGGCAGCCGCGTTGGAGCCCCTCCACCCCACCGGGCAACGGCTTTCCGACGACGCCCTGCAGGCGATGGAGGCGCAGGGTTGGCCGGTCGTGCACCAGTTGCCGTCCGGGCTGGAGCTCTTCGAGTCGCGGTTGCACGAGCGGGAGGGGGTCGACGTGTTGCAGCTGTCCTACTCCGACGGCCTGTCGACGTTGTCGCTGTTCGTCCAGGAGGGCGAGCTCGCCAAGGACCCCGAGGGCACCCCCCAGTCGATGGGCGGCGGCACCGTCTGGGTCGGCAAGGGCTTCCCGGAACGGGTGGTGTGGTCCGGCGACGGCCGCACCTGGACGCTGGTGTCCGACGCCCCGGCCCAGGTCGTGTCCGATGCCCTCCTCGTCCTGCCCCACCGCCAGGCTCGCGTCGTCGACGACGGGGTGGGTTCGCGGGTCTGGCGGGGTATGTCCCGGGTCGGTAGTTGGCTGAACCCGTTCGGCTAGCCGCAGACTGTGCACACCAGCACCACCTCCCGGAAGGCTTTGCCGTGCCCGACCAGCCCGACCCCTGGTGGTCCCCCTCCGACGTCTGGGGAGCCCCGCCGCCCGAGTCGCCGCCTTCCGGGGCGCTCGCGTGGGGCTATCCCACCGCACCGATCGGGTCGAGCCCTCCCGCGCCGCCGCGCCGCAGCCGCCTGGCCTTCGCCTCAGCCATCGTGAGCACCGCGCTCATCGCGGGCAGCGTCGGTGGCTACCTGGGCTCCCGCAGCGCCGACGACGGACCCCCGGCCGTCGAGAGCCTTCGCGACGACACAGCCAGCCTGGGTACGGCGGCACCCGTCGTCCCTGTCGCCCGGCCTGCCACCTCGGTCGCGGGCATCGCGGCGCGGGTGCTGAAGAGCGTCGTGAGCATCTCGGTGGAGTCCGGGGCCAATGGCGGCACCGGCTCCGGAGTGGTGCTCCGCTCTGACGGCTATGTCCTGACCAACAACCACGTCGTGGCCTCGGCGGCTGCCGGCGGCACCATCACGGTGTCCTTCAACGGGGCCGGGGAGGTCGATCTGCCCGCCGACATCGTCGGGCGCGACCCCGAGACCGACCTCGCCGTGATCAAGGTCCGCACCGGTCGGCACCGGCTCACGCCCGCGACCCTCGGCAGCTCCAGCAACCTGGTCGTCGGCGACCCCGTCGTCGCGATCGGCTCCCCGTTGGGGCTGGCGGGCACCGTGACGGCGGGCATCATCAGCGCGCTCAACCGCACCGTGCGGGTCCCGGACGAGGAAGGTGGCGGACCCGCCACCCCGCTGTTCAATGCCATCCAGACCGACGCCGCGATCAACCCGGGCAACTCCGGCGGGGCCCTCGTCGACAGCGCCGGCCGGGTCATCGGCATCAACTCCGCGATCGCCACCCTCGGTGGCGTCGCCGACAGCCAGACCGGCAGCATCGGGGTCGGCTTCGCGATCCCGGTCGATGAGGCCCGCTCGATCGCCGAGCAGCTGATCCGCACGGGCAAGGCCACCCACCCGGCGATCGGCGTCACGGCGGCGACGGTCGGCGCTGCGGGCGGCGGACCCCGCGGAGCCCGACTCACCGAGGTACTGCCCGGCGGGGCCGCCCAGAAGGCGGGGCTCCGGGCCGGCGACGTCATCACCAGCCTCGACGGGAAACCCGTCACCAGCGTCGACGGCCTCATCGTGCAGCTCCGCACCTTCGAGGTCGGGGACACGATCAAGGTCACCTACCTGCGCGGTGGGTCGACGAAGACTGCCCGTCTGGTGCTGCAGGACAAGAAGACCTCCTAGTCTTGACCTGAGGCTCGAGCGATCTTGCCTTGAGGAGTCTTGCCTCGGGGAGTCTTGTCTCGGGGAGTCTGGCGACGAGGGAGGTGCGCGGTGTTCGGAGGGCTGGGGTGGCCGGAGACGGCGGTCCTGCTCGTCCTGGGCCTGTTCGTCTTCGGTCCCGACCGCCTGCCGGGCATGGCCGAGGACGCCGGGCGCAACCTCCGCAAGCTGCGCACCTACCTCAAGGGCCTGAGCGCCGACCTCAAGACCGAGCTCGGTCCGGAGATCGGCGATCTGGACCTGAAGTCCCTGCACCCCAGGGAGTTTGTCCGCAAGCACCTGCTCGAGGACGACCTCGAGGACGCCACCTCGAGCGGCCGCACGGCCGTCCTCGAGCCCGGCGAACCCGTCCCCTGGGACCCCGACACCACCTGACCTGAGCCTGCCGGCCCTGAGCCTGCCTGGCCTGAGCCTGCCTGGCCTGAGCCTGCCGGTGCGGCACCACTTCGCCGTACCCGATGATCTTTCTTGTCCGAGGTCTGCATCGAACACGCCGCGCGTGTCACGTACAGATGTCGGACAAGAGGGTCGGGCGCCCTGGTACGGCGGGTGGTGGCCGTGTCAGGCGCGGCTGGCGGGGCTGAGGCCGAGCGACATGCCGGCCAGACCGCGGGGCTTGGCGGAGAGCGCGTCCGCGACCTTCATGAGCTCCTTCGCGGCCGCGGAGTCGGGGTCGGACAGCATCAACGGCATCCCGCTGTCGCCGCCCTCGCGCAGCCGGGTGTCGATCGGGATCTGGCCGAGCAGCGGGACCGGGGCGCCGAGGGAGCGCGACAGTGAGTCAGCCACTGCCTGGCCGCCGCCGGAGCCGAACACGTCGATCGGGTCGCCGCAGTGCGGGCACGACAGATAGCTCATGTTCTCGACCACGCCGGCGATCCGCTGGTGGGTCTGCAACGCGATGGAGCCGGCCCGCTCGGCGACCTCGGTAGCGGCCAGCTGCGGCGTCGTGACGACCAGGATCTCCGCGGACGGCACGAGCTGCGCGACCGAGATCGCGATGTCACCGGTGCCGGGGGGCAGGTCCATCAGCAGGTTGTCGAGGCCGCCCCCGTCGCCGTCGGCGCGGAACTGCTGCCGCGCGCGGTGCAGCATCGGCCCGCGCCACACGACGGGGGTGTTGTCCTTGGTGAACATGCCGATGCTGATGACCTTCACGCCGTGCGCGGACGGCGGCATGATCATCTGCTCGACCTGGGTCGGCTTGTGCTCCACGCCGAGCATCCGCGGCACGCTGAACCCGTAGATGTCGGCGTCGACGACACCGACCCGCAATCCCTTGGCTGCCAGGGCAACTGCCAGGTTGACGGTGACGCTGGACTTGCCGACGCCACCCTTGCCGGAGGCGACCGCGAAGACCCGGGTGAGACTCCCCGGCTGCGCGAACGGGATCTCCCTGGTCGGGTTGTCGCCGCGCAGCAGGGTCTGCAGCGCCTGCCGTTGCTCGGTGCTCATCACGTCCAGCTCGACGACCACGCTCGTGACGCCCGTCAAGGGCGCGATGGCGTTGGTCACCCGCTCGGTCAGGGTGTCCTTCATCGGGCAACCGCTGATCGTCAGGTAGATCGCGATGCGGGCCGTGCCGTCGGCGTCGACCGTCGCGGACTTGACCATGCCGATCTCGGTGATGGGTCGCCGGATCTCGGGGTCTTCGACGGTCGCGAGGGCGGCGGTGAGCTGGTCCTGACTGGGGAGCATGCCTCAAGGTTAGTGCGGGCCGGGTTCTAGGGCCGGGGTCATGAGCCTGCCCCCGCTGTCCGGTGTGAGCCACATCGCCCTCACCGTCTCCGACCTGCCCCGCTCCACCGCCTGGTACGTCGAGACGCTGGGGTTCGCGGAGCTGCTCCCGTTCGACACCGACGACTTCACGCGTCGGATCCTGCGGCATCCCTGCGGGGCGGTCGTGGCGCTGACCCAGCACGTGGCGGCGTTGCCCCAAGGGTTCGACCCACGCCGTACCGGGCTGGACCACGTCGGGTTCACGGTGGGCTCCGTGGCCGAGCTGGAGGACTGGGCCGGGTGGCTCACGTCCCGCGGCGTCGGGCACGCGGGCGTGCAGGTCACGGCGCTGACCAGCTCAGCGCTGGTGGCCTTCGTCGACCCTGACGGGATCGCCCTCGAGCTCTACGTCCAGACGGGTTTGCCGACCGGGTAGTTCGGCGCGGCAGGGCCGGCATGCCGGTGACCGCGAGCGAGGCCCGCAAGAACCGCTTCCCCCTGATCGAGCAGGTGAAGGAGGATCGCACTCCGGTTGAGATCACCTCCCGACGTGGCCATGCCGTCGTCATCGCCCGTGAGGAGTCCGACGCGTTTCAGGAGACGACTGACCTGCTGCGTTCGCCCGATATGCGCGGCCTGTGGGATCGGTCGTGACTCTGTCCGAACCGTCCACCTTGCCCTAGTCTTGTCCGCCAGGCCGGGGGCGAGATCAACAACGCGTTCCCCGTAACAGGGGACCCCAGCAGATGTCACGCTCACTTCGTCGTCTTGCGCTTGCGCTTGTTCCGGCGCTGCTCGTGCCGCTGACGACCATGCCGCCTGCCATGGCAGCGGCCACTTCCGAGCCAGGTACTCCGACGGAGGTCTCATCCTACGGCGCGACCGATGGGATCCGGCTGACATATGAGCCCGCCGCCTCCGACGCTGATCATGCACCCACGTCGTTCGAGGTCTTCCGTGGGACCACGGCCGATGACCTGGTGTCGATCGGCACGACGACCAGTGTCTCGGGCTATGGCGACCCGTTCTCTGAGGCGATGACTCCGGGCAGCACCCACACCTACGCCGTGCGGGCGCTCAACGCCGTTGGGGCCAGCCCGCAGTCATCAGCGATCACCGTGGTGGCTCCCTCCGCGGCACGCACCGCCAGTGCCAGAGCCGTGATCGTGGTCGACAGCGCTCGTGGCAGCTCGCTCGAGAGCTGGCTGGGTGAGGGCGGCATCGTCGATGACGCGATGGTGACGCGGCCGGGCTACGCCAACGACGAGACAGGCATCCACCTGTCGTTCGTCGCGCCGGAGAGTCCACTCAGCCTCGATTTCAAGCCAGCGAGCGGCGAGCGGTTGGCAGTCGGCACCTACGACCTCTCTCACGGGACCGATCCGAGTCAGCCAAACGTCAGTTTCTCCAGCAACCTCGGCCTCGCCTGCCGTTCGCGCACCGGTAACTTCGTCATCCACGACATCGGCTTTGACACCAACGGAATCGTGAAGGTCCTGGACGCAGACGCAGTCTTCGGCTGTTCCTACGGAGCGGACACGACCGTCTCAATCAGGCTCGGGGTCCCTGCGGCCTACGCCTTCGCCGATCTGGCCAACGTGATCGCCCCCGACACGGCCGTTGGTTCGACGCGCCAGGATGCCGTCACCTACACGAACGCTGGCGAGACCTCGATCACCATCTCGGACGTCAAGGTCACCCCCGGCGAGGGCAGCGCCTCGACGATCTGGGGGCTCGCGGGCACCAACGGGTGCTTGACGACGCTGTCCCCGGGCCAGTCCTGCGAGGTCGGCGTGGCCGCTACCCCCCAGGCGGTGGGTCAGAACCTCGGCTTGATCACCTTCACCGACACCACAGCCTTGGCATCGCACACCCGACCCCTCCTGGTGCGCGGCGTGACAGCGCCCGGTACGCCCTTCTTCCCGTTCGCCACCCGCGGCGCCGGCGCTGTGACGATGCACTGGCAGTTCGACAGCTCCGACGCGAACAAGGCGGCTTCTAGCTACCGGGTCCTTCGCGGGCCGGACGCAGACCACCTGACGCCCTTGGCCACGGTCGCCGCCACCCGGACTCCCACGTGGACCGATCCCGACACCAGTGACGGCACGCGCGCCTACGCCATCACCGCCATCAACGACGCGGGCGAGAGCGCGCCGACCTCGCCGGTTCTCGTGGATCTGGCCCTCCGTGCACCCACCGCTGTTGTCGGTGGCGCCACGGTCAAGAACACGACCCTTTCGTGGACGGCTCCGACCGGGATGCCTCCCAACCCCATCACCGGCTACACCATCTTCGGTGGCACGTCCCCGGCTGCCCTGAGCCAGGTCGGTACGACGAGCGAGCCCACCTGGGCTGGGCCCGTACCCGCAGCGGGCGTCCACGCCTACTACGCGGTGGAGGCGACCACCTCAGGCGGCAACGGCCCCCGTAGCACCGTGGTGGACGTCGTGGGCACCACGTCCCAGCTGATCGCCTCGCGCGACGTCAACGGCACCGAGCGCATCTCCCCCATCTCCGCGTCCGGCGGCGAGGGCACGCCGCTGGTCTCAGGTACGGGCAACTACGGCGATCTCAGCGTCTCGCCCAACGGCACCCTCGTCGCCTTCAGCTCCATCGCCGACGGTGACTCCAGCTTCAGCGAGGTCCTGAGCCTGCGTCGTACGGACGGGTTGGGGTCGACGGTCACTGCTCCTGCGACGGTCGAGGACAACTTTGCCCCCGCCTGGTCGCCGGACAACCGGCGGCTGGCCTACACCGCCTACAGGGAGAGCACCGACATCCAGCGGATCTGCACCGCCAACGTCACGGCGACTGCCATCAGCCCCACCGCCTGCGTCCCCAACAGCGGGGCCTTCAGCGCCCCGAGCTGGCTCAACGCGTCCACCCTCGTGGTGGAGGACGACAGCTCGGACCTCGCGCCCTTGCGCAAGCTGACCCTGGCCGGCGTCGCGTCGCCCCTTGCCGGGACGAATGGCGGCTACCAGCCCTCGGTGAGCCCCGACGGCACGCAGGTGGCCTTCCTCTACCCCGGGGCTGGCGACTTCAGCGCCCAGCTCAAGGTGGTCACCCTGGCCACCGGCGCCGTGCGCATCCTGTCGGCACCCTCGACCATGCTGTTCAGCACCCCCAGCTGGGCACGCGACGGCTCCGCGGTCTACGTGTCCGGATGGAGCCCGAGCGAGTCGCACATCGTGAAGGTCAGCACGAACGCCGCCATCGGTTCGACGATCGTCACCAGCGGCGCCACCGAGTTCGCCGTCGCGGTCTCCACCCCCGACGTCACAGCGCCGACGGGCGTGCGGCTGAACCCGATCCCGTCCAACACCTTGGCCTCATCGATCACGCCATCGTTCTCCGCGACCGACGCCCTCAACGGCATCGCGTCGTACTCCCTGAGCTACCGCCGCGCCGCCTTCAACACCGGCTACAGCGCGCCGACGGTGTTGACGGTCACCCGGCCGACGGCCGTCTCGCTGGCTCGCGGCTACACCTACTGCTTCTCTGTCCGCGCGACCGACCGGGCCGGCAACACGTCAGCCGCCACCCCGGAGCAGTGCACCGTCGTGCCGCTCGACGACCGCTCACTGCTGCGATCCAGCGGTTTCGCCGCCGTCACCAGCTCGGCCTACTACGCCTCGACCGGCGCGCGAGCAACATCGATCAACCAGACCCTGACGCGGACCGGCGGCACGTCGTTCAAGCAGCTGTTCCTGGTCGCCACGACCTGCTCCACCTGCGGAACCGTCGACGTGATGGTCGGCAGCGTTCGGATCGCCCGGGTCAACCTCGCCAGCGCTTCCACGGTCAACAAGAAGATGATCCCGCTGCCGAGCTTCTCCACTCGAAGCGGGACTGTCGTCCTCAAGGTCGTGACCAGCAGCAAACAGGTCATCATCGACGGACTCGGCTACCGCAAGTAGGGCTCAGACGACCTGCTGATTCGGCCTGACCAGTGGAGAACGACAACGCGATCACCAACTCGTCGTCGTCGTCGTCGACAGCCAAGCCTCGTCGTCGAACGTGGCGGCTCGCGCGTCCCAGTACTCCCGCGCTTCGACCTCCGGGCCAGGCATCGGTCAGGTGAGCAGTCCGTCGATCTGGCCCACGGCCTCGCGCAGCCCCTGCTCCATGCCCATCTCCGCCAGGCGGTCGAAGGCTTCGCGGGACTGGAAGCGCGACGTGAGAACCATGGTCGTACCGCCGTCCGGGCGCGCGGAGAGCGACACCACCGCGACCGTCACCGGCATCTCGGGGTTGACCGCGCCAGCGGAGTCGGCGAAGCCGTCCTCGAACTCCAGTCCGTGGGGCGCGGTCACCGACCGGACGAGCCACCAGCCGTGGTAGGTCTCGCCGTCCGGGCTGGTCATGAAGTAGCCGACCTTCCCACCGGGCACGAGGTCGTGCTCGACGACGGTCGCCGGGTAGGTCGGCGGTCCCCACCAACGCTCCAGCAGGCGCGGGTCGGCCCACACCTGCCAGACGCGTTCGACGGGTGCGGCGAACTCCGCTGTCAGGGTCATGGTCAGGGCGTCGAGGTCCTTGCGGACGTCGGTCACAGTCATCGATCTTCTCCTTCGGGTTCGTCGAGCAGGCTGCCGATCCGGTCGATCCGGGCACGCCAGGTGCGTTCGAGCTGGTCGAGCAGGCGTACGGCGAGACGCAGCGTCTCCGCGTTGCCGCTGACCAGCTGCTCGCGGCCGTGTCGGCGCTTGGTCACGAGCCCCGCCTCCTCGAGCACGGCCACGTGCTTCTGCACTGCCGTGACGCTGATCGGGTAGTGCCTCGCCAGGCTGGACACGGAGTGCTCGCCCGACAGGGCGCGGGACACGATGTCGCGTCGGGTGGTGTCGGCGAGGGCGTGGAAGAGCCGGTCGAAGACCCGTTCGTCCGACAGAACTACAACCATAAGGTTGTAAGTTACTGGGGTCCCGGGGGGCCGTCAAGCGGCAGCGTCCGTTCGACGTCGGCCCACGCGGCAGCGGTCATCAACAACCGGCCCCGGGTGAACAGGGCGAGCAGCGAAGGCCCGAACTCCGCACGCACCTCGGCGGAGTGCTCCACCACGTCGAGCTCGTTGGCGACGGTCAGCTCGACGTGGGGAGCCACGTCGGCAGGGTCCAGAGTCAGCGACGCGCCGGTGAACCGGTTGGTCCACACCACCAGGGGCTGGTCGAGCTGTCGGTAGAACGGCACGCGATCCGTCGCGCCGTACCGGTGGACGAGCTTCTCGGCCTCGTCGCCGACGACCTCGCGCAGCACGTCGCGCTCGGACTGCTCGAGCAGCGTCGAGTCGAAGCCGTCGGTCGAGTAGGCGTCGTGGGTGAGGCCGGCGGCCAGCAGTGGCAGTGCCGCACCTCGGACCTCAGGCCAGGGCGTTGATGGCCTCGGCCGTGGCGAGGACCCGCAGGGCGATGTCGCGGTGCAGGTTCTCCACCATCCGACCGTCGACCGTGACGACCCCTTGCCCGGAGCGCGACGCATCTTCGAAGGCCTCGATGACCTTGCGTGCGTGGTTGACCTCGTCCTGGGACGGGGCCCAGACCTCGTTGGCCACGTCGACCTGCGACGGGTGGATGAGGGTCTTGCCGTCGAAGCCCATCTGCATGCCCTGCAGGCATTCGGCGCGGAAGCCCTCAGGGTCCTTCACGTCGTTGTAGACGCCGTCGAGGATCACCTTGCCTGCCAGCCGGGCCCCGGCCAGGGCCAGTGCCAGGTGGGGAAGCAGCGGCCCGCGGCCGGGGATCATCGCGGCCCGCAGCTCCTTGACGAGGTCGTTGGTCCCCATGACGAGGGCCGACACCTGGGGGAAGGTGCAGATCTCGCGGATGGCGAAAAGGGCCGACGGGGTCTCGACCATCGCCCAGATCGGGACGTCGCCGACCAGGGCTGCGACCTCGCGCAGGTGGTCGAGCCCGCTGACCTTCGGGACGACGACAGCGGCGGGCCCGGCGGCAGCGGCGGCCTTGAGATCGCTTGCGCCCCAGGGGGTGTCGAGACCGTTGCAACGGATTGTCAGCACCTTCTCGCCGTACGCGCCTGATTGCACTGCGGCGACGGCCTGCTCGCGCGCGAGGTCCTTGGCGTCCGGTGCGACAGCGTCCTCGAGGTCGAAGATGATCGCGTCGGCAGCGATCGTCTTGGCCTTCTCCAGGGCCCGCTCGTTGCTCGACGGCATGTAGAGGACGGACCGCAGGATGTTCACAGCCCGTAGGCCTTCGCGAGGTCCGCGTCGCGGGCGGCGAGCTGGGTCGCGAGCTCCAGCACGACCTTGCACTGCTTGAAAGTCGCGTCGTCCTGCATCTTGCCGTCGATCATCACGGCGCCGCGGCCGTCCTCGCCCATCTCCTCGACGACCCGCCTGGCCCAGGCCACCTCGGCGGGATCGGGGGAGAAGACCTTCTTCGCGATGTCGATCTGCACCGGGTGCAGCGACCAGGCGCCGACGCAGCCGAGCAGGTAGGCGTTGCGGAACTGGTCCTCGCAGGCCTGCACGTCCTTGATGTCGCCGAACGGGCCGTAGTAGGCGTAGATGCCGTGCATGGCGCACGCGTCGACCATGCGGGCGACGGTGTAGTGCCACAGGTCCTGCTGGAACACCCCCCGGGGGGCGTCGACATCACCTGCGGGCGGGTCCTCGCGGACGAGGTAGCCGGGGTGGCCGCCGCCGACCCGGGTGGTCTTCATACGACGGTTGGCCGCGAGGTCGGCCGGACCCAGGGAGATGCCCTGCATGCGGGGCGAGGCGCCGCAGATCTCCTCGACGGAGGCCACGCCGCGGGCGGTCTCCAGGATCGCGTGCACCTGGATCGGGCGGCTGATGCCGGCCTTGGCCTCGAGCTGGGCGAGCAGCCGGTCCACGTAGTGGATGTCCTCCGGGCCCTCGACCTTCGGGACCATGATGACGTCGATCTTGTCGCCGGCCTCGGTCACCAAGGTGGTGAGGTCGTCGAGCACCCACGGGCTGCCGAGGTCGTTGACCCGGGTCCACAACTGCGCCTGGCCGAGGTCGGCCGTGCGGGCGACCTCGACGAGGCCGGCCCGGGCGGCTTCCTTGTTGGAGGCCTGTACGGCGTCCTCGAGGTTGCCGAGGAGAACGTCCACCTTGGCGGCGATCTCCGGGACCTTGGCGACCATCTTGGGGTTGCTCGGGTCGAAGAAGTGGATCATCCGTGAGGGTGACCACGCAATCTCGCGGAGGGGCGCGGGGGCGCCGACGGCGAGGGGGCGGAAGAAGTCCTTGGCACTGCGCACACCGAAACGCTACCGACCTTTGCATCTGCAAGTAGACTCGGGCTGGTGACGACGGTGCAGCGGCTGACCGAGACCGAGCTCGGTGCCTGGCGAACGTTCCTGCGCGCCCACTCCCAGATCACCCGCAAGCTCGAGGCCGAGTTGCTCGCGGAGCACGACCTGGCCCTTCCGTCGTACGAGGTCCTGCTGCACCTCGCGGAGGCGCCCAGCCGGAGGCTCCGCATGACCGAGCTCGCCGACCGGGTGCTCCTGTCGCGGTCCGGGCTGACCCGGCTCGTCGACCGCCTCGAGCGGGAGGGTCTGGTCGAGCGGGCCGCCTGCCCCAACGACGCCCGCGGCACGCACGCCGTCCTCACCGACGCCGGGCTCGTCCGGCTGCGGCAGGCCGCCCCGACCCATCTGCGAGGGGTGGCCGAGCACGTCACGGGACGGCTCACCGCCGCCGAGGTCGGTCAGCTGCGCACCCTGATGGGCAAGCTGATGACCGAGCACGGCCCCCTGCCCGAAGGTGGCTGCGGCGCCGCGGAGGGCGTGCGCTGACGGCGACACCCGACGGACCGGCAGCGCCCGGCCCCGAGGACACCAGCCCGGCGGACGCCAGCCCGGCGGAGTCGCGCGCCGCGGTCGTCCGTCGCAGTCTGGGGATCGCGGTCGCGGTCGGCGCCTACGGCATCTCGTTCGGCGCGGCGGCCACCACGGCGGGGCTGTCTGTCACCCAGGCCTGCGCGCTGTCGCTGCTGGTGTTCACGGGGGCCTCCCAGTTCGCCCTCGTCGGTGTGCTTGGCGCGGGCGGTTCGGCGGTCGCCGGGGTGGCAGCCGCACTGCTGCTCGGCACCCGCAACGCGATGTACGCCGTGACCCTCGCCCACCTGCTCCCGATGAGTCGGCGACGGCGGCTGGTGGCTGCCCAGGTGACCATCGACGAGAGCACAGCGGTGGCCGTCACTGCTCCCAGATCCCTTGCGGGCGTGGGTTTTTGGACCACTGCCGTCGGTGTCTACGTCTTGTGGAATCTCGCCACCTTCCTCGGCGCTGCGGGGGCCGCGACCGTGGACACGACAGCGCTGGGGCTCGACGCGGCGGTCGGGGCGGCCTTCCTCGGCCTGCTCTGGCCGCGGCTGGGGAAGCACCGACGGGTGGCGCTCGGCGGAGCCGTGGTGGCTGCTTTCGCCGTACCCGTCCTGCCTGCGGGGGTGCCGGTGCTGCTGGCTGCTGTTGCCGTCCTGCCTGCGTTGTTGCGTCCTGTCGGGGAGGAGCCGTGATCTGGACCGCGGTGCTCCTGACCGCCGTCGGTTGCTATGCCCTGAAGGTGTCGGGCTGGTTCGTCCCCGCATCGTGGCTGGAGCGGCCGCGGGTGCGCACCGCGGCGACGTTGCTGCCCGTCGCACTGCTGTCGGGCCTGGTCGTCGTGCAGGTGTTCGGATCCGGGCGGAACCTCGTCGTCGACGCCCGCGCGGCGGCGCTGCTCGCCGGGGCGGTGTGCCTGTGGCTGCGACTGCCGTTCCTGGTGATGGTGGTCGTCGCGGCCGCTACCGCGGCGACGATCAGAGCTCTCTGAACCCCGCCCTCGTCACAGGGTGGTGAGGGCTTCGCGGAGCGCGTCGCACGCCGCGCTGGCCGGGTCGAGGTGCTCGTAGTGCCCACCCGGCACCCGTACCAGCGTGCAGTCCGTCGCGACGGCGAGGTAGTCCTCGCTCTGCGAGAGCGGCACGGTGTCGTCCTCGACGCCATGCACCAGCACGGTCCGCACCCCCGACGGGGCGAGGGCCACCGGGTCGCTGACGGCATACCGGTCGGGCACGAGGGAGGGTGGGCCGCCCATCAGGTCGTCGACGGCGCCGTCGCCGAGGCGCAGCGTCGAGCCGCGGACCAGCGACGCGACCGGAGCTTGGGCGACGGCCAGCGCGGGTGGCACCGACATGCCCGCACCGGGAGCACCTGCGGGCAGACGTGACCGGGAGGCGAGCCAGAGGGCCAGGTGCCCGCCCGCGGAGTGACCGGCAACCGCGACGCGCGAAGGGTCCACCCGTGCGAAAAGCCCTGCGGTGAAGGCGAAGTCGTACGCCGCGGCCACGTCGAGCAGGGTCGCCGGCCAGGGCTGTGAGGCTGGTGCGTAGTCGATGTTCCAGACCAGGTAGCCGCGGGCGGAGAGGTCCGCGGCGAGGGCGTCCTCCAGGTCGAGGCGGTAGGCGTCGCGCCAGTAGCCGCCGTGCACCAGGACGACGGTGGGCAGCAGTCCCGGGCGGTCCGGCACCCACCACTCACCGATCTGGCGCTCGCGGGGACCGTAGGGCTCCCGGAACACCCCTAGTTCCCGTGGGTCCGGGTCTCGCGGTGGACGAGCGCCAACACCCGTTCCTCGAGCAGGACCGGCTCGATGGGCTTGGCCAGGAAGTCATCCGCGCCGGCGTTGCGGGCGTCCCGTTCGACGTCGGCGGTGGACGAGCCGGTGAACAAGATGAGCGGCAGGGTCAGGGTCTTGGGGTCGGACCGGACCAGGCGGATGAACTCGACGCCGGACAGGTCCGGCAGGCCGTTGTCGACGAGCACGCAGTCGAACTTCTGCTGGCCCATCAGGTTGAGGGCCGCTTCGGACGACAGCGCCTTGGTCACCTCGGCCGCGCCCGCGAGGGCAGCCACGATGAAGTTGCAGACGCTCTCCTCGTCATCGACCACGAGGACGTGGGGGAGTTCGGTGGGCTGCGCGGTGGAGGGGCCGACGAACCCGTCGACCGCGGTCCGGCACCAGGGGCAGACGCTCCACTCGGCATCGAGGGGACGCTCGCAGTGCGCGCACCGGTCCCGGCCGACGGGGGCGCCGTCCCAGGGGCAGCACAGCATGTCGTCGGCCAGGGCTCGGGAGCAGGTGGGGCAGCGGGGCCCGCTCACGGTGTCGACGCTCGTCGCCCGCAGGACCTCTTCGTACGTCGTCTCGCCGCGGTGGGCGGCCGCCAGGGCAGCGGCCCGCAGGGTGGTCATGCCGTGCTCACGGGCGGCTGTCCCGATCGCAGCCTCCGTGGGGGTGGTGAGCAGCACCTTGCGCAGGGCTGCGGTGATGGGCAGCACCTCGAAGACGCCGGTCCGTCCGCGATAGCCGGTGCCGCCGCAGTCGCTGCAGCCGGTGCCGCGGCGCGGGGTGGAGCCGACGAGGTCCGCTTCGGTCAGGCCCAACAGACCGAGGGTGCGGTCGGACGGGGTGTAGTCCGCAGCGCAGGTCGCGCAGGGCCGCCGGACCAGCCGCTGGGCCACCACGAGGGTCAGCGAGGAGGCAACGAGGAACGGCTCGACGCCCATGTCGACCAACCTGGTGATAGCCCGCACCGCGTCGTTGGTGTGCAACGTGGTGAGCACCAGGTGACCGGTGAGGGAGGCCCGCAACGCAAGCTCGGCCGTCTCCTGGTCGCGCACTTCTCCGACGAGCACGATGTCGGGGTCCTGGCGCAGGACACTGCGCAGACCGCGGGCGAAGGTCATGCCGGACCGCTCGTGCACCTGCACCTGGGTGATGCCCGCCACCTGCACCTCGACCGGGTCCTCGAGGGTGACGATGTTGCGGTCGGGAGTGCTCACCTGCTGGATCGCGGCGTACAGGGTGTTGGTCTTGCCGGACCCGGTCGGCCCGGTGATGAGGATCAGGCCCTGGGTCTGGGTGAGGGCGGCGCCGAGCAGGTCCAGCTGCATCGGGGTCAGGCCCGTCTTGGTCAGGATCGGCACGTTCTCGGCCCGGGGGAGCAGTCGGATGACGACTTTTTCGCCGTGCAGTGTGGGCAGCGTGGAGATGCGAGCCTCGACGACGAGGCCGTCGACGGTGAGCTTGGCTCGCCCGTCCTGAGGGCGACGACGCTCGGCGATGTCGAGGCCGGACACGATCTTGATGCGGCTCACGGCGGCCGCTGCAGCGTTCTTCGGGACAGTCATGACGTCACGGAGCAGGCCGTCAACCCGGTAGCGGATGCGCAGCTCGTTGGCCTGCGGCTCGACGTGGACGTCGGACGCGCGGGCCCGCACCGCATCGGCGAGGACCACGTCGACGAGACGCACGATCGGCGCCGCCTCGATCGCCTGCTGGGAGATGGTCTCCAGGTCCCGGTCGGTGTCGGCATCGAGACCCTCGAACAGGGTGTTCATGTCGCCGGAGTCCTCCGACAGCGACCACGCGCGGGCGAGGTGGTCGCGGATCTGGCTGTTCGTGGCGACGACGACTTCCAGATCGACGGCGCCGGTGTAGAGCTTCACGTCGTCGAGTGCGACCACGTTGGTCGGGTCGGAGGTGGCGAGCTTGAACCTGCTGCCCTCCCGTTCGAGGATGATCAGACCATTGCGTTCCGCGACGCCTCGGGGGAGCAGCCGGACGTGCTCCGGGATGACCAGGGTGCTCCCGAGGTCGACCTGCTCCAGTCCCAGGGTCTCCGCCAGGGCGGTGGCAACCTGCAGCTCGGTGGCCATTCCGAGCTCAATGACGATGATCCCGAGTCGCTTGCGGGGTGTGCCGGGCGGCACGTTCGCCTGCACGGCGAGCGCGTCGGCGAGCCGCTCCGGGGTGAGCAGCCCGCGCTCGATGAGGACGTCGCCGATGCGGCGGCGCACGACAGGTTCCGCGCCATGCGGGGAAGTGGGTCTGCGGCTCACGCCTTTACCTCCCTCACCCATCATGGCCCTGTCAACCCTGTCAGCCGGCATCGGCTTCTCCCGCGAACGGCTCAGAGAGCTTGTTGTCGGACACTTCGGACACCTCGGGCCGCTCGGTCCGCCGCTTCTTGCGC
>JANOTZ010000365.1:0-2123 GCA_031416735.1 Frankiales bacterium
CGCCGACCTCGTGGGCCTGGACCTTCGGGGACGGGGGGACCTCGACCGCGCGGAGCCCGAGCCACACGTTCAGCACGGCCGGCACCTTCACCGTCCGGCTGACGGCAACCAACAGCCTCGGCAGCTCGACCGCGACGACCACGGTGACCGTCACCGGCTCGAGCCCGTCCACCTCCTTCGGCAGCACCGCTGACACGTATGTGAAGAGCGACGCGCCGACTGGCAACTGGGGTAGCGCTCTGACGCTGCGGGTCCGAGACGTCAACAGCCCGGTCATCCGTTCCTACCTGCGTTTCAACGTGACCGGGATGAGTGGCTCGGTTGCCTCGGTGAAGCTGCGCCTGCGGGTCACGGACGGCAGTCCCGACGGTGGCACGGTGCACGCGGTGTCCGACAACACCTGGGGAGAGCTGACCACGATGTGGAACAACGCTCCGGTGTTCCAGGCGGGTGGGCTCGGCAGCGCGGGTCCGGTGACCGCGGCCACCTTTGTGGAGATCGTGCTCCAGGCGAGTGCGGTGCCGGGCAATGGGACGTACAGCTTCGCTCTCACGACGTCGTCCAGTGACAGCGCGATCTTCGCGAGCCGCGAGACAGCCACGCCGCCAGTTCTCGTCGTGACCCAGGGATGAGATGCCCGGTCGCTCAGGTCGTCGACGGACCCGTTGTGTGCGCCAAGGCCTCACCGGCCGGTCGCGCGGTGACCGCCAACTCGCGGAGGGTCGTGACGAAGCCGCACACGCTGCCGGCTGACCCACGGGCAGGCCGGGTGGAGGCGACCGCCGGGAAGCAGGACCCATCCTTGCGGTACAGAACCGTCTCGCGAGGCGCGACCGCCTCGACAGGGGACTGGAGGCCCACCCAACCCTGACGGTCCTCCTTCGCAAAAAAGGGCGGCGGGCAACTGCCGAGGATCTCGGATCTCCCGAATCCCGTCAGGGCCAGGACCTCGTCGCTGACCTCGAGGACCACCCCGAGCTGGTGGAAGAGGTAGGCCTCGGGCAGCGCGGAGAGAACGACCGCGGCACGGTCGCGTTCAGCCGTGAGTTGGTCACGCAGTTCACCGGCGGCCGTGATGTCGTGCACGATCCGGTA
Organism: Frankiales bacterium; assembly: GCA_031416735.1. Classification (GTDB taxonomy): domain Bacteria; phylum Actinomycetota; class Actinomycetes; order Mycobacteriales; family SCTD01; genus RYN-111. The sequence goes on from JANOTZ010000365.1 coordinate 1,096, forward strand.
GACCGTCACCTGCCCGTCCGGCCCTCGGACAACGTGCGTCCCAAGGTGGAGGTGCACCGACGCGCCGTCACGTCGTACCAGCCGGAACTCGAGGGTGACGCCCTCGTGGTCGAGCGGGTGGAGGAGCGGTTCGGTCACGCGCCGACGGTCATCGCCGTGCACCATCGTCAGGAACGACGAAAGCGAGGGAGGGGAGGCTGTCGGCTCGAGCCCCACGATGGAGCGCAGCCCCGCGGACCAGTGGCTGTGATGAAAGCTCAGGTCCGCGACCCACATGCCCACCCCGGCCAGGGTCTCGAGGTCCGGCTGCGCCTCGCCGAAGACCTCCTCGGTAGCACCGGAGAAGTGATGGCCCGTCATCTTTCCTTTATCCGCCGGCACTCCTGTCGGGGCAATGAGATGTCCGCCTCATCTTCCGATGGGGCGCGTCCCTCAGCCGGTTTCGACGAGCCCTTGCCGGATGGCGAAGGTGACGGCCTCCAGTTTGGAGTGGGTGTCGAGCTTGGCGAGGACGTTCTGGATGTGATTGCGGACGGTGGCCTGGCTCAGGACCAGCTGTTCGGCGATCTTCGCCGTCGACAACCCGTCGGCCAGCAGTTGCAGGATCTGGCGCTCCCGAGGAGTCAGGTCGTCGCCTCGGGTGTGCTCGACGCGGGTGCGGTTGACCTGGGTCAGGGCTCGGGCCAGCACCGTCGGGTCGAAGACCGCCTCGCCGGCATGCACAGCTCGAATGGCTGACAGCAGCTCGGCGGCGGTGCGGCCCTTGGGGAGGAAGCCGTGACAGCCGGCCTTGATCGCCCGCACCACGACGTCGTCGTCGTCGTTCGCGGTGATCATGAGGACCTTGGCGGAGGGCCACTCACGGGCGATCACGGTCGCCAACTCATCACCCGCGGTGTCGGGCAGCCGGTAGTCGAGCAGCACGACATCGACGTGAGCGTCGGCGAGAGCGGCAAGAGCCGCCTTTCCGGTGCCTGCGACTCCCACCACCTTGATGTCCTCGATCTGGCTGAGGTAGGAGGCGACAC
>JANOTZ010000366.1:0-7113 GCA_031416735.1 Frankiales bacterium
CCGTGGGCGAACACCGTGACCGGGTCACCGGTGCCGGTCGTCAGCACCGCGGGTCGACCGGGTCACCGGTGCCGGTCGTCAGTTCCACGGGTTGGCCGAGCCGCTCACCGCCGGCTTGACGTCGACGACGTAGACGATGGCGGCGACGACCGCCGGGAGCCCGAGGAAGGACAGGACCCCGAACTTGTAGATCGCCCAGGTGGAGACCACCAGGATCGCCAGCCAGGCCGGCTTGGTGAGCTGGTTGTGCGCGGGGAAGGCCGCAGCCGGGCGGCGCACGGCGTCGATGACGCCGTAGAGGCAGAGCCCGATGAGGAAGAGCCTGATGAGGTCGAGCAGGAGGCCGGTCACCCCTCCATCCTCACACGCACGAACGCGACCCCCGTCGTCGGCTGCCGGGGGGCAGCGGACGCGGGGGTCGCGGGTCGTGCACCAGTCGGGACGGGGGTCCCTGCTGGGAGTGCAGGTGGTACGGCGGGGACTTAGCCGAGCTTGGCGGCTGCGCCCTCGACGGCCTTCTCGGTGGCCTTGACGGACTTCTTGGCGGAGGTCGTGGCGGCCTCGGCCTTCTTGACGGCGGCCTTGCCCTCGGCGATGGCGGCCTCGGTGGCCGGCTGGCGACGGATCTGGGTCACCAGCTTCTCGCCGCGGACAGCGAGCTTGCCGTAGTACGCGGTGGCCTTGGTCGAAACCTTGGCGACGCGACCCTCGAGCTCGGTGCGGAACTCCTTGAGCTGGGCCGGGACGGTCTTGAGCTGGGCCGGCACGGTCTTGAGCTGCGCGGTGCGGGCGGTGCGGGCGGCCTCGAGCTTGGCCTGGACCTTCTTGGCCTCGGCCGGAAGCTCCTTGACCTGCTCGACACCCAGGTCGACGACGCCGACGGCGGCGAAGACGGGCTTCTTGGCGTCATCGAGGTCGAGGACGTCCGGCAGCTTGACGGTGGGGAGCTTGGGCAGCTTGTCGGTGAGGGTGCTCATTGCGGGTGCCTCCATGGCGGGGATGGGGTGGGACGGATCTCGTTCAGCTCGTGCAGGTGCTGGGTGGTCAGGGGGTGAGGACGGCCGTTTCGGGCTCGGCCGGCTCCGGTGCGGGCTGGTCGCCGTCGGGACTGACTGGCTCCCGGGCTGCCGCAGCGGCCGCGTTCTCCTTGCGGAAGCTCTCGTGGACCTCGAGCAGCACCTGCTTCTGCCGCTCGGTCAGGGCCACGTCGGCGAGGATCGCGTCGATGACGGGGCTGGCCTCGCGCTTGTCGAGGATGCCCGCCTGGACGTAGAGGACCTCCGCGGAGATCCGCAGGCCCTTCGCGATCTGCTGCAGGATCTCGGCGCACGGCTTGCGCAGGCCCCGCTCGATCTGGCTGAGGTAGGGGTTGCTGACACCGGCCGACTTCGCAAGCTCCCGCACGCTGATCTTCGCGATGGTGCGCTGCTCGCGGATGAACTCCCCGAGGTGACGGACGTCGATGGCCGGCATGTGGGGCTCCTCCCGTGAGCAGTAGATCTGCTGACAGGAACGACGCTAGCCCCGAGTGCTAACTGTTGCAAGCAGTTAGTTAGCACTTTCGGCGTGACCCTGACCACACCGCGGCGGGGTCAGAGGGCCGGGGTCTCCCTGACCAGCTCCCGGCCGTCGGAGGCCAGCTGCTCCTGCACCATTTCGGGTGCTTCCTCCCCGTCCCACAGCAACAGCGACAGGTCCATCCGGGCCGCGACCAGCTCCGCGTGCCGGGCGGACGAATGCGCACGAAACACCTCGTCGTACCGCTCAAAGGCCTCGGCCAGCCGGTGGTCGAGCTCAGCATGACCCGCGATGAAGCCGTCCGGTGGGAGACGTGGTTCGGGAGTCGTCATAGGTATGGACCTACCCGAGGGCATGCGTGATCACCCCTATCGGGCTGGACTGTGGCGCCACCCTCACGTTCTACAGGCCGTCGCCTACCGTGTTTCCCGCCAGCTTGCTTCGTCCCTCGCCCCCTGCAGGAGCCCCTTCGTGACCGAGCACTTCTCCGTCGTGGTCGTCGGCTCCGGCTTCGCCGGGCTCGGTACGGCGATCGCACTCAAGCGGGCCGGTCGGCACGACTTCGTCGTCCTGGAAAGGGGTTCCGACGTCGGGGGCACCTGGCGGGACAACAGCTATCCCGGGTGCGCGTGCGACGTCCCTTCGCATCTGTACTCCTTCTCCTTCGCGCCCAACCCGAGCTGGTCGCGGAGCTTCAGCCCGCAACCGGAGATCTACGCGTACCTGCGCAAGACGGCCGCGGACTTCGCGATCACGCCGCACGTCCGCCTGGACACCGAGTTGCTGAGCGCGACCTGGGACCCCGAGCGTCAGCGCTGGGACGTCACGACCAGCCAGGGCGAGCTCACCGCGGACGTCGTGGTCGTCGGTGCCGGGGCGCTGTCGGACCCGACAGTGCCTGAGATCAAAGGGATCTCGAGCTTCACCGGCACCACGTTCCACTCAGCTCAGTGGGACCACAGCTGGTCGGCGAAGGGCCGGAAGGTGGCCGTCATCGGCACCGGCGCGTCCGCGATCCAGTTCGTCCCGAAGATCGCGCCGGAGGTCGAGCAACTGGTGCTCTTCCAGCGCACCGCCCCCTGGGTGCTGCCCCGCGCGGACCGCGCCATCTCGCGCCTGGAGCAGCGGCTGTATGCCCGGTTCCCGGTGCTGCAGAAGGCCGCCCGCACCGCGATCTACTGGGGCCGCGAGTCGCACATCCTGGGTTTCCGCTACCGCCCGCAGGGGATGCGGCTCGCCGCGAAGCTCGCCCAGCGCAACCTCGACAAGCAGGTCACCGACCCGGTGCTGCGCGCCAAGCTCACCCCGCACTTCCTGCTGGGCTGCAAGCGGGTCCTGCTGTCCAACACCTACTACCCGGCCCTCACCCGGCCCAACGCCGAGGTCGTCACCGACAAGATCGTCGAGGTGGTCCCCACCGGAGTCGTCACCCAGGCCGTGGACGGCACTCTTTCGACGTACCAGGTGGACACGCTGATTTTCGGGACCGGGTTCAAGGTCACCGATCCGCCGGTCGCCGAGCGGATCGTGGTCGGCGGGCAGTCGCTCAAGGAGCACTGGGCGACGTCGGGAATGCAGGCCCTGCACGGCCTCGGGGTCGCCGGCTTCCCCAACCTGTTCTTCCTCGTCGGCCCCAACACCGGGCTCGGCCACAACTCGATCGTGCTCATGATCGAGGCCCAGGTCGGCCATCTCCTGCAGGCCCTCGACGCGATGGACGCGCAGGGCTTCGGGGCGCTGGAGCCGCGGGCGGACGTGCAGGCGACCTACAACGCGCGACTGCAGCGGGAGCTGGCCAAGACGGTGTGGAACCTCGGCGGCTGCCAGTCGTGGTACCTCGACAAGGAGGGCCGCAACACCACGCTGTGGCCCACGTTCACCTGGATGTTCATGCGCGAACTCGCGGCCTTCGACGCCGCGGAGTACCTCGGCCACCCCCGGGTCGGCGACGAGATCGACTGCCCCGTAGGACTTCCGGTCACCTGAGCCGGGTCAGTGCTTGCGGCCCTTGCCGCGCTCGGAGGGTTCCTCGTCCTTGTCGGACTCGGGCGTGGGGGACGGCGTCGGGCTGGGCCGCGGGGCCGGCGGGGGAACGTCACGGGCCAGGGTCGCCGCGGCGGCCAGCACCAGCTGAGCCCGGGCGGCACTCACGCCACCTGACTGCTGCTGGGCAGCCACATCCCGGCGCAGGGCAACAAGAGCAGCCTGTACGGCGACTCCGTCCCGGGCCCGGGCCGCCGACGCGAGGGTGTCGGCGTCCCGCTGCAGGATCGACTCCGCCGCAGCGGACAGGTCGGAGGACGACGAGCCGCCGCACCCGGTGAGGACAGCCGCGAGAAGGACCAGACCCGCGACGAACTTCATCGGGTGACCGCCTTCTGCAGGTCGTTGATGTGCTGCTCCAGCGGCGTGGAGGCCGGCGGCGGCGACACCCGGGGCTGCGAAGCGCTCATCGACACGGCGATCAGCGCGACAACCACTGCCCCGCCGAGGATCCAGGCCACCCGACCGAGACGGCGAGGACGCCGTACCGGCTGACTGTCAGAGGTGGTGGGCACCCGGGTCGGGAGGCGCAGCACGCGGGTGGGGAAGCCGAGCACCTCAGTCCCCGGCGCGTCGGTGCCGGGCGTCGCGGCGTAGGACTGCGCGACCGTCGCCGGCTCGTGGAGCGAGAGGACCCCGCCGCGCAGGGTCTCGGCCACCGCGGCGGCGGTCGGTCGCTCCGACGCCTGACGGGCGGTCATCGCGTGGAGCAGCCCCGGCCAAGGGGCGTCCAGGGTGGCGGGGATGACCGGGGAGCGGTGCAGGCGGGCGAGGGCGGTCTCCACCGAGGAACCGGTGAACTCACGCCGACCGGTCAGGCACTCGAGCAGCAGCAGCCCGAGGGCGTAGACGTCGGCGGGCGGGCCGACGGGCTCGCCGGTGACCTGCTCGGGGGAGAGATAGGGCGCGGTGCCGACCGTCAGGCCGGTGCTGGTGTGGCCGACGCTGTCGACGATGCGGGCGATCCCGAAGTCGGCCAGCTTCGCGCCGCTCGGGGAGATCAGGACGTTGGCGGGCTTCACGTCGCGGTGCACCACCCCGCGGCCGTGGACGTAGGCGAGGGCGTCGGCGAGCTCGGCGCCGATCGTGGAGACCTCGGCCGGGTCGAGCGGGCCGTCGACGCAGCGGGCCGCGAGGGTCGGGCCTTCGACGAGCTCCATGACCAGGAAGGGCTGGCCGTGCTCGAACGTGCCGGCGTCGTGCACGGCCACCAGGTGCGGGTGGGTGAGCGACGCGAGGGTCTGCATCTCGGTGCGGGCCCGGGCGGCCGACTCGTCGTCGAGGTCGTCCCGGAAGATCTTCACGGCCACGTCCCGGCCGAGCACCGTGTCGGTGGCCCGCCTGACCTGCGCCATGCCACCCGTGCCGACGACAGGCCCGAGCTCGTATCGCCCTCCCGCCAACGCTGTCGTCACGTCCCTACCCTGCCCGTTGTGATCGTCTGCGACACCTCGCGAGGGGGGTGAGTCAGCGCACAAGGGCTGCGAGCGATCCGGCGACCCGAACCTCACCCACTCGCCGGCCGCCACCGAGGACCGGGGTCTCGGCGAATTCGTCCAGCACCGGCGCGTCGACGCCCAGCGCCCGGAGCGCCGCGACCAGCACCGGCGTGCGGGCGCGGCCCCCACCGTCGCCGATCTTGAGTGCGATCGCGGTGCCGTCGGCGAGCGCCGCGGCATAGACCCCCTCGGCGCCGTCCTTGGCGACCAGGCCGTCGATGCCCTCCATCAGGGCGGTCACGTCCCGCCCGGTGCCGCCCACGTGCCACGGCTTGGCCTGCATGGCCAAGCGGGTACGACGCTCGCTGCCCTCACCGAGAGCGAGCGCGGCGAAGGCGCGCGCCAGGCCAGGGAGGGTGAGCGCGTGCTGCGGGGCGCCGCACCCGTCGACGGCCACGTGCCGGACGTGCTCCCCGGCGAGGCGCTCGACACCGAGCAGGCAGGCCCGCTGGACGGGGTGCTCCACCGCCAGGTAGCCCTCGGTGGGCCAGCCGTTGACGACGCAGGTCGCCAGCATCGCGGCGTGCTTGCCGGAGCAGTTCATGGTGAGCCGGGTCGCCTCGCCACCGGCCCGCAGGATCGTGTGCCACGACTCCTCGTGCACCGGCGGCTGGGCCGGGCAGCCGAGGGCGCCGTCCCCGAGGCCGGCGTCGCCGAGAATCTGACGGACCACTTCGAGGTGGCCAGGCTCCCCGTTGTGGGAGGAGGTCGCCAGGGCGAGCTGCTCGTCGGAGGCCGGCTCCCAGCCGGCGTCGAGCAACGCAGCCGCCTGCAACGGCTTGTTGGACGAGCGCGGGAAGATCGGGCGCTCAAGGTCACCGACGGAGAAGGCCACCGAGCCGTCCGGACGCAGGGCGACGAGGGAACCGGAGTGGGTCCCTTCGACGTACCCGGAGCGGACGACCTCGGCGAGGAGCGCGGTCACGCCTCGGCGGGGTCGGTGGAGGCGTCGAGCAGCGTGGCGACGTCAGCCTCGCCGTCGCGGTAGCGCCGGGTGATCTCGGCCTGGCAGGCGTCCATGACGACCTGCACCTCGCGGCGCTTCGCCGACAGCACGTGCTCCTCGTCGGCGAGCACCCGCATGGCGTGGTGCAGCTCATCGGAGCTGCGGGCCGCCGTGTCGGTGAGGTCGACGTCGGCGACCAGGGACTCGACGTAGCGGCGGTGGTTGTCGACGCGGGACGGCTCGATCGTGGTGTGCCGGCCCAGGCCGCGGGCCGCGGACCGCGGCTCGTCGGCGAGCACCTGCGCGAGGTTGTCGACGACGGTGCCGGTGGCGCCGCCCTCCCGGTGGTTGAGCTCGGCCCGGACGATGTCCATGCGGCCCTGGATCAGGCGGCGGATGTAGGAGAGGTCGACCTCTTCCTGCTCGGCCTCGTCGCGCAGCGAGCGCACCTCGTCGAGCGGAGCCTGCCCGAGGCCCGCCAGGTAGTCCTCGGCCAGGACCCGGTCGATACGTCGGGTGCCTTGCTGAGGCGTCGCGTCGGCGCTCAAAACCGCTCCTCCCAGGGTGATGGTCATGCGTACCGACCTATGGTGTCAGATAGTGAAGCCCGGTTGGTCCGATCGGCTCAACAAGCCGGGCGATACTGCCGAGGAAAAGTAGAACCGCCGCGACAGGGAAGGGGATCAGCGTGCTCAAGGGCGACCTCGCATCGACGCCCCTCCCCGCAATCCTCCGCCAGCTCGCCGACGGTGTGGCCTCCGGGTGCCTGCACGTCAACGACGGCGTCAGCGAGGAGGCCAAGGTCTACCTGCGGGGCGGCCAGGTCTACGCCGTACAGGTGCCGGGTCGTCGTCCGCAGCTGGGCGCCCGTCTGGTGTCTTCCGGATCGCTCGGGCCCGAGGCGCTCGCCGAGGCTCTCGAGGCGCAGCGGACCGAGCTCCAGGGCTGGCGGCTCGGCGAGCTGCTCGTCCACCTCGGCTACGTCGACCAGCCGGTCGTCGAGGCGTTCATCAACGAGCAGGTCCGCGAGCAGACCAGCGACCTGTCGCACTGGCATACCGGAATGTGGAAGTTCCGGGTCAACGAGCGCACCCGTGAAGACGTGGC
>JANOTZ010000367.1:0-11584 GCA_031416735.1 Frankiales bacterium
CTGGTCCTGGACCGCGTCCTCGTACGGACCCGGCGTGCCGTAGACGTCCCGCGGGCTGGCGTTCCACGGAGTGGGCGGGTACGGGTGGTAGTTGGCGATCTTGCCGTCCTTGATGACCAGGTGGTGCGACAGGACACCGCGGACGGCTTCGGTGAAGCCGCAGCCGATGGCCTCGTCCGGGACGTCGAACTTCTCCCAGGTCTTGGTGCGCCCGGCCCTGATCTCCTCCAGCGCCTTCTCCGCGAAGTGCAGCGCGCAGGCCGCTGCGTAAGCCTGGAAGTAGCTACGCGCGCGGTTGCGCTCGAGGGTGTTGCTCCACTGCGGGATCTTCCACTCGAGGCTTACCGGGCCTTTGAGTGCGGTCTTGGGGAGGTTGATCTGGACGCTCGTGCCGGTCGCCTTGACGTAGCCGATGTCGACCAGGCCGGCGAGTGCGGTCGTCCACAGCCGGGCCAGCGGCCCACCGCCGGTGTCGAGCGCGAGGTGATCCTGGCCGTCGTACCAGCGCGGCGACATGACCCAGCTGTACTTGTCGTCGAGGTCGCGCTTCTGCGGCTTGGGGTTGGTGTGCTGGTTCCAGGGGTGGTGCATGTCGACCGGGTTGCCCAGCGGGTCGTTCTTGACGAACTGCTCCTGGTCCTGCCAGTCGTCGTAGTAGGAGCTGCCGAGCAGGATGCGGATGCCGAGGTTGATGTCGACCAGGCTGTTGGTGACCAGCTTGCCGTCCACCACGATGCCCGGGGTGACGAACATCTTGCGGCCCCAGTTCTCCATGTCCTTGTAGGCGAAGTTGCAGTGCGCCGGGTCCTGGAAGGAGCCCCAGCAGCCGAGCAACGTCCGCCGCAGTCCGACCTTCTCATAACCCGGTAGGGCGTCGTAGAAGAAGTCGAAGAGGTCGTCGTGCATGGGCACGACCTTCTTCATGAACTCGACGTAGCGCATCAGCCGGGTGATGTAGTCCGTCATCAGCTGGATGGTCGCGACCGTGCCGACGCCGCCCGGGTAGAGCGTCGACGGGTGCACGTGCCGACCCTCCATCAGGCAGAACATCTCGCGGGTCCACCGGCTGACCTGCAGCGCCTCGCGGTAGAACTCGCCGCTGAACGGGTTGAGCGCCCGCATGATGTCGGCGATCGTCTTGTAACCGTGGTGCGCTTCGCCTGCTGCGCGGGTGTTCTCGGCCTTGGCCAGCACCCCCGGGTTGGTCTCCTTGACCATGCGTTCGCAGTAGTCCACCCCGACCAGGTTCTCCTGGAAGATGTTGTGGTCGAACATGTACTCCGCGGCCTCACCGAGGTTGACGATCCACTCCGCCAGGTCCGGCGGCTTCACGCCGTACGCCATGTTCTGGGCGTAGCAGGAGCAGGTGGCGTGGTTGTCGCCGCAGATCCCGCAGATGCGGCTGGTGATGAAGTGCGCGTCGCGGGGGTCCTTGCCCTTCATGAAGATGCTGTAGCCGCGGAAGATCGACGAGGTGCTGTGACACTCGGCCACGGTCATGTTGGTGAAGTCGATCTTCGTGTAGATGCCGAGGCTGCCCACGATGCGGGTGATCGGGTCCCACGCCATCTCGACGAGGCCCTTGTCATCGGATGTCGACTTGCCAGTGCGGGGGAGTGTCGAGGTCATGAGTGGGTGCCTCCGCTCAATAGTTCGGTGCTCGGACGACGCCACTTGGGTTCCCTGTCGAGGGTCTTCATGGTCGTGCCGCGGAGAGCGCGGATCGTGCGGCCGTAGGCGCCGATCGCGGTGGTGGACAGCTTCCCGCCGGGGGGCTCGTCCATGAAGGGCATGAACTTGTCGGGGAATCCGGGCATCGTGCAGCCGATGCAGATGCCGCCGACGTTGGGGCAACCACCGACACCGTTGATCCAGCCCCGCTTGGGGACGTTGCACTTCACGACCGGTCCCCAGCAACCCAGTTTCACGATGCACTTGGGCGAGCCGTACTCGGTGGCGAAGTCGCCCTGCTCGTAGTAGCCGGCCCGGTCGCAGCCTTCATGCACCGTCGCACCGAACAGCCAGGTCGGGCGCAGCATGTCGTCGAGCGGGATCATCGGCGCCTGGCCGGTGGCCTGGTACAGCAGGTAGGTGATGGTCTCCGAGAGGTTGTCGCCCTGCACCGGACACCCTGGCACGCAGACGATCGGGAGCCCGGCCTTGCTCTTCCAGTCCCACCCGAGGTAGTCGGGCACGCCCATCGCCCCCGTGGGGTTGCCGGCCATTGCGTGGATGCCGCCGTAGGTGGCGCAGGTGCCGACGGCCAGGATGGCGAGAGCCTTGGGCGCGAGCCGGTCGAGCCACTCGCTCGTCGTGACGGGTTGCCCCGTCAACGGGTTGTTGCCGAACCCGGACCAGTAGCCGTCACCCGCGAGGGCTTCGTTGGGGATCGAGCCCTCGACGACGAGCACGAACGGCTCGAGCTCGCCGCGGTCGGCTTTCCAGAACCACTCGAGGAAGTCGTCTGCGCCTCCGGCCGGACCGCATTCGAAGTCGATCAGCGGCCAGTGGACGGCGACCTTGGGCAGCCCGGGCAGGGCGCCGAGGGCGATCTCCTCGATGCTCGGCTGGGTGGCGCCGGTCAGGGCGACGGAGTCGCCGTCACAACTGAGACCCGCATTGATCCAGAGGATGTGGACGAGGGTGTCCTCGGCGGCTTTGGCTTCGGCGGAGAGCATGTGACCTCCTGCTCGAGGCCTGCGGCTGGAGGCCCCATCACGTCGTAGACGGCCTGCGGTGCGGGTCTGTGCGACGTGGTGCTTGTCCTATGGCCCCTTTGGGGGGAGTGTCAAGGAAAGTCGAAGCATTCACTTTTCGGGAAGGCGGGCTTTTCCTTTTGACCCGTGCAGGTGAGGCTGAGGCGGTGCGAACCCGGGCTCGCGTGTCGGGTCTCGTGCAGGGCGTGGGCTTCCGTCCTTTCGTGTGGCGCGAGGCGATGGCCCGGGGTCTGTCGGGCTGGGTGGGAAACGACCCCGCGGGCGTGGTGCTCGAAGCCGAGGGCTCCGCTGACGCGGTGGCGTCCCTGCTCGAGGCACTCAGCTGTCCACCGCCCCTGGCCCGGGTCGACGAGGTGTCCAGCGAGCGCATGCTTCCTCTGGGGGGTGAGGGATTCGAGGTGCGCAGCAGCGTGATGGGAGGGGCCCGTCGGGCCCTGGTCTCACCGGACACCAGCACCTGCACCGAGTGCCTGAGCGAGCTGCACGACCCGACTGACCGCCGCTTTGGATATCCGTTCATCAACTGCACCAACTGCGGACCGCGCTTCACCATCGTGGAGTCGGTGCCCTACGACCGGGCCCGCACCACGATGGCCTCGTTTCCGATGTGTGTGGACTGCCGGGCGGAGTACGCCGACCCGGCGGATAGACGTTTTCACGCCGAGCCGGTGTGCTGCGCCGCGTGCGGTCCACGGCTGCGGATGCTTGACGCCTCGGGGGTGGAGCTCGACGATGACCCTGTCGAGATGGCTGCCCAGCTCCTGCGCCGAGGGGGTGTCCTCGCCGTCAAGGGGATCGGTGGCTACCACCTCGCGGTCGACGCGCTCGACGACGCCGCGGTCGCCACCCTGCGCCGCCGCAAGCACCGGGAGGAACGGCCCTTCGCGCTCATGGTGTGCGGCCTGAAGGAAGCCCAGGAGTTGTGCCACGTCGGGTTGGAGGAGACCGCGCTGCTCCAGAGTCCGGCTCGGCCCATCGTGCTGCTCACCCGTCGGGACAACGGGGTCGCAGACTCGGTGGCGCCTGGATCTCCCACGTTGGGCCTGATGCTGCCCTACACGCCCCTGCACACGCTCCTGCTCGACGCTTTCGGAGGGCCGCTGGTCCTGACCAGTGGCAACTCCTCGGACGAGCCGATCGCCTTCACCGACCAGGACGCGCTCCAACGGCTGGGCGGCCTGGCCGACGGCTTCCTGGTGCACGACCGGGCCATCCGCACACGGGTGGACGACTCGGTCGTGAAGGTCGTCGGCGGCCGGGTGCTGCCGTTGCGCCGCTCTCGCGGCTATGTGCCGCACCCCGTGATGCTCCCTCTGGTGGCTCCTGAGGCCGTGCTGGCCTGCGGGGCGGCGCTGAAGAACACGTTCTGCCTCACTCGAGGACGGCAGGCCTTCGTCTCCCACCACGTGGGTGACCTCGGCGACTACGCCACGATGCAGTCTTTTGTCGAGGGCATCACCCATCTCCAGGGCCTGCTGGATGTCTCCCCACGGATCGTCGCGCACGACCTGCATCCCGACTACCCGTCGACGCGGTACGCCCTGGATCTGCCAGACGTCGAGTTGGTCGCCGTCCAGCACCACCACGCCCACATCGCATCGTGCCTGGTCGACAACGGCCTGGTCGATCCAGTGATCGGAGTCGCCTTCGACGGGCTCGGGCTCGGCACTGACGGCACCGCCTGGGGCGGGGAGTTCCTCATCGCCGACCTCACGGGTTTCACCCGGGTCGCCCACTTCTCGCCCGTCCCCATGCCCGGAGGCGACGCGGCAACCCGGCAGCCGTGGCGGATGGCAGCGGCACACCTGGACCTTGCCTACGCGGGCCAGCTGCCTGCCGGTCTCGCGGTCGCGGGGAGGCAGGGCAGCCGGTGGGAGCAGGTGCTGTCCGTGGCTCGGGCGGGGGTCAACGCACCCCTCACCTCGAGCGCCGGCCGGCTCTTCGACGCCGTCTCCGCCCTGCTCGGCGTACGCGACGTCGTGAGCTATGAAGGCCAGGCCGCGATCGAGCTGGAGCACGTCGCGAGTCACGCGGAGACGGGCAGCTATCCCGTGCCTGTCAGTGACGACGACGTGGCACGCCTCGACGTCAGCCACCTCGTGCGGTGCCTTGCTGACGACCTCGGCCGGGGGACCGAAGTGCCGGTGTTGGCTGCGCGTTTCCACAACGCCCTGGCCGACCTCGTGCTGGACGTCTGCCAACGGTTGCGCGACCAGCACGCACTGCACACCGTCGCACTGTCGGGTGGCGTGTTCCAGAACGCGTTGCTCGTCACTCGGTGCCTGGAACGCCTGGAGTCACAGGGATTCACGGTCCTGACGCACCGGCAGGTCCCGTGCAACGACGGAGGGATCAGCCTCGGCCAGGCGGCGGTGGCGACGTCCCGTCTGCGAGCGCGCGGATAGTCGCCTCCCACAACACGTGATACAGCGTGGTCTGGACCTCCTGCACGCGGTGGACCGACGACGAGGGTACGGCGAACAGGTGGTGCAGCGAGTCCAGCTCGCCCATCCGTCCACCCCCATAGCCAGCCAGGCCGACGGTCACCATCCCGAGTCGGTCCGCCTCCTCGATGGCGGACAGCACGTTCTGCGAACCGCCGCTGGTGGACAGGGCGACGGCGATGTCGCCGGGCCGGCCGAAAGCCCGTATCTGGCGAGCGAACACCACGTCGAAGCTGACGTCGTTGGAGAGCGCGGTGAGCACCGCGACGTCGTTGGTGAGGCCCAGTGCGGGCAGCGGCGCGACTGGCGGAGGCGGGTCGAGAAAGGTGTGGACGACATCCTGCGCGTCGGTGCTGCTGCCGCCGTTGCCGAAGGCGAGCAGGGTCGCCCCGCCCGCGAAGGCGGTGGCCAGCTGCTCGGCGCAGCGGGCCAGGGCAGGTGCCTGGGCCGAGCCGACGCTGCGGCGCAGGTCCACGATCTCAGCCACCTTCTGGCAGGCCGATTCGGCGGCGGCTGCCAGCAGGGGGAGAGCCTCGCTGCCACCGCCGTACAGGAAGGGGTAAAGCCCTTCGACGCCCGTGTTCGTCCGGGTGGGTGTGCTCACGGGTGAGTCGAAGAAGACGTGCACCAGCTCCCACAGCAGGTGGTAGACGGTGACGTGGGACTCCTTGACGATGTGGGGATCGTCGGACTCCACGACCACCAGGTGGTCCGCCTCGTCCTGGCTCTTGATGTCGCCACCGTCGCTGCCGAGCAGCGCCACGGTGAGCATCCCCGCATCCCGGGCGGCCTTGAGGCCGGCGCGGACGTTGGCGCAGCGGCCGTCACCGGACAGACCCAGGGCGATGTCGTCCGGCCGCCCGAGGACCTCCACCTGATGGGCATAGACACCGTCGAGCCCCCGGCGGGAGGCGACCCCCATCAAGGTCGCCGCATCGCTGACCAGGGACAGCGCGGGAAGTGCGCGCTTGCCGACGATGACGGGGTGGACGAACTCCACAGCGATGTGCTGCGCGTCAGTGGTGCCGGCGCCGTTGCCGAAGACCAGCAACCGGCCGCCCCGGCCGAAGCGGTCGGCCATGTCGCGGCAGGCGAGGGCGAGGTCGGTGGCGTCCTGGGCGAGACCCGACAGGGGAGCCTCCCTGCGTCGGAAGGCCTCGTGGATGAGGCCTTCCAGGGCTGATTCGACCGCCGTCATGACATCCCCTTCACATCTTCAGGCCGCGACGCTACGCGAATGACGACTCTGGAGGCGCCAGGGTGAGAGGGTGGCCGTGAGACGCAGGCCGGGCGGAGGGCGGGACTACGTGCAGGAGCAGGGACTGGTTGTCGGAGTCGTCCGTGAGACAGCAGCGGGCGAGCGCCGGGTCGCGCTGACCCCGGACGGGGTCGGTCGCCTGCGAGCGCTCGGGCTGCGCGTCGTCGTCGAGTCGGGCGCCGGGGCGCAGGCGTTGCTCCCCGACGACGCCTACGTCGCAGCGGGTGCCGACATCGTGAGCAGCGAGAAGTTGCGCGCACAGTCTCACCTCAGCCTGCGCGTCGGTGCCCCGTCCGCGGCGGAGCTCGAGGGCCTTCGGCCAGGGCACGTCCTGGTCGGGTTGCTCAACCCCCTCAGCCGCCCGGAGGGGGCGCAGGCACTTGCCGCCGCCGGTGTCACTGCCGTCAGCTTGGACTGCCTGCCCCGCACCCTGAGCAGGGCGCAGTCGATGGACGTGCTGAGCTCGCAGGCCAACGTCGCGGGCTACCAGGCGGTCCTGGTGGCCGCCGAGGCCTATGACGGATTCTTCCCGATGCTCATGACTGCCTCCGGCACGAGCCGGCCGGCGTCGCTGCTGGTCATCGGTGCCGGGGTCGCCGGCCTGCAAGCCCTGGCCACGGCCCGGAGACTGGGCGCGGTCGTCACCGGCTCCGACGTCCGGCCCTCGGCCCGCGACGATGTGCTGTCGACCGGCGCCAAGTTCCTCGATCTGGGGGAGCTCGGTGGGGGAGGCACTGGTGGCTATGCCCGGGCCCTGACCGAGGAGGAAGGCAGCGCCCAGCAGTCCGCCCTCGCCGCGGCCATCGGGGGCTTCGACCTCGTCATCACCACCGCGCAAGTGCCCGGCCGTCGACCGCCGCTGCTCGTGGACGCCCGCGCCGTCGAGGCCCTGCGCGCCGGCTCCGTCATCATCGACCTGGCCGCAGGGGAGCTCGGCGGCAACGTGGCAGGGTCCCAGCCCGACACCACGGTCGTCACCGGCAACGGTGTGATTGTGGTGGGCGCCGGCAATCTGCCGTCGAGGATGCCGCGGACCGCCTCCACTGCCTTCTCGCGCAACGTCACCAGTCTGCTGGCCTCGCTGACCCGGGAGGGCAGCCTCGCCCTGGACCTGTCTGACGAGATCCAGGCCGGAGTCGTCATCACCCATGCGGGGATGGTCGTCCACCCCGCTGTCCTCGAACGCCTCCGCGCTGCCCTCGGGAGCCAGCCTTGACCTCCACCTTGCTGGTCTACATCACGATCTTCGTCCTGAGCCTGCTGGTCGGGTTCGAGGTGATCAGCAAGGTGCCCTCGACCCTGCACACCCCGTTGATGTCAGGGGCAAACGCGATTCACGGTGTGGTGGTCGTCGGCGTGATCCTGCTCGCCGCCACGGCGCGCACCACTGTCGGTTATGTGGTCGTCCTCGTGGCCGCGGCCTTCGGGGCGATGAACGTCGTCGGCGGCTATGTGGTCACCGACAGGATGCTCGAGATGTTCAAGGCCAAACCGGCAGCGCGTCCGGACCGGGCTGAGGAGAGCGGGTCGTGAGCGCCTTCGACAGCACCGTCGAGCTGGTCTACCTCGCGGCAGCGGTGAGTTTCGTCCTGGGGTTGCGCCTCATGAACTCACCGGCCACGGCCCGGCGCGGCAACCAGCTGTCAGCGGCCGGAATGGGCCTAGCGGTGCTGACCACCGTGATCGTGCTGGCCGAGGACGGCGTCATCACCAGCACCGGAGTGGTGGTGCTCACGGTCGGTCTGGTGATCGGGTCCTTGGCCGGCCTGCTCGGCGCCCGACGCGTGAAGATGACGGCGATGCCCCAGCTGGTCAGCCTGTTCAACGCGGTCGGTGGCGGGGCCGCGGCCCTCATCGCCTTCGGGCACGCGGTCCGCCACGAGGGCTGGATCCCGTTGAGCGCCGCACCGGTCCGGACCACGATGCCGACCGTGCTCGACGTCGTCATCGGAGCGGTCACCTTCTCCGGCTCGCTGATCGCCGCGGGGAAGCTTGCCGGGAAGGTCCCCGGGCGCCCCATCACCTTCCGCGGCGAACGCGTGCTCTCGGTGCTGGCCGGGGTCATCGCTCTCGGTGGGGGAGCACTCATCGTGGCCGGCGTCGGAGGGGTGCCGTTATTGCTGCTCGTCGCGGCGGCGGCGCTCGGGATCGGCGTCCTGATGACCCTGCCCATCGGCGGCGCTGACATGCCGGTGGTCATCTCGCTGCTGAACGCCTTCACGGGTACGGCGGTCGCGATGGCCGGGTTCGTGCTGGAGAGCAAGCCGCTGGTGATCGCCGGGGCCCTCGTCGGCGCCGCCGGTGCCATCCTCACCAAGCTCATGGCGGACGCCATGAACCGCTCCATCCGCAGCATCATGATGGGCGGGTTCGGCATCGGTGACGAGATGCTCGAGCAGAGCACCACGGGCCGGTCGAGCGTCCGGGAAACCACCGTCGACGACGCGGCCCTGCTGCTGGCCTACGCCGGCAGCGTCGTGATGGTCCCTGGTTACGGCCTCGCCGCGGCGCAGGCCCAGCACGAGATGGTCGAGCTCGCCCAGGCCCTGGAAGCCCACGGGGTCGTCGTCAGCTATGGCATCCACCCGGTGGCCGGCCGGATGCCGGGGCACATGAACGTCCTGCTCGCTGAGGCGAACGTCCCGTATCCACAGCTCAAGGACCTCGAGGAGATCAACCCGGAGTTCTCCCGCACCGACGTCGTCCTCGTCGTCGGAGCCAACGACGTCACCAACCCCGCCGCACGGCGGCCGGGCAATGCCGTGTCCGGCATGCCGATCCTCGACGTGGACCAGGCGCGCAGCGTCATCGTCATCAAGCGCTCCAAGGGCCATGGCTACGCCGGCATCGACAACGAGCTGTACGCCGACCCCAAGACCGCCATGCTCTTCAGCGACGCCAAGGCCGGCCTCAAGGCCCTGCACATCGGACTCCAGGCCTACGTCACCTGAGCCTTGTCCTCCAGGCCGCGACTACTGCGGGGTACCCGGCGGCCGGCGGGGAGGACGCGCCGACGACGAGGGCCCCGGACCTGATGCACAGGTCGGGGCCCTTTTTCGTGGTGTCCGAGAAGGGACTTGAACCCTCAATCCCATCACTGAGAACTAGCACCTCAAGCTAGCGCGTCTACCAATTCCGCCACCCGGACAGGGTGAGCCCGGTGCGACCCGGACAGCGAGATGACTATAGCGAAGGCCGCGCTTGGGGTGGGGGTTACCGTGCCTGCATGACCACCCCAGCTGACGAGGCCGTCGAGATCCTGCGCGACCTGATCCGGTTCCAGAGCGTGAACGACGGCACGGGGCGGGGCAAGGGCGAGCGGGAAGCGGCGGAGTACGTCGCCGGAAAGCTCGCCGAGGTCGGGCTCGAACCGGAGCTTTTCGAGGCCGCCCCGAACCGCACCAGCGTGGTGACGCGGATCGAGGGCGAGGACCGGAGCAGGGGGGCGTTGCTCATCCACGGCCACCTGGACGTCGTACCGGCTGAGCCGAAGGAGTGGACGTATGACCCCTTTGCCGCGGAGGTGGCGGACGGGTGCGTCTGGGGCCGGGGCGCCGTCGACATGCTCGACATGGACGCGATGACGCTGGCGGTGGTCCGCGACCGACTCAAGAGCGGGCGCAAGCCGCCGCGCGACGTGGTGCTGGCCTTCGTCGCCGACGAGGAGGCCGGGGGCGTGTTCGGGGCGCAGTGGCTGGTGAACAACCAGCCCCAGCTGTTCGAGGGCTGCACCGAGGCGATCAGCGAGGTCGGCGGCTTCTCGCTCAGCGTCAACGACGACCTGCGGCTCTACCTGATCGAGACGGCGCAGAAGGGGATGGCCTGGATGCGTCTCACCGCGGCGGGCACGGCCGGCCACGGCAGCATGATCAACGACGACAACGCGGTGACCCGGCTGTGCGAGGCGGTCGCCCGGCTGGGCAACCACACCTTCCCGATCCACGTCACGAAGACGGTCCGGGCTTTGCTGGAGGAGATCGGGGACGCCTTCGAGATCGAGCTGGACCCCAACGACATGGAGGCGACCGTCGCCAAGCTCGGCCCGATGGCTCGGATCGTGGGGGCGACGCTGCGCAACACCGCGAACCCGACCATGATCGACGGTGGCTACAAGCACAACGTGATCCCGGGCTACGCCCACGCGAACGTCGACGGGCGTTTCCTGCCCGGCTTCGAGGACGAGTTCGAGCGCGAGCTCGACAGCGTGCTCGGCCCGGGGATCTCCCGGGAGTATCTCCACTACGACATCGGCCTGGAGACCGAGTTCGAGGGGGCCCTGGTCGAGGCGATGAGCAGCGCCCTGAAGGCGGAGGACCCCGGCGCGCGGGCGGTGCCCTACACGCTGTCGGGTGGCACCGACGCCAAGAGCTTCAGCCGGCTCGGCATCCGCTGCTTCGGGTTCTCGCCGCTGAAGCTCCCCGCCGACCTGGACTTCTCCGGGATGTTCCACGGCGTCGACGAGCGGGTGCCGCTGGACGCCCTGGCTTTCGGCACCCGGGTCCTGGACCGGTTCCTCGACGCCAGCTGAGCGGACGCGCGGATCAGCCCGGGGTTCTGCTGCGGGGCGGCGAGGATCAGCCCGGATTCCGGCTGCGGGCAAGATACGGGCAGGCGTCCTGGATGGCGGTGCGGGTCGGCCAACCGACCCGGTCGGGCGCCGGCAACGGCGTCTTGGCAGCCGAGAGGTAGGAGCCGCCGCCCCACGAACCCCAGATCTGCTGGCGGCACCACGAGTCGACGCGGAACCAGTCGACCTCGCCCGAAGGCCGAGCCGGCACCTTGCCGCCCTTGGCGAGGTTGACCACGCGGGTGACCTCGGACGCGATCCCGCCGCTCTTGTTCAGGGCCCCGCGGTAGGTGCCGTAGCCCTCCGCCGCGAAGCGGGTGTCGGCGACGGCCGGGGTCTCGACCACCCCGACGGCGCCGTCAGTGAACCCGCCCGCCGTCGGCAGGGCGCTGAGGAACAAGGCCGTGCGCAGCTGCTTTGCGGTGTATTTCGACCCGGCGACAAACCCCTTGGCCTGCACCCGGGACGGGCCGGGCAGTGAGGTCCGCAGCTTCCACAGGGCCTGCCCGTAGGTCCCCGCAACCTGGGGGGTCGCGTTCGACGTACCGGAGAAGTCTCCGCCGTTGTTGACCGTCGTCGAACCGTAGGCCGAGGGGTA
>JANOTZ010000368.1:0-3119 GCA_031416735.1 Frankiales bacterium
GCCGTCGTACGTCCGGGACGAGATCGCCCGTGGCCGCGCCGTCCTGCCGCTCAACGTCAACCACCCGGAGAGCGAGCCGATGGCGATCGGCCGCGGCTTCCTCGTCAAGATCAACGCCAACATCGGCAACAGCGCCGTCGCCTCCTCGATCGAGGAGGAGGTCGACAAGATGACGTGGGCCACCCGATGGGGCGCTGACACGGTCATGGACCTCTCGACCGGCCGCAACATCCACACCACCCGCGAGTGGATCCTGCGCAACAGCGCGGTCCCCATCGGCACCGTCCCGATCTACCAGGCGCTCGAGAAGGTCAACGGCAAGGCCGAGGACCTGTCGTGGGAGATCTACCGCGACACCCTCATCGAGCAGTTCGAGCAGGGCGTCGACTACATCACCGTGCACGCCGGAGTGCTGCTGCGGTACGTGCCGCTGGCCGCTTCGCGCAAGACCGGCATCGTCTCGCGCGGCGGCTCGATCATGGCCGCCTGGTGCCTCGCACACCACCAGGAAAACTTCCTCTACACCCACTTCCGCGACATCTGCCAGTTGATGGCGGAGTACGACGTGACCTTCTCCCTCGGCGACGGGCTGCGGCCGGGGTGCATCGCGGACGCCAACGACGACGCGCAGTTCTCCGAGCTCCGCACGCTGGGTGAGCTGACCAAGATCGCCTGGGAGTACGACGTCCAGGTCATGGTGGAGGGCCCCGGCCACGTCCCCATGAACAAGATCAAGGAAAACATGGAGCTCCAGCTGGAGGTCTGCCACGAGGCGCCGTTCTACACCCTCGGTCCGCTGACGACCGACATCGCTCCTGGCTACGACCACATCACGTCAGCCATCGGGGCGGCGATGATCGGCTGGTACGGCACGGCGATGCTCTGCTACGTCACCCCCAAGGAGCACCTCGGCCTGCCCAACAGGGACGACGTCAAGGACGGCGTCATCACCTACAAGATCGCTGCCCACGCAGCCGATCTGGCCAAGGGCCACCCGGGTGCGCAGGCCTGGGACGACGCACTCTCGGAGGCGCGTTTCGACTTCCGCTGGGAGGACCAGTTCAACCTCTCGCTGGACCCGACGACGGCTCGCGACTTCCACGACGAGACGCTGCCGGCCGGCGCGGCCAAGACTGCACACTTCTGCTCGATGTGCGGTCCGCATTTCTGCTCGATGCGGATCAGCCAGGACGTGCGCAAGTACGCCGCCGAGCACGGCGTCGGTGAGGTTGAGGCGCTCGAGCTCGGGATGAAGGAGAAGTCGCAGGAGTTCCTCGACGAGGGCGCCCGCGTCTACCTGCCTGTCGTCGACTGATCCACGACCCGTTCGGGGGATTTCACAGCGCGTAACCCCTGCGTACCGTTGGGCGATAGCGAAGGCAGGTCGCCTTCTCACCACTGGAGCCCTCATGCTCACGTTGCTGCGCACCACGATCACCACCAACGCGAAGTACCTCGCGGTCGGCGTGGGTGCGGTCATGCTCTTCGGGGGCGCGTCCACCACGGTCTCCCTCAGCGACAGCTCCACGCCCACGCCGAAGGTGACCAAGCCTGACAAGGTCGAGACCGAGGAGCGCAAGGCAGAGACCGGTGCCCGACCAACCGACACCCATGGCTACTGCGTCTCCCAAGCGGTTGCCAAGGCCAAGGCGGCCGGCAAGACCGGGCAGGACATAGCCGCCGCCGCGCACAGTTGCCCGAAGCCGAACCAGGCCGCGAAGGATGCGAAGACCGCGGCCAAGGTCGCGGCCAAGGCCGCCAAGGCTGCGGAGAAGGCCAAGGCGAAAGCCGAGAAGGCGCGGGGCAAGAGCAGCACCGCCCCGGGCCGGACCCCGGCGCCCTGACTCCCTCCGCCAGGAGGCGCCTCTACCCGAACGCGTTGATGACGGCGATCCCTGGCCTGCGCCCGACCTCCTCGAGCGCCTGGGCGGCGTCGTCGAGGGACAGCTCGCGGGTCACGAGTCGCTCCGGCTGCAGTCGGCCGTCCGCGATGAGCGTCAGCAGCTCCGGATAGGTGTGGGCAGCCAGCCCGTGGCTGCCGATCACCTCCAGCTCCAGGGACAGGACCCGACCGAGGGGGACCGCCGGATCCTCGGGAAGTAGCCCGATCTGCACGTGCCGACCCCGAGGCCGCAGGCACCGGATCGAGTTGGTGCACGTCTCCTGGCTGCCGAAAGCGTCGAGCGACAGGTGCGCACCGCCACCGGTCAGCTCGATGATCTGTGCGACCACGTCGCCACCGGCGTCGCCCCCGATGTCGCCATCTAGTTCTCCACCGACGAGGTGCTCGGCACCGAGGGACGCGGCCAGCTCCAGCGCGCCGGGGGAGACGTCCACCGCCACGACGCGCGCCCCGTGGGCGACCGCGACCATCACTGCGGACAGGCCGAGGCCACCGCAGCCATGGACGGCCACCCACTCACCGGGCTGCACCCGCCCCTGCTGCACCACGGCCCGGTACGACGTCGCGAACCGGCACCCGAGGCTCGCGGCCGTCGTGAACGACATGCTGTCGGGAAGGGCCACCAGGTTGACGTCGGCGGCGTCCAGCGCGACCAGCTCGGCGAACGACCCCCAGTGCGTGAAGCCCGGCTGCCGTTGGCTGTCGCACACCTGCTGCTCGCCTCGCAGGCACTGAGGACAGCGACCGCAGGCGTTCACGAACGGCACGGTCACCCGGTCGCCGACTTTCCAGCCCTGTACGGCGATCCCCACCGTCTCGATGGTGCCGGCCAGCTCGTGGCCGGGGACATGGGGCAACGTGATGTCGGGGTCATGGCCCTGCCAGCCGTGCCAGTCACTGCGGCAGATGCCGCTCGCGCCCACCCGTACGACGACGCCGTCGGGGGCAGGCGTGGGATCGGGAACGTTCCTGACGGTCAGCGGACCGCCATACGAGTCGAAGACGAGAGCGCGCACGTTCCGAAGGCTATGACCTCCTTGCCGCGGCCTCCGCTCCGACGCAGCTCCGGACATGTCTGAGTTCCGGATCCCTTGCGGGTAGCGGGTTCTCAGGTCTTGCGGTGGAGGTTTGCGGTGGGCTGTTGGCGGTGGGGTGCGGTCAGTAGCCCAGGCGTTTTCGGGTGAACTGCCAGCCGCCGCGGGTGGTCCAGCGGTAG
>JANOTZ010000369.1:0-2928 GCA_031416735.1 Frankiales bacterium
GCGATGCCGTCGTTCTCCGCGACGGCCACCGCCTGGGCGGTGGCCAGCCGACGCGACCAGAAGGCAGCCACGGACCGTAGGGGTTGCATGAGCGGTTCGACGGTGCCGAGGTCGGGGCAGGTGCCGACGACCACGACGGCCCCGGCCGCCCGCAAGGTCTTGACGGCGCGCCCCAGGTCACGGGCGGCGTCGCCCGGGAGCACCCGGTGGGTGACGTCGTTGGCGCCGACCATGATCACGGCGACATCCACCGGCTCGTGCATGGCCTTGGCGATCTGGGTGTCGAGGTCGGCCGTCCGCCCACCGACCGCGGCGTACACATCGAGTCGCACCCGGCGCTTGAGGTCGCGGGCGATGCCACCGGCGAGGAGCGCACCGGGGGTCTGCGCAGGGGTGTCGCACCCCAGGCCGGTCGAGCTCGAGTCGCCCAGCATCACCAGCCGCAGCGAGGGTCCACGGTGCCGGCCGTAGACCCCCGTCGGGTCGGGCGGGATCTCGGTCGGCTCGCCGATCGTGCGCCGGGCGACGTTCGCCTGGGCGCGGATCACCCCGTAGCCAAGAGCCCCGAGCACGCCGATCGTCCCGCCGCCGTAGGCACCCTTGATCGCGACCCAGGCAGCCCGGCGGCCAGGCCTCTGCAGCCTCATCGCTGGCTCACCTCTCCTACCGCGTTCGGGGTCGGGATCTCGCGCCTGGGCCGTCGGCATCGTGTTACCGACCGGTAGGTGACCTTAACCCGGCCTAGGCTGGGGCTCCCCGGTTCACCCCCTGCCGGGCCGTCTCTGGGAGGACCCCCGGTGCAGGTCGCCAACTCGCTCATCGATCTCGTGGGCAACACGCCCCTGGTCCGCCTCAACAGCGTCACCCAGGGCATCGCCGCCACCGTGCTCGCCAAGGTGGAGTACTTCAACCCCGGCGGCTCGGTGAAGGACCGCATTGCGCTGCGGATGATCGAGGACGCCGAGAAGTCCGGGGCCCTGAAGCCCGGCGGCACGATCGTCGAGCCGACCAGTGGCAACACCGGCGTCGGCCTCGCGATCGTCGCCCAGACCCGCGGCTACTCCTGCGTCTTCGTCTGCCCCGACAAGGTGGCCCGCGACAAGATCGACGTGCTCCGGGCCTACGGCGCCCGCGTCGAGGTCTGCCCCACCGCCGTCGACCCGGAGGACCCGCGCTCCTACTACAGCGTCTCCGACCGGCTCGCCAAGGAGATCCCCGGCGCGTGGAAGCCCGACCAGTACTCCAACCCGGCGAACCCGCGCTCGCACTACGAGACCACCGGCCCTGAGCTCTGGACCCAGACCGACGGGCGCATCACGCACTTCGTCGCCGGCATGGGCACCGGCGGCACCATCGGCGGCACCGGGCGCTACCTCAAGGAGGTCAGTGCTGGTCGACCGGGCGGGGTCGTGCAGGTGATCGGCGCGGACCCGGTCGGTTCGGTCTACTCCGGTGGCAGTGGCCGGCCCTACCTCGTCGAGGGGGTCGGCGAGGACTTCTGGCCCACGACCTACGACGTCACGGTCCCGGACCAGATCCTCGCGATCTCCGACCACGACTCGTTCGCCATGACGCGGCGCCTGGCCCGCGAGGAAGGCCTGCTCGTCGGCGGTTCCTGCGGGATGGCCGTGGTCGCGGCCCTCGAGGTCGCCAGGGCGGCGGGCCCCGACGACATCGTGGTCGTGCTGCTGCCCGACTCCGGCAAGGGCTATCTGTCGAAGATCTTCAACGACGACTGGATGGCCGACTACGGCTTCCTGTCCACCGATGACGGTCAGCAGACGGTCGGCGACGTGATGAGGCGCAAGACCGGGTCGGTGCCCGAGTTCGTGCACACGCACCCCACCGAGACGGTCCGCGACGCCATCGACATCCTCCGGGAGTACGGCGTCTCGCAGATGCCCGTGGTGCGGGCCGAGCCGCCGGTGATGACCGCCGAGATCGTCGGCGCCGTCTCCGACCGGGACCTGCTGGACGCCCTGTTCAATGGCCGGGCGCAGCTCGCCGACCCGCTGTCGATGCACCTGGGTCCGCCGTTGCCGATGGTCGGCGCCGGCGAGCCGGTGCACGAGGCGATGGTGGCGTTGGAGAAGGCCGACGCCGCTGTGGTCGTCGACAACGGCCGCCCGACCGGGGTCATCACCCGGCAGGACGTCCTCGCTTTCCTTTCCCACCCCTGAGCAGACTCCTGAGCAGTATTCGGGTGGTCTCCGCTTGCGTGGCGCCGCTGCAGGGCATCATGGACGCAGACCCGGTCCGCGGGTTCCCTCCCCGGACCGCCCTTCTTGCGTTGGGACCCCCAGTGACCACCTTCCGCCGCACTGTCGCCCTCGCCTGCGCCGCGGGGCTCGGGCTGCTGCCCGCTGCTCCCGCCTTCGCCCATGACAGCTCCCACGCTGCGCTGAAGGCCGTCGCTCCGCCCATCCCGAGCGTGACCAGTGCCAACGTCAAGCAGCTCGCCGGGCTTCCGGAGACGGCGGCGATCTCGATGGAGTTCGCCCTCACGGGGCCGTTCGCCTACGTCTCCAGCACCGACACGATCTCGGTGCTGGACCTGACCGACCCGCGCGACCCGCAGTTGCGCGGCATCTTGGTCAACGCGCTGTTCGAGAACGAGGCGATGACCTACGGCGAGCGCGTGATCAACGGCGTGCTGACGCGTTTCGTCATCGCCGCGATCGACCTGGTCCAGGCCGCGCCGACCGACCCGACGCACGTCAACGTCGACAGCGGCCCCGAGGTCGTAATCGTCGACGTCACCGACCCCGACGCGCCGTTCATCCGGTCCCGCACCCCGCAGCAGCCCGCTGCGGGGGCGGCGACGACCAGCACCCACACGGTCCAGTGCGTCGACCAGGCGAACTGCGAGTACGCCTACACCGCGGGCACCCGCAGCGCCTTCTCGATCCTGGACCTGCGCGACCTCGA
>JANOTZ010000370.1:0-1674 GCA_031416735.1 Frankiales bacterium
CTTCCCCGCGAAGACCCCAGACGGTGAGCGTCAGCTCTGGCAGGCCATCCGGGAGCTCGAGTCCCTGAAGCCCGACTTCGTCTCCGTGACGTACGGCGCGGGCGGCTCCACCCGGGCCACCACCGTGGCAATGACCGAGCGGATCGCGACCGAGACCACCCTCACGCCGCTGGGGCACCTGACGGCGGTCAACCACTCCGCGTCCGAGCTGCGCCACATCGTCGGGCAGTACGCCGCTGCTGGTGTCCGCAACGTCCTCGCCCTTCGGGGCGACCCGCCCGGTGACCCGCAGGCCGACTGGGTGGCGCACCCGGAGGGCTTCGCGTTCGCCTCCGAGCTGGTCGAGCTGGTCAAGGCCAGCGGCGACTTCTCCGTCGGGGTGGCGGCGTTCCCGGACAAGCACCCGCGCTCACCGGACCTCGACGCCGACGTCGAGTTCTTCGTGCGCAAGTGCCGTGCTGGCGCGGACTTCGCGATCACCCAGTTCTTCTTCGGCGCCGAGGACTACCTGCGGTTGCGGGACCGCGTCGCAGCGTCGGGGTGCGACGTACCGATCATCCCGGGGATCATGCCGGTCACGAACGTGGCGAGCATCGAGCGCATGGCTCAGCTGTCTGGGGCTGCTCTGCCGACCTGGCTGACCGACCGGTTGCACGCGGTGGCTGACGACCCGGCGGCGGTCCGCGAGGTCGGCATCGACGTCGCGACCGAGCTCTGCGCCCGGCTCCTGGCCGAGGGCGCTCCGGGGCTGCACCTGATCACGCTGAACCGCTCGACGGCGACGCGGGAGATCTGGCACCGGCTGGGCCTGCACGCGACCACCTGAACCAACGCGCGTTTGGCTGCGTCTGAGGGGTTACTCAACCCTTGGAGCTCCCATGAAGCCCGTCGTCCCTGCCGCCCTGTCCGTCGCCGTCGTGCTCGCTGCTGCTGTGTTCGCCTACGACGCCGGCCGAGGCCCGCGTACGGCGGTCGCCGCGGACGTCCCACCCAGCACGAACGGAGTCGTGGTCGAGGGCCTGGGCAAGGTCAGCGGCACGCCTGACGTCCTGCGCGCCACGCTTGGGGTGTCGGTACGCGGTGCTCAGGTCAGCGAGGCGCTCGAGAAGGCCAATGCCTTGCAACGCGCGGTGGCCGCCGCCCTGACGCGTGAGGGTGTGGCCGCAAAGGACCTTCAGACCTCCGACGTCCGCATCGACCAGGACTACGACAACAAGGGTCGTCCCGACGGCTACCGGGTGACCGAGACCCTCACCGCGAAGCTTCGGAACCTCTCCAAGGCCGGGCAGGCCCTCACCCGCGCGGTCGCTGCCGGAGGCAACCAGGCGTTGCTGCAAGGGGTCAGCTTCGACCTCGAGGACAACGCCGCGCTGCTCAAGGGCGCACGGGACGCGGCGTTCGCCGACGCCAAGGCGAAGGCCCAGCGCTACGCCGAGCTCTCCGGCCGGACGCTCGGGGCCGTTCAGCTCATCACCGAGACGACCTCACCGGCACGGCCCCAGCCGTACGCGTTTGACCTGGCCGAGCGGAGTGCCGCAGCCAGCCCGGTGCCGGTCAAGGCCGGGTCGCAGGACGTCAGCGTGTCGGTGACGGTCCGTTGGGCGCTGACGTGACGCCCAGACGTACCGTGCAGGGATGAGGCTGACGCACCGGGTCCGGACCGCGGCCTCGCCG
>JANOTZ010000371.1:0-12548 GCA_031416735.1 Frankiales bacterium
ACGTAGCGCTCCGCCCCGTAGCCACCGAGGCTGGTGTGCAGCACCTGGTCGGCGTCGAAGGCCAGCAGGGACCACGCGCCGTCGGGCTCGTCGGACACCACTTCCTGGGGCCCGTCGACGGAGACGTTGGTGTCCGAGACCGCGCACCCGGCGCCGTCGAGCACGCTGCGGGGGGCGTTTCCGGTGGGCTGCCAGGCGAATCCGAGGGCATAGACGACCGCGACGACGGCCACCAGAAAGGCGGACACCGAAGCGGCGTACCAGGAACGTCCACGGATCACGTGGGCAAGGTTAGCCAGTCGGAGGGATCAGCACGCGGACCGCGCGGTCGTGGGCGCGTATCTCGTCGCCGTTCACGAGCTGCCGGCCGCGGCGCAGCTCGACCTCGCCGTTGAGCTCGACGCCACCGGCCTCGAGCAGCTCCTTGCCCTCGGCGCCCGTCTGGACGAGCTCGGCGAGCTTGAGCAGCTGGCCGAGCCGGATGCCCTCCGAACGGACCACGATCTCCTGCACCGGAGCCTCGAGCTCGGCAGTGAGGTGAATGACGTCGGTGCCGTCGAGAAGCTGCTTGATCCGGCCGGAACGCTCGAAACCGCAGGCCTGCAAGAACTCTGGGGCCGGCGTCCACGTCGACAGCGAGCGGTATCCTTGGTTCCACGCGGCGTCGGCCAGGGCTTCGACGAGCGCCGAGCCGACCCCCTGCCGCTGCCGTGGTGGCACGACGAAAACCATCGACAGGTGCAGCAGGCCGGGTACGACGTCGCCGGCCCCGTCGCGCTCCCGCCCCGGCTCCCCGAGGGCCATGCCGATGACGTCATTCCCGTCCTCCGCGACGACCAGCAGGCCGCCCGCGACCTTCTCGGTGATCCGTGTCACAGCGGTGGCGGGGGGACGCAGGCCCCGGCCACCCTGGGCAGCCCGCCACACCTCGACGGCGGCAGGGCGGTCGGCGGGCAGGGCGACGCGGAGTTCAGGCACGTCCCAAACGGTACGTGCCGTCACGACAGGTGCGCTCGGAGCAGCGGTCCCAGCCGGTCGGCGGCCTCCTCCGGGATCCAGTGCGTCACACCCTCGAGCACCTCCAGCCGGTACGGCCCGGTCACCCAGTCCGCCGTACCCACCGCCCCTGCCCGGCCGAGCGCGGCATCACCGTCGGACCACACATGCAGGGTCGGTACGGCGACAGCCGGCGTCTCGGCGATGTCGTCGAGACGTTGGCCGGCGTACCACCGCAGCCAGGCGGCGAGCGCCCCCGGCTCCTGGGCGCGGGCCACGATGTCCTCCACGTCGACCGTCGCCGGGGTCCCGTCGAAAAGTGACCGGAGCAGGTGCGCGTCGTCGGCGAGCAGCGTCGCGTCGAAGCCGGGGGTGGCGAAGTCGCGCATGTAGAGGGAGCGCTGCCGCTGGTCCGGGTCGGTGCGCAACGCCTCGATGAAAGCGCGCGGGTGGGGGACCGACAAGGTGGTCAGGGTGAGGAGCCGGTCGGGGTGGCGGGCGCCGAGCTGCCAGGCAACGGCCGCACCCCAGTCGTGGCCGACGACGTGGGCCTGCGCGACGCCGAGGGCGCCCAGGATGCCGAGGGCATCGGCGACCAGGTGTGGCATCCGGTAGTCCTCGACCGAGGTGGGCCGGGCGCCGGGGGAGTAGCCGCGCTGGTCCGGCGCGATGACCCGGAAGTCCTTCAGCCACGGGCGAACCAGCCGCCAGCAGTGCGCGCTCTGCGGGAAGCCGTGCAGTAGCAGGACGGCCGGCGCGTCCTCGGGTCCTTCGACGAGCACGTTGAAAGTCTGGGGGCCCACGGTGACCGACATGCCCTGACCCTAAAGGCCGTCCCGGGCTAGGTTGGCGGCATGACCAAGGCCGCCATCACGCAGTACGTCACCGACCACTTCGACGAGCTCATCCACGGTGAGCACGGGCTTGAGGGGTGGCTGCGGATCGAGTCGATCAGCGCCAGCCCGGACCATGCGGGCGAGGTACGACGCAGTGCGGAGTGGCTGGCGGACCGACTCCGCGCGACGGGCTTTCCGACGGTGGAGATCTGGGAGACCGCCGGGCTGCCGTCGGTGTTCGCCGAGTGGCCGAGTGAGGACGTCGGCGCTCCGGTCGTGACGCTGTATGGCCACCACGACGTGCAGCCGGTCGACCCGATCGAGCTGTGGAGGACCCCGCCTTTCGAGCCGACGATCATCGGGGACGAGCTGTTCGGTCGCGGCTCCATCGACGACAAGGGACAGGTGCTGTTCCACCTGCTCGGGCTCCAGGCGCACCTCGCCACGACGGGCCGCACCAGCCCGGCCGTGACGCTGAAGCTGATCGTGGAGGGCGAGGAGGAGTCGGGGTCGGTCCATTTCCGGCAGTTGCTCGAGGACAACCGCGAGCGGCTCGCCTGCGACGTCGTGGTGGTGAGCGACACCAGCGTCTTCGATCGCGACACCCCCTCGATCTGCACAGGTATGCGTGGTCTCACCGACTGCCAGATCGACCTGCACGGTCCTGATGTCGACCTGCACTCCGGCTCCTTCGGTGGCGCGGTCCCGAATCCCCTCGCCGTGATGGCCGACCTGCTGTCCGGGCTGCACGACGCCGACGGCCGGGTGACCCTCGACGGCTTCTACGACCGGGTCGTGACGCTGTCGGACCGGGAGCGGGAGCTGTTCGCCAAGCTGCCGTTCGATGAGCAGAAGTGGGTCCGGGAGACGGCGCTTTCCCGTGGCACCAAAGGAGAAGCCGGTTTCACGACGCTCGAGCGGGTCTGGGCGCGTCCGACCGCTGAGGTCAACGGCATGTGGGGCGGCTACACCGGTCCGGGCCACAAGACCATCGTGCCGACCGACGCGCACGCCAAGGTGAGCTTCCGGCTGGTCGCCGACCAGGAGCCGCTCGAGGTGCAGCAGGCGGTGAAGGACTACGTCGCCGGCTATGACCGCGACGGGATCACGGCCACCGTCACCTTCAGCGGCCCCGGCGTGCGTCCGTGCCTCACCCCGCTCGACGCCCCGGCGCTGCAGGCGGCGACCAGGGCGATGGAGGCCGCCTTCGGCAAGGAGATCCTCTACACCCGCGAGGGTGGGAGCGGCCCCGAGGCCGACCTGGCCGACGTGCTCGAGGCGCCGGTCCTGTTCGTCGGGGTCGGCCTTCCCGACGACCGGATCCACGCACCGAACGAGCGGGCAGTCCTGAGTCAGCTGTTCAAGGGCGCCGAGGCTGCCGCGCACCTGTGGGCGGAGCTCGCCAAGACCTGATCAGGGCACGGGCAGCGAAGGCGTCAGAAAGCTGAACGGGAACGCGTCAGGGCAGGGGAACCACGACGTCGAGGTCGACCGCGATCCGGTCGCTCACCTGGAGGGCGCCGAGCATGGTCGAGTACGGCGTGATCCGGTGATCGCTCTGCACGACGGCGGCCTTGGCCGTGATGCGCCGACCCCCGTCGACCTCCTTCACCAGCACGTCGACCGCCAGCGGGATGGTCACCCCGTTGATGGTCAGGTCACCGAACAGCGACCAGCCCGTCGGTGAGGTCTGCACGGCGGTGCTCGTGAACAGGACCTGCGGGTGCCGATCGGCATTCAGCGCCTTGAGGGCGTTGGTGCGGATGCTGCGTCTGTCCTTGTCGGACAGGGGTCGTGCCCCGCCGTCGCCCTGCACCACCTCGAGGCTCGGTAGCTGAGCCCGGAGCTCCACGGCCAGCGGCAGGTCGCCGTCGACCTGGGTGCAGCACTCCCACGCCGTCACGACCAGCGTCAGTGCATGACCCATCCGGGCTGCCCGACCCTCGACCCCGGTCCGCAGCAGCAGGGTGCCCTGAGCTGGACCGACGGCGAGGGTGTGCATGACGTGAATGCTTGCGTACCGGCTGTGAGGACAGGAGGCCAGGGGGTGAAGGGTCCGCGCGGGTGGGAGGATGACCACATGACGGTCACCGAGTCCCACGCCTCCCCGGCGACCCACCAGAGCGCGACCCACGAGGTCACGAACCAGCCGCCGCCGCTGGTCGGGCACGACGTCGCGCAGGACGCCGCCCTCCTGGAAGGCCTCGCCCGCGAAGGCGCGGCCTGGTACGTCGAGGACCTGCACCGGGTGGGACGCAAGGCGGGTACGGCGGAAGCGCAGCAGTGGGGCGTGGAGGCCAATGCCAACGAACCCGTCCTGACGACGCACGACCGCTACGGCCACCGGATCGACGAGGTGGAGTTCCACCCGTCCTGGCACCGCCTCATGGAGGTCGCCGTCTCCGAGGGACTGGCCGGTGCGCCCTGGGCCGACCCTCGCCCGGGTGCCCATGTGGCTCGGGCTGCCGGTTTCTACACCTGGTCGCAGGTCGAGGGTGGCCATGGTTGCCCGATCTCGATGACCTGCGCGGTGGTGCCGGCCCTGCGGATGCAGCCGGACCTGGCGGCGGTCTACGAGCCGCTGCTGACCAGCCGGGTCTACGAGCCGGGCCTGAGCGTGCCGACCACCAAGCGCGGACTGCTCGCCGGCATGGGCATGACCGAGAAGCAGGGCGGTTCGGCCGTCCGCAGCAATGCGACGACCGCGACTCCGGCCGGGGACGGGACGTTTCTGCTTCGCGGCCACAAGTGGTTCACCAGTGCGCCGATGTGCGACCTGTTCCTCGTGCTCGCCCAGGCCCCCGCCGGGTTGTCGTGCTTCCTCGTCCCCCGCATCCTGCCCGATGGCACCCGCAACACGTTCCGGATCCAGCGCCTGAAGGACAAGCTCGGCAACCGCTCCAATGCCTCCAGCGAGCCCGAGTTCGACGGCACCGTCGCCTGGCTCGTGGGGGAGGAGGGCCGGGGCGTCCGCACCATCATCGAGATGGTCTCGATGACCCGCCTCGACTGCGTCATCGGCTCGGCGTCCCTCATGCGCCAGGCCCTTACCCAGGCGGTCCACCATGCGACGTACCGGAGTGCCTTTGGGGGTCGGCTGCTCGACAAGCCGCTGATGCAGAACGTGCTCGCCGACCTCGCGCTCGAGTCCGAAGCCGCCACCACGCTGATGATGCGGCTGGCAGGCGCGGTGGACCGGGCCCACGCCGGGGATGCGCAGGAGCAGGCCTTCAAGCGGCTCGCCGTCGCGGTGGGGAAGTACTGGATCACCAAGCGCACCCCGGTCTTCGCGGGCGAGGCCCTCGAGTGCCTTGGCGGCAACGGGTATGTCGAGGAGTCGGGCATGCCGCGGCTCTACCGCGAGGCGCCGCTCAACTCGGTCTGGGAAGGATCGGGCAACGTCAACGCCCTCGACGTGTTGCGGGCCATGAGCCGTGAGCCCGAGTCGGTCGAGGCCTTCTTCGCCGAGGTCGCCCTTGCGGACGACGCCCGCATCAGTGCCGCGGTCAGCGATCTGCAGAAGGACCTGGGCGAGGCCGACGAGGTGACGGCCCGCCGGTTGGTCGAGCGGCTTGCCCTGGTGCTGCAGGGCTCCCTGCTGATCCGGCACGCCCCCGCTGCCGTGGCGGACGCGTTCGTGGCCTCGCGGCTCGAAGGTGACTGGGGCAACGCCTTCGGGACGCTTCCGCGGGGCCTCGACCTGGCCGCGATCCTCCTGCGGTCGGCGCCCGGCGCGCCCGCCTGATCGTCGGCCGGCACGGCCCGCCCTCGCCCGGGCCACCAGAACGTCCCTCTTTGTCCTGCGGGAATCCTCAGGAGCAGCAGAACATCCCGATATGTCCTGCAGGAACGCCGGTCGCTGTTGTCGAAACAGTGGAGTGACCCCCGGAACCTTCCGCTAGGAGATCAGAGTGTCCCGCCGCCTCACTGGCTTGCTTGCCGCCGCCGCCCTGCTCGCCTCGGGCACCGCAGCGCTCGCGCAGTCGCCCTCGTCCGCGCCCTCCGCCAAGGTGGAGCGCTCGTTGCTGCAGCCGGGCACCTTCCATGCCTTCGTGCAGCTCGACCGTCCGGCGCGCGCCGCCGACACGGCCGCGCTGCGCGCCCTCGGCATCACGCAGCTGCACGCCTACAAGTACGTCAACGCCATCGCGGTGGTCGCCCCGTCGGCGCTGCTGCAGAAGGCCTCGACGCTCCCGGGCGTCACCAACGTGGTCCGCGACAACGGCCTGCACCTCGACCTGGACAAGAGCAAGGCCGCACTGAGGGTGCCGCAGGCGCGGGCCGCCAAGGCCAAGAAGGGCCTCGGCCTGACCGGCAAGGGCGTCACCGTCGCGGTGATCGACTCCGGTCTCGACAGCAGCCACGCTGACTTCGCCGGCCGGGTGAAGGGCACCTTCAACTTCGAGGGTGGGTGGATGTTCGACTCCTACCAGGACGGCTCGATCAGCAACGAGGTCGCTGAGGGCACCGGTCGGTACGCCGCCGTCGACGAGATCGGCCACGGCACGCACGTCGCCTCCACCATCGGTGGCAGCGGTGCTGCGGCCAAGACCGCCACGGGCAGTGGCGCGGACTACTCCGGCGTGGCCCCGGACGTCAGCTTCGTCGGCTTCAAGGTGGCCTCGGCAGCGCAGGGTGTGGTCTATGACTTCGGGTGGGAGGCCAACACGATGGCCGCCATCGAGTACCTCATGGAGCACAACAAGGAACTCGGCGTCTCGATCGTCCAGAACAGCTGGGGCATCTTCGAGGTCGACAACCCCGACAGCGAACCGGTCATCCAGATGGTGCGCGCCGCCGTCAACAGCGGCCTCATCTTCGTGTTCAGCGCCGGCAACAACGGCGGCCCGAACACCGTCGGCTGGCCCGGTGCGATGGGCAACGTCATCACCGTCGGCTCGACCCTGAAAGTCGCGCCCTACGGCATGAGCTCCTTCTCGAGCCGTGGCCCGCAGGTCGACGTCACCGCTCCTGGCAGCGACATCATCGCGGCCCGTTCCAAGGGCGCCGTGATCGACCTCGGCAACGACGCCACCCCGCCGCGGGACATGCCCAACTACATGGCCATCTCGGGTACGTCGATGTCGTCGCCGCACGTCTCCGGTGTGGTGGCCCTGCTCAAGCAGGCCTACCCGGAGCTCACCGGTCCGGTCGCCGAGGAGATCCTTGAGCGCACCTCGGTCGACCTCGGTAGCAAGGGCAAGGACGACAACTACGGCTGGGGCTTCGTGGACGCGTTCCGCGCCGGCCAGGTCGCGACCTGCCTCAATGTGACCGCTGTCGCCAAGCGGGAGAGCTGCTTCGCCGCAGTCCGCTCGCTGCCCGCGTCGGCGTGGAAGAGCGACTGGAAGACCAAGGGCAACGAGTCCAAGACCGCCAACGAGTCCCTGCCGCTCCCGGTCTAGACAGAGTTAGAGCAGCACCACCCGGAAGCCCAGGTGGC
Organism: Frankiales bacterium; assembly: GCA_031416735.1. Taxonomy (GTDB): domain Bacteria; phylum Actinomycetota; class Actinomycetes; order Mycobacteriales; family SCTD01; genus RYN-111. Next base: position 7,276 of record JANOTZ010000371.1, read on the forward strand.
AGGTGGCGGCATCGACCGCCATTGCCATCCGGGCTTCCGGGCGGTAGCGGGCGCAGTAGTCCTCGCTGCACAGGAAGCTGCCACCCTTCGCCACCCGCAGCACTGTGCCTGGCGGTTCCGAAGCAGGCGCGCAGCAGGGGGATACGTGGTCGCGGGGGCGCGCAGTGTGGTCGCGGGACCACAGATCTAGCGTCCACTCCCACACGTTGCCCACGGCGTCGACCAGCCCGGACGGGTTCGGCGGGTAGGTCCCGACCGGGCTCGTGGTGGCCAGACCCGTTGCGGCATAAGGGAAAGCGCCCTCCCACACGTTGGCCTCCCCGCGGTGCGAGCCCTGGGCCGCCCACTCCCACTGCACCTCGGTCGGCAGCGTCACCCCGGCCCAGCGGCAGTAGGCCAGCGCGTCCTCGAAGGCCACCTGCACCACAGGGTGGTCGGGCTCCGCCGTCGAGGACGGGCCGGTCGGGTGCCGCCACTGCGCACCGGCCACCCAGCTCCACCACTGCGACGGGTCGCCCAGGTCGACCGGATGGTCCGGCGGGGTGAAAACCGCAGAACCAGCCGGTACGGCGAAGCCCGCGGGCTCGCGTTCCGCGGCAGTGACCCAGTCCGTCACGTCGACGAACGCGGCGAACTGCGCGACCGTGACCGGTGTCTCCTCGATGTGGAAGGCGTCGACCTGCACCTCGTGGGCGGGCCGCTCCTCGGGGTAGTCATGGTCGGAGCCCATGGTGAAGGTGCCGGCCGGGACGGCGATCACCGGAAGGCTGCCAGCGGTGCCGGCGACGTCCTGCGCAACGATCTGATCATTCGAACTTCCGCCCCATCTCGCGCAGCACGTCGAGGATGGCGACCGGTGAGTCCGGGGCGAGATCCCCTGGTGTGTAGGTGACCGAGGTGATCTGCCCGCTGTAGGGGAAGGTGCCGCGGCCCCACACCACCGGTGACTTGCGGTCGATGCCGACGTCGATGCCCTGGAACGGGGCCATCGGGAACAGCAACGGGAAACCGTCACCGGTGGCAACCTCCACCCCGTCGGACAGCAGCGCAACCGACCACGTCCCGCCGCCCGGCGCGGCGAACACCGCCTCCACGACGGACACCACGCCGACCTCCACCGCCGCCCCCTCGAGTGGTCCGGACAGGTGACGCAGACGGCCCCGACCGTCGTTGTGCACGAACCGGAGCTGGCCGCTTTCGACGTACAGGCAGTAGCCGCCGCCCTGGTCGCCGTGGGCGACGAGAACCCCCTCGCCGAGCGAGCCGAGGCGGACGGTGACGGTGAAGCCGCGGTTGGCGACGAGCTGCTGCGAGCGCCACCGCTCGAGGGTCGGCGTGCCGGGCAGGATCGTTACCGGCTCGCTGAACACGGCCGACCGTTCCGGCCGGACCAGGAACTTCACGCCGGCTCCCTCGTCGAGCGGGTAGACCTGGTTGTCCCGGGCCGCCTGCTCCCAGGCCTCGGCGAGCTCTTGGACTTTCTCGGGGTGCTCGCCGGCGAGGTTCACGAGCTCGGTCGGATCGCTGCGCAGGTCATAGAGCTCCCACTCCGCGTCGCTGAACGGCGTCAGCGGCCGGTGCAGAGTCACCGCCTCCCATCCGTCCCGATAGAAACCGCGGTGCCCGACCATCTCGTAGTGCTGCTCGCGATGCTGCGACGCCGCCGCCGAATCGGTGATGGTCGGCGCGAACGACGAGCCCGCGATCGACTTCAGGGCAAGGCCATTGCGGGACGTAGGTGCCTGCAGGTCGAGCAGGTCCAACAGCGTCGGGAGTACGTCGGTCACGTGGGCGAACTGGCGCCTGAGCTCGCCACCGCCGACGCCGGGAGCGGACAGGATCATCGGCACCGAGTGCCCACCCGCATGAGTGTTGATCTTGTAGAGCCGGAAGGGCGTGCCCGACGCCATCGCCCAGCCGCGCGGGTAGTGCGGGGTGGTGGTCGGTCCACCTACCTCGTCGAGCCGCGCGAGGTCGGCCGCCAGGTCGGTGCTGCCCAGCAGATGCTGGTAATAGCCGGTGGTGCCCTCGGCCTCTCCCTCGCGGGACGCGCCGTTGTCGCTGGTGAACAGCACGATGGTGTTGTCGAGCTCGCCCATCGCGGTGAGGGCCGCCATCAGCCGGCCGAACTGCTGGTCGACGTTGTCGACCATCCCGGCGTAGACGGCCATGTACTTCGCGAACAGCTCCTGCTGCTCAGGCGGCAGGTCGTCCCAGGGCAGGACGTCGTTGCCCCGCTCGCTGTTGCGGGGCGCGAGCCGGGTCCCCTCGGGGACGACGCCGAGCTCGACCTGCCGGGCGAACCGCTCCGACCGCAGCGCATCCCACCCGTCGCGGTAACGACCGTCGTACCGGGCGATGTCGGTGGGCTTGGCGTGCAGGGGGGCATGCACGGCGCCGTGTGCGAAATAGAGGAAGAACGGCTTCGAGGGGTCGGCGGCCTTCACCGACTGCACCATCGAGATCGCCCGGTCGGTGAGGTCGTCGGTGAGGTAGTAGCCCTCGGGGTAGGCGTCGGTCTCGACCGCGGTGTTGTCCTGGAGCAGCCGGTGCGGCTGGTGCAGGTTGGTGAAGCCGTCGAGGAAGCCGTAGAAGCGGTCGAAGCCGCGCTGGCACGGCCAGGAGTGCCGCGGCCCGGCGTCGGAGCAGTCGGAGTCCTTGGCCAGGTGCCACTTGCCGACCATCAAGGTCGCGTAGCCGCTGTCCCGCAGGATCTCCGCGGTGGTCGCGACATTCGCCGACAACTCCATCGCATAACCGGGGAAGCCCGGGTCGGAGTGCGCGACGTGGCCGACGCCGACGGCGTGCGGGTTGAGGCCGGTCAGCAGGGCCGCGCGGGTCGGGGAGCACATCGGGGTGACGTGGAAGTTGGTGTAGCGCAGGCCCCGGGCCGCGAGCGCGTCGAGGTGGGGGGTGGCGATCTCGGAGCCGTAGCAGCCGAGGTCGGCGAACCCGAGGTCGTCGGCGAGCACGATCACCACGTTGGGCTTGCCGCGCGCCTCGGCGCGGGCGGGCCAGTGCGGCTCCGAGCCCGCCACGGTGCGACCGATCGTCCCTTCGAACCCTGCGTATGGCTGCGTCACGGGCTGCACCGTATCCACAGCGCACGCTGGCTCCCTGTCCGTGGGGGCATCGTCGAGCTTGAGATCGGGGCCGTGCTGCGTTCGCGCGCGAGGCGGCAGGGACTCATCGCCACGACCGGCTTCAACCTTGGTCAGCCGATGGACTTCCGGGTCCCTGACCTCGGCTTTCACCGAACGCGCCCAGGGGTGCTCTACGCGCCGACCGCCGTCGTCGTCGTTGAGGTGCTGTCACCCGACGACGAGACGTTTGAGAAGTTCGGGTTCTACGCCGCCCATGGCGTCGAGGAAATCCTGGTGGCGCACCCCCAGGAGCGCTGGGTGCGGTGCTACGACCTGCGGCAGGACCCGCCCGTGCAGGTCGAGCGGAGCAGTTGTCTCGATGTCGCGATGGCCGACGTCGAGTCCGAGGTCGACTGGCCGTAGCCCGCCAGGGTTTGCGTGCTGCACCCGGCACGGTCGTCGCCGCCGTACTAGCGTCAGGCTGTGCCGACTCGAGCCCCTGCCAGGACCGCCAACCTCTCTTACCCGGTCGAGCGTGCTCGCCTCGCGAACGGCTTGCGGGTGGTCGTGCTTCCGGACAGGACCAGTCCGGTGGTCGCCGTCGCCGTCTACTACGACGTGGGCATGCGCTCCGAGCCCGAGGGTCGCACCGGGTTTGCGCACCTGTTTGAGCACCTGATGTTCCAGGGCTCGGCCAGCCTCGCGAAGACCGAGCACTTCACCTACGTGCAGGGCGCGGGCGGGGTCCTGAACGGGTCGACGCACCTGGACTACACGAACTACTACGAGGTGCTCCCCAGCAGCGCGACCGAGCTCGCCCTGTTCCTGGAGGCCGACCGGATGCGCAGCGTCGCCCTCACCCAGGAGAACCTGGAGAACCAGGTCGCGGTGGTGCAGAACGAGATCCGGGTCAACGTGCACAACCGGCCGTACGGCGGTTTCCCCTGGCTCTCCATGCCCCCGGTCGTGTACGACACCTTCGCCAACAGCCACGACGGCTACGGGTCGTTCGTCGACCTCGAGGCCGCGACGCTGGCCGACGCGCAGTCCTTCTTCCACCGCTACTACGCCCCCGGCAACGCGGTCCTCTCGGTGGCCGGCGACGTCGACCCCGACCAGGTCATGACCTGGGTCGAGGAGCAGTTCGGCGACATCCCGGGGCGCAAGATCGCGCCTCCGCCGCCGTTTCGCGAGCAGCCCCTCACGGGCGAGCGCCGCGGCGTCGTCGACGACCGGCTCGCGCCGGCGCCGGCCGTGGCGATGGCCTGGCGGATCCCCGACCCGAAGAACCTCCCGACCTACCTCCCGTACGTCGTGCTCGCCGAGGTCCTCACCGACGGCGACGCCGCCCGGCTACAGGATCGGCTGCTGCTCAAGGACCGCATCGCCACGAGCATCGGGGGCTACATCGGCCTCATGGGTGACCCTCTCGACGCGCGGGACCCCACGCCGCTGATGATCGAGGTCCACCACCCGCGGGAGGTCGGCGTCGACACGGTCACGGCGACCGTCGACGAGGAGATCGCCCGTCTCGCCACCGATGGCCTGGCCGCGGACGAGGTGCAGCGCACCGTCGCGCGGATGGTGGCGCGCTATCTCCGCGACGTGGATCCGGTGCTGGGTCGGGCGACGAACGCCGCCGTCTTCGAGCAGCAACGCGGCCACGCCGAGCTGCTCAACGAGCTGCCCGGACTGCTGTCGTCCGTGACCGCAGAGCAGGTGGTGGCGGCCGCCGCGACCCTCGGCACCGACAACCGCGCCGTGCTCGAGCTGCGCCCGGCTGGGGGAACGGCCTGATGACCAGCGTGAAGAAGACGGCCACCAGGAAGGCCCCCGACAAGAGGGCGGCCGAGTGGACTCCGCGTCCGGTGCCGCCGTTGGCAAAGCAGCGGGTCTCCAAGCTCCCCGTCGTCGGCGACACCGTGCTCGACAACGGCCTGCGCGTCCTGACGGTCCGCCGACCGGGCGTGCCGCTGGTCGAGCTGCGACTGCGGATCCCGTTCGCCGCGCCGACCGGCAAGGGGGGAGCGGCGCACGTCGCCCGCGCAGCACTGCTCTCCGACACGTTGATGTACGGCACCGAGCAGCGGGACGCCTCCCAGATCGCCATCGACCTGCAGACCCTCGGCGGCCAGCTGTCGGCCAGCGCCGACGCCGACCGCCTCGGCTTCGGCGGCTCGGTGCTGTCCG
>JANOTZ010000372.1:0-4961 GCA_031416735.1 Frankiales bacterium
GGCCGACCTCGCCGACTGGGGCTAGCCGCGCGCGGACTAGTTAGCGCGCGCGCTCACCCTCCGGTTGTGTGCCGTGTGGACCCTCAAGTGGGCGGCTTGACCGGCGGCGCCGCCGGGCCCGTCGGCGGGGTAGATGGGTTCGTTGGAGGGATCGGCGTTGCGGCCGGGGGTGTTGCCGTCAGCGACGAGGAGCGGCTCGCGCGGCTGGCCCTTGCCCGGGTCGCCGAGCCCGGCTCCCACGCCGTGCACCTGGCCCTCCAGCAGGCGCCCGCCACCGAGGTGTGGGCGGCACTGAAGGCGGGCGCGCCGCTCGGCCAGCTGGGTCAGCGCGCCCTCGACGGCCTGGCCACCCGGCTCGACGGCTACGAGCCCGAACGCGACCTCGAGCGCCTCGGCGACCTGCACGCCCGGATCGTCTGCCCGGGCGACGACGAGTGGCCCACCGGGCTCGACTGGGCCCTCGGCCGGATGACCGGCGACGTCACGGAGATGGCGCCGCCCTGGGTGCTGCTGGTCCGGGGACCACACAACCTGCGGCGGGCCACCGCCCAGTCGGTGTCGATCGTCGGTGCCCGGGCGGCCACGTCCTACGGCACCCAGGTATCGACCGAGCTGGCCTTCACCCTGGCCGAGGCACGGATCGGCGTGGTCTCCGGTGGCGCCTACGGCATCGACGGAGCCGCGCACCGCGGAGCCCTGACCGCCAAGGTGGCGCCGACCGTCGCGGTCCTGGCGTGCGGCTCGGACATCGCCTACCCGCGCGGGCACGACCGGCTGCTCGCCCAGGTCGCCGAGAGCGGCCTGGTCGTCAGCGAGGTCCCGCCAGGATCCGCCCCCACCCGGATGCGTTTCCTGGTGCGCAACCGGCTCGTCGCGGCACTGACCGACGGCACGGTGGTGGTCGAGGCCGCGTTGCGCAGCGGCTCCCTGTCCACTGCCGGCCGGGCCTTCGACCTCGGTCGACCGGTGATGGCCGTCCCCGGACCGGTGACCTCCGCGCAGTCCGCCGGCTGCCACGACTTGATCCGCAACAAGGGGGCGGTCCTCGTCACCGACGCCGCCCAGGTGCTCGAGGTGGTCGGCCCGATGGGGGAGCACCTGCTGGCACCCAAACGGGGCGCGGTCCACCCTCGGGACGGCCTCGACGCGACGGTCCGCCGGGTGCTGGACGCCACGCCCGTCAGGTCAGCGGTGGGAGTGGCCCGCCTCGCCCGGACCGCGGGGGTGTCGGCGCTGGTGGTCCAGCAGGTGCTGCCCTCGTTGCTGGTGGCCGGACTGGTCGAGCAGCGGGACGGCGGCTGGCGGCTCACCGCACTCGGTGGGAGCAAACCCGAGACCAAAAAGTCGTGACGAGCGTCAGGAGTTCGGGCCGCCGCTGCCGACCTCGACGCTGATCATCGACCCACCGGTCGGGCATCCTGTTCGCCCGTCGCAGGCCTTGACGGTCACGGTGAGGATCATCCGCTTGCCACTGTCCAGGAAGCCCTTCGAGCCGGGCGCCTCGCTGTAGATCTCGGTCCAGCCACTGTCACCGCCAGGCAGCACGGTCGAGGAGAACACCCTGGCCGGCGGCAACGCCAGCGCGCCCAGGGCGTAGCCGTGCAGGGAGTCCGGGCCGCTCCCGCCTCCGGTCGCTCCGCTCGTGAGCAGGGTCGTGCCTCTCGGAAGGGCCTCGACGGCCTTGTTCACGAGGTCCGCCCGGATGTCGTTCCGGTCGTCCACGGCCGAGCCCAGCGAGAGGATCCCTCCTGCGAAGAACGCCACCACGCCGGCCAGGACCAGCACCACCACGGCCTTGCCGGGCGTCGCGTGGTGCCGCAGCCGGGAACGCAACGTCCGCTGCTGGGGCGGTCGACTCGGACCTTTCCGGCGATGGGGGGACATCGGATGATCGTAGGCGCGGCACCGGTCACGATCGGCACAGGTGAGCCGGACCTCCCTGAGTGTGGGGGCTTGACCCCCGCTCCCTGGTGGCGCAGCGTGGGTCGAGTGGCAGTGACTGAGTTTTCCGGGACGGTGCTGCCGCCGGAGTTGGCCCGGGCGAGGGAGGAGTTCGCCGTACACCTCTCCCTGGAGAAGGACCGCTCCGTCCACACCATCCGTGCGTACGACGGGGACCTCGCCTCCCTGCTCGACCACGCGGCCCGCCGGGGGATCACCGAGCTGACCCAGCTCGACCTGGCGACGTTGCGCAGCTGGCTGGCCAAGCTCCGCACCACCGGGGCCAGCCGGGCGACGCTGGCCCGGCGCGGGTCGACCGCCCGCAGCTTCACCGCCTGGGCCCACCGGCGCGGACTGCTGCCGACCGACCCCGGCCAGCTCCTCGCGACTCCGAAGGGGCATCGGACCCTGCCCGACGTACTGCGCCCCGACGAGGCTGTGCAGCTGGTCAGCTTCGAGGGCGAGGAGGTCGTGGACCTGCGGGACCGGGCCGTGCTGGAGCTGCTCTACGCCACCGGAGTGCGGGTCGGTGAGCTGTGTGGCCTCGATCTCGACGACGTCGACACCGCGCGTCGGGTGGTCCGGGTGATGGGCAAGGGTCGCAAGGAACGGGCCGTCCCCTACGGCGTCCCGGCGCAGCGGGCGCTCGACCACTGGCTTGAGGGCGGCCGGTCCCGATGGGTCGGCCCGGCGAGCCGAGCAGCCCTTTTCCTCGGCGCGCGAGGTGGGCGGATCGACCCCCGGACGGTGCGCGCCCTGGTGCACCGGAGGCTGGCTGACGTGCCCGGCGCACCCGACCTCGGGCCCCATGGGCTCCGGCACAGCGCGGCGACCCATCTTCTCGAGGGCGGCGCGGACCTGCGAAGCGTCCAGGAACTCCTGGGCCACGCTACGCTCGCGACAACGCAGATCTACACGCATGTCTCCATCGAGCGGTTGAGGACGAGCTATGAGCGCGCGCACCCCAGAGCCTGAGGGCTCGGGCGTCCAGGTGGCCGACGAGGCCCCGGGCGACGACGCTTCCAGCGACGTGCCCGAAGTGGTCGAGACCCCCAAGCCGGTCCGCCGTACCGGTCGCTATGCGGGGGTCTCCGATGAGGAGCGCGCCGAGATCGAGTCGGCCATCGCCGAGCTCTGGCGGGAGTACAAGTCCACCAAGCAGGAGCGGTTGCGGGAGCGGCTGATCCTGCACTACTCGCCGCTCGTGAAATACGTCGCCGGCCGCGTCGGCGTCGGCCTGCCGCCCAACATCGAGCAGGCCGACCTGGTCTCCTACGGGATCTTCGGCCTCATCGACGCCATCGAGAAGTTCGACCTCGAGCGGGCCATCAAGTTCGAGACCTACGCGATCAGCCGCATCAAGGGCGCGATCATCGACGAGCTCCGCTCGATCGACTGGATCCCGCGTTCGGTCCGCTACAAGGCCCGCGAGGTCGAGAAGGCCTACGCCGCGCTCGAGGCGAAGCGGCACCGCTCGCCGACCGAGGCCGAGGTCGCCGAGGAGCTCGGCATCAAGCTCGAGGACCTGCACACGATCTTCAGCCAGGTCTCCTTCGTCAACGTCGTGGCGCTCGACGAGCTGCTCACCGTCGGTGGCGAGAAGGGCGACAAGCTCTCGCTCGTCGACACCCTCGAGGACACCAAGGCCGAAGACCCGGTTGCCGCGTTCGAGACCGAGGAGACCAAGTACCTCCTCGCCAAGGCGATCAACACCCTGCCGGAGCGCGAGAAGATCGTCGTGACCCTCTACTACTACGAGGGCCTCACGCTCGCCGAGATCGGTCAGGTCCTCGGCGTGACCGAGAGCCGCATCTGTCAGATGCACACCAAGGCCGTCCTGCAGCTCCGCGGAAAGCTCGCCGACCAGCGCGACTAGCCCGCCCCGGGGCGCCGACGGACGGCGCGCCGGGCCAGCACTGCGGTGCCGAGCAGCACCGAACCGGTGGTCAAGGCGCCCGCCATGCCGACGTGTTCGGCGGCGCCTGTTCCTTCGGCCGCAGCCTGGAGGCGCCCGCCCACCCGAGCCTCTTTCACGGGTACGTCGGTCGGCGGCACAACGGGTCCAGCACCCTGCTTCACCACGGGTACGGCGGCCTGCGGCACGCGGGCGCCGAGGGGGAGCAGGCGCACCGGGCCGGCGACCACCAGGGCCAGCGGGTCGAGGTAGGCATCTCCGCGCCGCAACCCCCAGTGCAGGCACGTGGTCCCCGCGCGGCACGACGCGTGACCCGTGCTGAGCGTGCCCAGCACCTCACCCTGCGCCACCTGGTCCCCGACCGACACCGACGCCACCACCGGTTCGTACGTCGTCCGCAACCCGCCCGGGTGGGTCACGGCCAGCACCCCGCGCCCCGCGAGCAGCCCGGCGTAGGACACCCAGCCGGCGCCTGCCGCGAGCACGGGGGAGCCGACGGAGGCCCGCAGGTCGACCCCGCGATGACCCGGCCCGTAGTCGGTCACGGGCGGCTCGAACGCGCGGTCGACGTGCGGGGTGCCCGCCAGCGGCCAGCCGAAGCCGGCTCGGGGTGCCGCCCCAGCCGGGACGCTCAGGAGCAGCCCGACCCCGAGCACCAGGATGTCGAGCACCAGGATGTCGAGCAGACGCCTCATCGGGCCACCTCTCATCGGGCCACCTCTCATCCGGCCAGCTCCGGTGCCCGAGCCTGCCGCTGCGGGAGGCCGAGCAGGGGTCCCGTCGGCGATCTGTGGACCGGGGAGGGGTTCCCCTACACTTGTCCACAGCACGCGGTTCGCCGCGTGACTTCGCGCGTCCACCACAGGCGCCGTACCCCGGTCTTCTTTCGAGGAGCAGGTGCGGCACCAGGGCGCTAGGGCGAGGGCCAACCGGCGCTCGCATCACAACCGGACAAAGGAATACCAGCATGGCTGTCGTCAGCATGCGCCAGCTCCTCGAGAGCGGCGCCCACTTCGGTCACCAGACCAAGCGCTGGAACCCCAAGATGAAGCGCTTCATCTTCACCGAGCGCAACGGCATCTACATCATCGACCTGCAGCAGACG
>JANOTZ010000373.1:0-6731 GCA_031416735.1 Frankiales bacterium
CGTGACTCCGACTGTCGCGGTCCGAGTCTTGGTCAAGTGCTTCATGGTGTTGATCCGTTCAGGAGTAGCGGAGCTGCGAAGGCCAGTCCGGGCGTCTGACCAGGAACGTTCTGGGGTGAACATGGACATCGCCTACTTGCTGGTCGCGGTGGCAGTGAAAGTGAACGTCCAAGACTTGCCCTTGCAGGAGTCCTGGTTCACGGGGCGGTTGTTCATGCGGACGGTGACTGGGACGCCCAGGCTGCTGTTCTTCCCGATCGTCACAGGCGTTCCGATCCCCGTGCTGGCGTTGTAGCCGGCGACGATGACCTCAAAGTCAGCCGGCGAGTTGCACGTACCCGTCGTCGGCGACGGAGACGGCCCGCTGAGAACGGTCCGCACGGACTGCAGCTCAACGTCCTGGTTGTTTTCGTTCCCGATGTTCAAGGTCCGACTGACGCTGACCCCGGGCGCCAAGTCTTGGACGTTCAGCGTCCCGCTGACCGACAGGCTCTTGGGCGGCGGGGAAGCCTGTGCGCTCTTCGTAGGCTTTGGTGTCTCCTTGGCCGACGCAGCAGCCGCAGCGCCGGTGCCTCCAAAGTTCGTGGAGTTGACCAACTGGCTGGCCGTGATGGCCAACCCGGCAGTGACCAGCACGCCTAGAGTCACGACCAGCGCGGCCGCGGGGCTCTTCATCACGTCTGCCTCAATCTCGAGTCGCTGGTCCTAGCCTCAGGTCGCTGCCGAGACGGGCGGGGCCTGGCGACCCCGCCCGCTCGACGGGCGTGTTTGACGGGTCAGACGCCCGTGAACGTCAGCGTGAGCGGCGCGCTCTTGCAGACGTCTTGGTTCACGGTGGCCGAATTCGCCCAGTTCAGGCTTCCCGTGCCGATCGTGACGTTGGAAGCGCCAGCGGCCACGTTCGCAGCGGAAGTGTTCACGTCGGCGAAGGACAGACCCGAGTTCCCCGATGTGATGAGCGCCTGGCAGGGGACATCGCTGCTGCTGATCACCGTGCTAACGCTGCCCACGCGCAGGTCGGTGGTTCCGGCGTTGGCAGCCTTGATGGCAACCGGGTAGTTGGTACCTGGCGTGATGCTGCTGACCGCAGCCGAGGACAGCGCAAGGGTTCCGTTCGAGGCGGCCGCAGTCGCCGTACCGGAGCCAGACCCACTGGTGGTCCAGTAGGCGAAGGCGACGCCGGCCGTCGCGAGTACGAGAGCGCCACCACCGAAAACGGCGGTGATTTTGGTGGAAGTGCGCATTTCGAGACTCCCTTTCAAAGGAGGTCGTGAGCGCCGGTTTCGCCTCTAGCTCCCTGCCGGGCCTTGGCGACCAGGTCGCCCAGCAGATCATCGCTTCCGCTCCAGGCCCCCCGTTGGGGCCGATAGAGCAAACTTGCTCCTCGAAGCCGATGGTCACATCGGGGGAACGGTCGGTAACCGCTGACCGAACAGCCAGCCGAGGCTAGTGCGAAATGCCTACGAGGGACTACTCCCAAGGATGACCAACCACCAAGAACCGGCCGACGTCCAGCGTGCTGGCAGAATGCCGAGCGTGACTGACCCGACGCCCCTGGACCGCCTCGTCGACCTGCTCGACCTCGAGACGATCGAGGTCGACATCTTCCGCGGGAAGCAGCCCAAGGAGTCGCTGCAGCGGGTCTTCGGCGGGCAGGTCGCCGGCCAGGCGCTGGTCGCAGCCGGCCGGACGGTGCCGAGCGACCGACCGGTGCACAGCCTGCACGCCTACTTCCTGCGCCCCGGCGACCCGAGCGTCCCGATCGTCTACGAGGTAGACCGCATCCGGGACGGCCGCAGCTTCACGACCCGTCGCGTCGTCGCGATCCAGCACGGCAAGGCCATCTTCAACATGAGCGCCTCGTTCCAGCTGGTCGAGGAAGGCCTGCAGCACCAGAGCACCATGCCCGCCGTACCCCGTCCGGAGTCCCTGCCGACGATGCGGGAACGGATGGCCGACTACGTCGACGAGCTCGGTGGCTGGTACAGCCGGCCCCGGCCGATCGACGTCCGCTATGTCACCGATCCGCCTCGGGTCGAGCGCGACAAACCGGGCGAGCACGAGGCCCGCTCCCAGGTCTGGATGCGCGCCGACGGCACCCTCCCCGACGACCCGCTGCTGCACGTGTGCGCGGTGACCTTCGCCTCCGACATGACCCTGCTCGACTCGACGTTGCTCAAGCACGGTCTCGCCATGGGCAAGGACGAGATCATGCTCGCGAGCCTCGACCACGCGATGTGGTTCCACCAGCCGTTCAGGGCCGACGAGTGGTTCCTCTACGACCAGAACTCCCCCCGCACCGGTGGTGCGCGCGGCCTGGGCCGGGGCGAGATCTACACGCAGGACGGGCGACTCGCCGTCAGCGTGATGCAGGAAGGCCTGATCCGCGTCAGGCGGTAGCCGTGTAGGTCAGCGCCCAACTGACGCCGCCACACCGCGGGCCGGAGACCCGCACCGTCAACGTCTGCTCGGCCGAGCCACCCGCCGCGACCGGGAGTCGACCAGCCCACGGCGCGATCGCGATCGTGCAGCCAGCCACCTGCTTCTCCGGTACGGCGGAAAGGTGGCCGACGACCGTCGCTGCTCCGCCGTCGTTGCGCACCGTGAGGAGCAATCGACCCGGCCGGTCCGGACTCAGGCCGGAGATGTCCCCGGAGACCGACAACGCGGGACCTTCGCTGGTCGACAGGACCAGCATCTGGTTCTGCACCAGCGGCACCCCGATCGCGATGACCGCGAGCCCGCCAACGGCCTGACGCAGAAACCGGGAGAGGAGTGGGTTCACCCCTACCGATTCGGCCTATCCACGAACGTTCCGGTCACCCGGGTGGGTGACCAGGCCGACTCGGCAGCTCGCAGATCCTGCCCAGACGAAGGACAGGATCTGCGGCGTCCCTGAAGGATCCGCTGCCACTGCCGAGGCGGGGGGCGGCGTCATCCCAGCCTGCGACCGACGCCCGGAGGCCGCAAGGGACAGATCGGACGTCTTCAGGTCTTTGCGCGGTCCTTGTCGCGACTGGGCTGGACCCGCTTGGGCTCCCCCGGCTGCAGGGCGAACGACGGCGGGAACGGCGCTTCGCCGGCGCCCTGCCGCTCGTAGAGCTCGAGCAGCGGTGTGAGGTCGTGGGCGACGTCGTCGATCGCGGCGTGCACGTCGCCCAGCTCGGCGAAGCGAGGGCGCATGGTCCAGATGTCGAAGTCGGCGATCTCGCAGTCGGGCAGCTCCTCCCAGGTGACGGGCGCACTGACCGTCGCCTGCGGTCGCGCCCGAACGCTGTAGGCCGACGCAATGGTTTGATCCCGAGCCATCCGGTTGTAGTCCAGGAACACCCGCTCCCCGCGTTCCTCCTTCCACCACTTGACGGTCGCGATCTCGGGCCGGCGCCGCTCGATCTCGCGACCGACGGCCAGCGCGCAGTGCCGCACCTCCGTGAAGGACCAGTCAGGCCGGGTCCGGAGGTAGACGTGGATCCCTTTGCTGCCAGAGGTTTTGGGGAAGGTCACCATCCCGAGCTCGTCGAAGAACGCCTTCAACTCCAGGGCGACCTCGAGCACGTCGTCCCAGTCCGTGCCGGGCATCGGGTCGAGGTCGATCCTCAGCTCATCGGGGTTCTCGACAAGGGAACGTCGGGTGGGCCAGGGGTGGAAGTCCAGCGTCGACATCTGAACGGCCCACACGACGTGGGCCACGTCAACGGGACACAGCTCGGTCGCGGACCGGCCGCTGGGGAATTCGACGGTGACCGTCTCGATCCAGGGCGGCGCGCCCTTGGGCACCCGCTTGGTGTAGATCGCCTCGCCCTCAGCCCCTTCGGGGTGCCGCTTCAGGACGGTGGGCCGTTCCCGCAGCGCCCGCACAATCCCGTCCCCGACGGCGAGGTAGTACTCGACCAGGTCGAGCTTGCGGCCCTTGTCCGCGGGCAGCCCTGAGAAGTAGGTCCGCTCCGGGTTGGTCACCTTGACGATGCGTTCCCCGGTGGGGGTGTCGACCTCGACCTCGATGAACGGTGATGGCATGCCCCGCACCGTACGACCCGCGAGTCAGCGCACCGTTCCCACGGCCAGCAGGTAAGCGCAGTCCCACGCCGCTGTCCCGTCGGTCGCGACGTTGTAGGAGGTGATGAGGGCCTCGAGGTCGTCGAGCAGAGCCTTCTGGCCCGCCGGCTCGAGCCGCGCCAGCGCCTTCATCGTCGGACCGTAGGTGGCTGCGAACAGCTCGATGTAGGAACGGGCACTCGCGTGCCGCATGCGGAAGTCGAGTCGCTCCGTTCGCTGCCAGAGGACCCGGTCGCCGAACAGCTCCGCCAAGCCGTCCGGACTCCCCCATCGGAAGGGCGAGACGGCGCCGGCGGGGGGAGGTGCGTGTTTGGCGGTGACGCCGAAGAAGTCACCCAGGAAGCCGTCGAAACACCAGCTCGCGAGCGCCACCCGGCCACCGGGTCGCACCACCCTGACGATCTCGTCCGCTGCCGCATGCTGGTCCGGCGCGAACATCACCCCGATCGCGCTGGTGACCACGTCGAACGCGCCGTCGCCGAACGGGAGGGCCTGCGCGTCGGCCACCTCGGTCTGCAGCTCGACCAGCTCCGCGGCGGCCCGCTGCCGCGCATGCTCGAGAAGCTCCGGCACGATGTCGGAGGCCGTGACAACAGCGCTGCGCCGCGCCGCAGCAAGGGCGGCGTTTCCCGAGCCGCTCGCGACGTCCAGGACGCGTTCACCGGCCCGCAGGTCGACCGCCTCCACCAGGGTCTCGGACAGGAAGGGAAGCAGCATCCCGACCTTGCGGTAGTCACCCGTCGACCAGACAGCCAGGGCGGGCGAGGGCGCTGGAGCGGAATCTGCTGTCGTCACGCGAACCTCCTTGAAAGGGACGGATAAGCGACACCTTGTTGGGTTGCCCAGTGGCTGTCAAGACGTCGGGGAACCGTGCGCCCGCCGATCCCGTCGTACCGGTATGCGGGTCCTCCTCGGCCCCGCGTGCGGCGACCAGCCGGCCGACACCCGGAGCGGACCAGCACCCACGGCGAGCGCCACCGTCGTGACCGACCACGACAGCGGCGAGACCGTGCGCCTGAAGGTGGGCCAGCTGCTTCGCGTCCAGCTCACCCAGGACAGCTACGCCCGGCCGGTCTCCTCCGCCGAGCAGATCGTTGTACGACGAAGCTCGAGCGGCGGGTATCCCTCCACCCCGCCGGTGGACGCCGTCTTCGAGGCCGTCGGGCGGGGCGCCGCGGACGTCACCGCGAGCACGGACTACGCGTGCTTCCACGCCGAGCCGCGCTGCCTGCGGCCGACCCGACAGTGGACGGTGCACGTCCTCGTCCCCTAGACAGGACAGGTGGAACCCACCTACCCCGTGACCAAGTCCGAGCAGCAATGGCGGGAGGAGCTGACCCCGGAGGAGTACGCCGTCCTGCGGGAGGCCGGCACCGAGCGGCCGTGGACCGGTGAGTACAACGAGACCAAGGCCACCGGCGTCTACGGCTGCCGGGCCTGCGGGGCCGAACTGTTCCGGTCGGAGGCGAAGTTCGACTCGCACTGCGGCTGGCCGAGTTTCTACGAGCCGGCCGACAGCGACAACGTCGAGCTGCTCACCGACCGCAGCCTCGGCATGGTCCGGGTCGAGGTCCGCTGTGCCAGTTGCGGCAGCCATCTGGGGCACCTGTTCAACGACTCACCGCAGACCCCCACGGGCGACCGCTACTGCATGAACTCGGTGTCGCTGAGGCTCCAGGCGGACTGAAACCGGAAGCGAACTGCACCGCTACGCGTTCATTTCCGACACGCATTCGGCCGAATGGGTGACGATTTCGGGTCGTCATGAGTCAGGATGTGATCATGACCGTCCGGGATCCTGTGCGGCTCGACCTCCAGGCTCAGCCTGCGAGCGTCTCCGAGGCCCGCCGCTTCGTGCGCCGCGTCCTGACCGACTGGGACCTGCCGGAGGTCATCGACACCGTCGCGCTGCTCACCTCCGAGCTCGCCACCAACGCCGTGCTGCACGCCCGCACGCCGTACGCAGTGCTGGTGCAGCGGGACAACGGCGACGTGCGGGTCGACGTCCTGGACGGCTCCGAGGTGGCGCCGTGGCGACGCAAGAACACCCAGCTGGCGGCGACCGGACGTGGCGTGGCCATGGTCGAGCGGCTCTCAACGGCCTGGGGCAGCACCCCGGCCGAGGACCTGCAGGGCTTTGCCAAGGGCGTGTGGTTCGCCGTACCAGCAAGTGGGGTCGGCGAGTCGACCTGGGACGGCCGCGACTGGCTCGACGGGCTCTAGAGGGCCCTACGGAAGCGCGTTGACCAGCTCGGCGAGCGGCTTGCGCACACCGGTCCAGAACGGCGTCTCGAGCTTGGTGTGCAGCCGGGCCCGCGAAGCGCGCAGGTGCCGCAGGCAGTCGACGATGCGGTGCAGCTCGTCGGCCTCGAAGGCCAGCAGCCACTCGTAGTCGCCGAGGCCGAAGGCAGCGACCGTGTTGGCCCGGACGTCCTCGAACTCGCGTCCCGCGATGCCGTGCTCGGCGAGCATGCCGCGGCGTTCGTAGTCGGGCAGCAGGTACCAGTCGAGCGAGCGGTTGAACGGGTAGACGCAGACGTACTTCTTCGGGTCCTCGCGGCGCACGTAGGCCGGGATGTGGCTGCGGTTGAACTCCGCCGGCCGGTGCAGTCCGACGCTGGACCAGACCGGCGCGAGGTGCCGACCGAGCGCGGTGGTGCGGAAGCGGCCGTAGG
>JANOTZ010000374.1:0-6106 GCA_031416735.1 Frankiales bacterium
CGTCGAGCAGCTCGTCGAGGGTGTAGGCCTCGCTCCGCGGTCGACGCT
The DNA here is from genome assembly GCA_031416735.1 of Frankiales bacterium. Taxonomy (GTDB): domain Bacteria; phylum Actinomycetota; class Actinomycetes; order Mycobacteriales; family SCTD01; genus RYN-111. Next base: position 49 of record JANOTZ010000374.1, read on the forward strand.
CAGGAGCGGTCACGGACGGACCGTACGCCTTGACAGGCCCGCCGGTCTCGTGGACCGTGTCAACTGACCGTTCGTTCGGTCGGTGGACTGGAGGAGGACGGATGAGCGACGGATCCCTGACGGACGCAGCGCTAGAGCGGCGCTTCCAGGACGAGATCGACCGCGACGGGCGCATCGAGCCGCGCGACTGGATGCCGGACGGCTACCGCAGGACGCTCGTCCGCCAGATCGCCCAGCACGCGCACTCCGAGATCATCGGCATGCAGCCGGAGGGCAACTGGATCTCGCGGGCCCCGTCGCTGCGGCGCAAGGCGATCCTGGTGGCCAAGGTGCAGGACGAGGCCGGTCACTGGCTCTACCTCTACGGCGCGGCCGAGACGCTCGGGGTCGACCGCAGCGACCTGCTGGACCAGCTGCACACCGGCCGGCAGAAATACTCCACGATCTTCAACTACCCGGCGACCGCCTGGGCCGACGTGGCCGCGATCGGCTGGCTGGTCGACGGCGCGGCCATCATGAACCAGGTCCCGCTGACCCGCTGCTCCTACGGCCCCTACGCCCGTGCGATGACCCGGGTCTGCAAGGAGGAGTCCTTCCACCAACGGCAGGGCTTCGAGGCCATGACCGTGCTCTCCCGCGGGACCGACGCGCAGCGCACGATGGCGCAGGACGCCCTCGACCGATGGTGGTGGCCGGCGCTGATGATGTTCGGCCCGACCGACACCGACTCACCCAACAGCGCCCAGTCGATGGCCTGGGGCATCAAGCGCTTCAGCAACGACGAGCTGCGCCAACGCTTCGTCGACGCGACCGTGCCGCAGGCTGAGTATCTGGGCCTGACGGTGCCGGACCCAGCCCTGACCTGGGACGGCGAGCACTGGAGGTCCGGGGAGATCGACTGGACCGAGTTCTACGAGGTGATGAAGGGCCACGGCCCCTGCAACCGGCAGCGGATGGCGTTTCGGGTGCAGGTCCACGAGGACGGGGCCTGGGTCCGCGACGCCGCCGAGGCCTACGCCGCGAAGCGCCGGGCGGAGGTGGCCTAGATGTTGTGGGAGGTCTTCGTCCGCAGCAGCCGGGGGTTGTCGCACACCCATGTCGGCTCGCTCCACGCCCCCGACGCGCACCTGGCGTTGCGCAATGCGCGCGACCTCTACACCCGACGCCAGGAGGGCACCTCGATCTGGGTGGTGCCGGCCGCGGAGATCGTGGCCAGCAGCCCGGACGAGAAGGACGCCTTCTTCGACCCCGCCGGCGACAAGGTCTACCGGCACCCCACGTTCTACGACGTCCCTGAAGGCCTGACGCACCTGTGACCCCGCTCCAGACCTACACGCTGCGACTCGGCGACGACTGCCTGGTCCTCGGTCAGCGCCTGTCCGAGTGGGCCTCCCGCGGACCGACGCTGGAGGAGGACGTCGCCCTGCTCAACCTCTCCCTCGACCTCCTCGGTACGGCGAGGTCGTTGCTCGGCGCGGTCGGTGACGAGGACGCCCTGGCCTTCCTGCGGGACGAGCCGCACTGGACCAACGTGCTGCTCGTGGAGCTCGACAACGGCGATTTCGGGAAGACGATGGCCCGGCAGTTGCTCATCTCGGCCTACCAGGTGCCGCTGTGGACGGCCCTGTCCGCCTCCACCGACCCGTTGCTCGCCGGCGTGGCCGGCAAAGCGGTCAAGGAGGCGACCTACCACCTCGACCACGCCTGCTCCTGGATGGTGCGGCTGGGGGACGGCACGGAGGAGTCGCACGTCCGCGCCCAGGCCGGGCTCGACGCGGTGTGGCCCTACGCCGCCGAGCTCTTCGAGGCCGACGAGGTCGTGACTTCCCTTGTGGAGCAGGGGATCGCGGCCGACCCCTCTGTGCTCCTGGCCCCTTGGCAGGCGACCGTGGAGCGGGTGCTCGCGGAGGCGACCCTCGCGGTGCCCACGACCGACTGGCAGCCGACCGGCGGCCGGCAGGGCAAGCACACCGAGGCCTTCGGCTATCTGCTCGCCGAGATGCAGCACCTGCACCGCTCCCACCCGGGGGCGACGTGGTGACCGCACCGATCAGCGTCGCGGAGGTGCGCGAGGTTCTCTCCCAGGTCGTCGACCCGGAGATCCCGGTGCTCACCATCGCCGACCTCGGCATCCTGCGGGACGTCGCCCTCGACGGTACGGCGATCACCGTGACCATCACGCCCACCTACAGCGGATGCCCTGCCATGGACATGATCCGCGCCGACATCAACGCGGCGCTCGCGGAGCACGGGTGGACCGACGTGACGGTGAAGCTGGTGCTCTCGCCGGCCTGGACGACCGACTGGATGACCGACGACGGCCGACGAAAGCTGCAGGACTACGGCATCGCTCCGCCTCGCCGTACTCCTGGTCCTGTCGCTGTCACCCTGGGCGGGCTGACCTGTCCGCAGTGCGGCTCGCGGGACACCGAGGAGCTCAGCCGCTTCGCCTCGACCGCCTGCAAGAGCCTGTGGCGGTGCCGGGCCTGCCGGGAGCCGTTCGACCACTTAAAGGACCACTAGTGGACGGGTTTCATCCCCTGGTCGTCGCGGCGGTCGACCAGCTCACCGACGACGCGATCGCCATCACCATCGAGGTTCCCGCTGACCTGCGGGAGGTTTTCGCCTTCCGGCCCGGGCAGCACCTGACCCTCCGGCGGGTGCTCGACGGGGTGGAGCTGCGGCGGACCTACTCCGTGTGTGCCCCGACGTCGGGGCCGTTGCGGGTGGCCGTGAAGGCGCTGGACGGTGGGGTCTTCTCGACCTGGGCCTGCAAGGAGCTGCTGGCCGGGGACGTCCTCGACGTGCTCCCGCCGGTAGGCAGCTTCGGGCCCGCGCTGTCGTCGGCCCGGCGGCGGCGTTATGGCCTGGTGGCCGCCGGGTCGGGCATCACGCCGATCCTGTCCATCGCGGCGACGGCCCTGGAGGTCGAGCCGGAGTCGGAGGTGGTGCTGCTCTTCGGCAACCGGACCTCGCGCGACGTGATGTTCCTCGACGAGCTGTCGGACCTCAAGGACCGCTATCCGCAGCGGGTGCAGCTGGTGTGGGTGATGTCGCGGGAGGAGCAGGAGTCGGAGCTGCTCTCCGGTCGGTTGGACCGCGAGCGCCTGGGCCGGATCCTCGACGCGATGGTGCCGGTCGAGGATATCGACGAGTGGTATCTGTGCGGACCCTTTGGTCTGGTCACCGAGGCCCGCACGCTGTTGCTGGAGCGGGGCGCGACGCAGGTGCACGTCGAGCTGTTCCATGCGGACGCCCCGCCGCCCCGCGTCGCGCGGGACGACGATGCGCAGGGCGCGACGGTGATCGCCATGCTGCATGGCCGCAGCTCCACGGTGACGATGGAGCGGGGTACGTCCGTGCTCGACGCGGTCCTCCAGGTGCGGGCCGATGCGCCGTACGCGTGCAAGGGCGGAGTGTGTGGCACGTGTCGCGCGCGGGTGCTCGAGGGCAAGGTCGAGATGGACGTCAACTGGGCGCTGGAACCCGATGAGGTGGCCGCCGGAGTGGTGCTCACCTGCCAGTCACATCCCGTGACGGACCAGGTAAAGCTCGCGTTCCTCTGAGCCCCTGACGTAGGCGCCGCAGGCCCGAAACCCTTGAAAAATAGGGCAATTGCATCAGACAAAATGGGGCATCTGTGTCTTGGGCAGAGCTGCGGATATGCCGTAGTAAGTAGGGACACATACGGCGCTCCTCGTGAGTCGCACCGGAGACCTCTCAGCAAAGGTGGGCAGCAGCAGGACATGACCAGCGCGGCCCTCCAGTTAGGCCAGCTGATCACGACACGGCACCCCCGCCGAGAGGCGGGTTCGCAAAGCCACGGGCCCTCAACGCAGAACATCTGCGCGGGTAGCCGGGCTCCCGAAGATCAAGCCTGGAGACACACCATGATCACTTCCACAGTTGGTTCTACCGCTAGTCACACCGACCACAGCCGGGCTGCATTGCTGGTGGTCGTACCGGACGGCATGGCCGCCGGCCAGCCCCGGGTGTTCCTCGCAGACAGCGAGCAGCAGACCGAGCTCGAGCGGATCTTCACCTGCGGGCCGGACGTCGTCCGGGTGCCCCACACCACTGCCCTGTCCGTCAGCCCGTTGCGCCAGGCAGCCCCCGTCGTTGCGTCGGCCGGCGAGCAGGCACTGCTTGCCGCCGTCCTGCACGCCCGATCTCGCCACCGCGCCTCCTCCTGGGCCTCGGCGCTCCAGCCCGCGGTGCCACTCCCGCGGGCCGGATCGGCCACCTGGATCCGCTAGCCGGCTCCGCACCACCCCGCTGACGCATCACCCCAGCTGCCGCGTGCCCTAGGGGCACCGCTCATCCACCTTTCCTCGCGCCTTCCACCACCCGCGACGCCTGACGCGTCCCGCGGTGATGCCGCGCGCCCTCTTACTCCTGGAGTCCGCCATGACTCGTCGTCCGTTCTCCGTCCTGCTCGCTGGTGCACAAGGCCTGGTCTGCGTCGCGGCAGGTGCTGCGGTTCTCCTCACCTCCGTGCCGGAGGTCGCCGGCGGCAGTGTCGCTGCGCCCTCGGTCGGACCCTCGCTCACGATCACGGTGACCGAGCCCGCCCTGGTCTCTCGTCCCACCCGGAGCCGGGTCGCGGCAGCTCCCACCGCCCGCCGGCCCGCCGTACAGCGCAAGGCTGCGAAGCCCGTGGTGAGGCCGGCTGTGGTCCGCCGGACGGCCGTTGCCCGCAAGCCCGCTCCCAAGCCTGCGCCCGCCCCGAAGGTCGTGGTCGTTGCGGCTCCGGCTCCCAAGCCCGTCACCAAGCAGGAGCAGATGAACCAGGCAGTGGCCCGGATCCCTGGCGGCGCCGACCCGAAGGTGGTCTGGGTCCTCAGCGACGCTTACGGCAGCTGGGGCACCGCCGATTGGTACAACGACATCGTCTACATCTCACCCAAGGTGCCCGAGAACCGCATGTACGACGTCGTGATCCACGAGTACAACCACCTGCGTTCGGTGGTGCCCTATGGCGGCAACGTCGACGACGCCGTGAAGGCCATGAACGCCTACTTCGGTGGGTCGGGGCTGATGGGTGCCGAGCGGGCCGCCGACTGCATGGCCCGCCTGCAGGGCGCGACCTGGACCAACTACACCCCCTGCACGGACGCCCGGTGGCGTGACGGTGCCCGCAAGCTGGTGCGGGGTCAGCGGCTCTGAGCCGACAGCGCCCCTGGCCTGATCGCGGCGAGCCCATGTGGCTGACCCGGTATGCTCTCCCGAGTCGTTCCTCGGGACGACGGGCGCCCGTAGCTCAACGGATAGAGCACTTGACTACGGATCAAGAGGTTAGGGGTTCGAATCCCTTCGGGCGCACTCACAAATGCCCAGGTCAGGGACCTGACCAGCGGGTTCGCGCCGTCAGCTGAACGGCGCTATCCCTAGTCGCATCCCTAGCACGCTGCGATCGTCGTGGGATGAGCTCACGAGCAGCAGGCAGCATGCGCCAACGCCGACCGGGGGTGTGGGAGGTCCGGGTCTACCTCGGGGACGACCCGCTCAGTGGACAGCCCAGGCAACGATCGGTCACCGTCCGTGGTGAGCTCGCCGTCGCCGAACAACGGCGTGCCCTGCTGGCCGCGCAGGCCCAGCAACTCCGCGACCGCCGCCAGCGGCCACTGCGTTCGACCGCCGACCTGCTCGAGGTGTGGCTGGCCGCCGAACAGGACTGGAAGCCCTCGACCTGGCAGAACTACCGGCTCGCCGTCCGCCGGCTGACCGCGGACCCTGTGTGCCGCCAGCTGCCGGACCGGCTCAGCCCACCGGTGCTGCGCACCGCGATGCGCCACTGGCGGCGGCAGGGCGTCCCGAACAGCACCATCGCGCTGCACGTGCGCACCCTCAAGGCGGCTCTGGGCTGGGCGTTCGACCAACGGTTGATCGCCAGTCCACCGCTGCAGGGCATGCACGGACCCAGCCCCTGCACGCCGCGCCGCGACGTGCCGCTCGAGGTCGTCCGGCAACTGCTCACCGCCGCCGAGCACGACGTCGCCCAAGCAGCAGTCGCCCCGGCCTCGGCCCACCACGAGCGAAGGCTGCACCACGCCGAGCA
>JANOTZ010000375.1:0-3094 GCA_031416735.1 Frankiales bacterium
GCGCCTCGCGGTTGACCTGGATGTGCAGGACGAAGACCTCGGCTATGGCACAGATGACGGTCAGCCCCAGCAGCACCGCGAGGAACTCGACCCGCCACACCGCCAGACCGGAGGAGGTCGGTGCGAGCGGCACCAACGTGACGATCAAGGCCAGCAGGAGCCCGACCACCCCGAGGACCGCCCACCACCGCGGTGATCGGCTCAGCACCAGGCCGGTCCGCCGTTCAGTTCCAACGTCCATGATCGTTCCCCCCAGCCGGTCTGCGGCCGGAGCGGGCCTTGTAGCCCGCTCCGGCCGCAGAGGTGCATCAGTTGCTGCCGTGCTTCCGCGTCAGCGCCAGAGCGCGCTGGCCCACACGCCCCCGGCCCAGGACGAGCCCGCCCAGGAGCTGCCGGCCCACGAGCTGCCGGCCCAGGAGGAGCCGTTCCACAGGCCACCGACCCAACTGGTGCCGGTCGCCTCCTGAAGCGCCCGGGTGCCGGTCACGTAGGCGTTGCCCATGATGTCCTTCTCACCGGACAGCACGACCCCGTCCTTGACCAGCTTCGCCGAGCCACGAGCCCCATCCAGGGTTCCTGTTCCGGTCGAGGTCGGGAAGGACTGCCGGGTCGCCGTGGGGGCGGTCTTGGCAGCCAGGTCGACGTTGATCACGCCGGCTCCCTGGGCCTGCTGGTCCGCCGCGGGTAGCCCCTTGGCCCCGGCCCGGAGCAACGCCTTGACCTGGTCGGGCGTCAGCCCTGGTCGGTGCTGCAGCAGCAGCGCAGCTGCTCCTGAGACCACCGCCGCAGCCTGCGAGGTGCCACTCCCCCGGAAGAACCGGCCGTCGAACGCGGCCGTCGACCCGTAGGTCACGTCCGCGTAGGAACCAGGAACCCGCAGGCCCTGGAGCGAGACACCCGGAGCGACGAGGTCAGGGTTGCGGACCCCGTCCCCACGGGTGGAGAACGCCGGGATGACGTCGTCGGTCACAGTGCGGGTGCCCTTGGTGTCATCGGCACCGACGGCGAGAACGTACGGGTCCTGCGCAGGATTGAGCAGCTTGCCCGTGCCTGTTCCGTCGTTGCCGACGGAGACCACCACGACGATGCCCTTGCGCCAGGCGGTCTCGGCCGCGTAGGAGAGCGGGTCGAGGGTGTAGGCCTGGAGCGAGGGCGTCCCGAAGGACAGGTTCAGGACCCGGATGTTCATGCCGGGGTCCGCCCGGTGCTGCACCACCCAGTCGATGGCCGCGATGACCTGCGACACGTCGGTGTTGCCCCGCGCGTCGGCGACCTTGAGGCTGATGACCCGTGAGTCAGGGGCCATCCCCCGGTAGGCGGACGTGCCCTCGTCGGCGTCCTTGCCCGCGATGATGCCGGCCATGAAGGTGCCGTGACCGAACGTGTCCAGGTACCGGGTCGAGCCGTTCTGCGACTCGAACGACAGGTCGGGGCCGTTGAGCACCTTGCCCGGCCCCGACAGCCCCTCGACGGGCGTGACCCCTGAGTCGATGAGCGCGACGTCGATCCCCGCTCCCGTGACCGGGCTGCCAGTGGTGACGCCGTCCCAGAGCAGGTTGACCTTGGTGGCGTAGGCCACGTTGAGCATCGAGTTGGGGTCGGTACCCGCGTCATACCCTCCGGTCTGCCCCTGCAGCTTCACCGGGGCGTTCTCCGACATGCCCAGCACACCCGCCGTGCTCCGGAGGGCTCCGGCTGCGGCAACGGGGAGCCGCACGACGGCGGCCTCGATGCCGTCGAGGCGGCGTTCGACCGTGCCGCCCAGGCTGTGCACGCGGTCGAGCACCGATCCCATGGCGGCACTGTCGATCCGCAGCACAAGCTGCAGATCCGGACCGGTCGCACCGCCGAACTCCCCTTGGCCGACCGTTCCGGTCAGCGGCGCGGTGAGCGCCAGCGCGGCGACCACAGCCAGGCCCTTTGCTGCCCGACGGCGCGTCCCGCCGCAGGTCAGGTCCACGTCGTTCCATCCGTATTCCCAGGCACCAGCGGTACCTGGGAAGTTGCTTGTGTCGAGTCGATCATGAGGCGCTCACCTTCCTGACGAACCACCTGACAACCAGGCAGTTGCACTACAGCGGGTAAAGTCATGACTACATTCGGTAACCGTAGGGTTCCGCTGTTCACCACGACCTCACTCACATGGGTTCGGCCCACCCCCGATTGGGCTAACACGTTCCCCTAGGGCGAGCCTGCAATTGGGTTTTCTTACGAAGGCGATAGATTGCGGAGATGAAGAGCAAGAGCAGCACTCCGGTGGTCCTCGCGGCGGTGGTAGGCACCGTGTTCTACGCCGCCGCCACCTACTACTTCGTCGACATCGCCGGCGGCACCAAGATCGAGGCGGACTACAGCAATACGCCCAACGGCGTGACCGAAGGACCGCCCGACTTCAAGTGAGCGACCTCACCCCCTGGCGCGACCGCACGGTCGTCATCACCGGTGGCAACTCCGGCATCGGCCTGAAGGCAGCGCAGCAGTTGCACCACGCCGGTGCGGAGGTGGTGCTGGCCTGCCGGGACGTGGGCCGGGCGCGGGCGGTCGCGGGCGGGATGGCGGTCCACGAGCTCGACCTCGCCGACCTCGACAGCGTTGCCACCTTCGCCGCGGGGACCTCCACCATCGACGCCTTGATCTGCAACGCCGGCGTGATGGGGGGTCCGCTGCTCTGCACCACGCAGGGCTACGAGCGGCAGATGGGCACCAACCACCTCGGTCACGCGGCACTGGTCGCTCGGCTCTTTCCCTTGCTGGCCAAGGCATCCGGGCGGGTCGTGACGATCAGCAGCATCGCGGCTCGGGGCGGGTCGCTGAGACCGTCGATGACCGTCGATGACCTGGTCAGTCCCGCCGGCTATCTGCCGCAGTCGGTCTACGCCAACACCAAGCAGGCCAACCTGCTGTTCGCCCAGGAGCTGCACCGCCGGGTCGGCACCAGCGTCGCTTCGGTGGCCGCTCACCCCGGGGTGAGCTGGACCAACCTGTTCGTCCGGCAGCTGCGCGACGACGGCAAGGCCTGGATGGTCCCGCCGCTGCGGGTGCTCGGGCCGCTGTTCATGCAGTCGGCCGCCGCCGGGGCGAAGCCGACCCTGCG
>JANOTZ010000376.1:0-8472 GCA_031416735.1 Frankiales bacterium
GTGTTGAGCGCACTCTCCGGGACACCGATCGACGCCTGCATCGCCCTGTCGATCTCGTCGTAGAGAGACTGGCCCACACGAATCAAGGTCGACAGGGCCTCGGCTGCCGCCGGATCACCATCGGGATACTCGGCCACGAAGCCTGGACCGAGCCGCACCGCGCCCAGCGCGGCCGGAGACGCCACACTGCCGCGTTGCGATCGCCGATTGCGGGCGATGACAGCCACCCCCCAGCCAGCGTCGAGTTGACGCGTGGTGCGCACTATGCGAGATACTTATCTTGAAGTCAAGTATCTCGCCGTCGAGGTACTTTCCTACCCGCACACCAGAGTTGCGGAGAATGGCAACCAGAATGGCACCACAGCCGATACCACCCCGGGGTATTACTCGTCGAGGAAGAGGGCTGAGCTCCAACTAGACCTCACGGGATGGCGCATCGTGCTTTCCATAGCCCCGCGCGCGCATCTCTGACGGCCTGGTCCATGGTCGACTCGGGGGCGCGGTCCGGCGCAGCGCTGGATCCCTGGATCACTGCGGATGCCAGCCGTCGCGCAGCGGCGTCGAAGGCTCCGAAACCCTCGAGCGCGTAACGGGTGTCTGGGCTGGGCTCGTGGGGGGTGCTCGTGCTGTGCAGCAGGCTGACAAGCTCGGATCTCGTGAGGTCACCGTCCGCAAGTGGGCCCCGGCCGGGTAGTCGAGGCCTTCCAGAGGCCCGCGCGAGGATGCTGTCGGCGCGGGCAGCGCCAGTATCCTGTAGCCGCTGCCGTGCGATCGCCAGGAGGTTTGCGGCATTGCCTGCCATCCGGGGGGTGGCACCGGACGTCGCACCGAACGAGGTGGTGGCGGTGAGGCTGTCTGGGGACGCGGCAGGAAAGTCGAAGAGTTCGCCAGATTCATACGGTCGTTCAGGCGAGAGGACGGTCGTTACCGCGCCGGTTGAAGGCGCCAGGAGGACTGTGCGGCCGGTGGGGTCAACTCCGCCCACGTGGTAAACGTTCGGGAACGAAGCGGGTGGCAGGGCGCTCATGCCGGGGTCATTACCGTTGGCGCTGAACACGATGCCGCCGCGGGCGTTCACCGCCTCAACCTCACTCTGCGCGTCGCAGATCGCCTGGAGGGCATGGAGAGCGCCGGGTACGGCCTGGAGGTAGCTGGTACTGACGAAGTCGATCCAGCGCTGGCGCGCGACCCACTGCCAGCCATCTTTGGCGACGCCGAGCACGATCACAACTTGCACGTCAGGAGCTGTTCCGAGCTGCTTTCCGGCCACGGCACTCAGCACCTCAGTGCCGTGCTCGCGATCGGCAAACAGGTTGCCAGGCGGCTGCCGTGTCAGCGGGTTTGACGACTCGACGGGGTTGTAGACACCGACGATGTTGGTGCCGTTGATCCGGTACAGCCGGCCGGGTACGAGATGTCCGAGCGGACCGCGTTGCGCGGCCGCCAGGCGGGATTCGAATGAGCCGGACTTCGGCAGCGTGACGGAAGTGGCTGGCGGAAGGTTGATGTTACTGACGAGCGCGTTCCGCTGGAACTCTTCGTGCAGCACGTTGGCTCCGGCCTCGCCGAGAACCGCCACGACCACGGGTGGGCGGTGGCTGGTCCCAGCCGACCCATGGGTGGCAGCTTGGGCGGAGGTCGCCAGCCCGGCGATCAGTGCAAGGAGTACCCACCCTGCGACGCTGCCACGGCCACGTCGCGGCGACCGCTGGGCAGGGTGGCTTCCATCGGGGCTGACATCAAACTGCATGGCTGCGTGGGTCAATTCTGTGTCGTCGGGTTGGGTCGTCAGCGCGAGAATGTGAAGCGCACGCTGCCGGTTGTCGGGAGGGAGGCTGCGCTACATCCGTTGCCGACCAGCAGCACCACATGGACAGGGTCTGCCGAGGCAAGCGTGAGCGAGCCGCTGTGGCCGCAGAAGCTCGTCAACTCCCGGTAAGCCTGGGATCTGCCGACCACCTGGTACACCACCGCGCGCACCGCCATCCCCGTGGTGTCGGCGACGCTCACCTTGAGACGTCGCTCGCGGACGGCGGGCGACGCGAGAACCTCACTCCCGTGGATTCCCAGCACTGTGGGGTATGCCACCACTACCCCCGTGCTTCCCCCTGGCCCCTCGTACGGCGCGTCGACGACGCGCGACGCTCCGCCGGCCGCGGCCTGGGCGGGGGCCACGAGGGCGACCACGCAAAGTCCACTGAGCCCAACAAGCAAGCGTCCAGACATTCGGAAGTCCCTTCGAAGGTCACAACTGGGATGACGAGCGACGTTCAGCCGACTCGGGAGGAGCCTTGCCGCACGGTCCGCTGACGGAGTGACGGCGAGGTAGTCAGAGCGTGAAACTGTCGCTGCTGGGGTTGTAGAACGACTTAAGTTCCTTGGCATAACTCGTGGTCTTCAGGACGAAGTTGCCGTGCAGCGCCTTGCCCTGCCTGTCTACAGCCCGCCAGCTGGTGCTCCAGTACCAGCACTCGCCGGGATCCGTGGCGAGTGAATGTCCGGGTGTCGTGCCTGGGGGTCGACCTGCGGACCAGCGCCAGATCAGCGTCGAGCCCTGGTAGATGGCGTAGTCGACCTCCCGGTCGGTGTCGAAGGAGAGGTTCTTCGAGCCGAGCTCCGCCCCGTTCTCGCACACGTTGGACTGGATGGGGACCCGACGCTGGGCATCAATGGCCTTCTCGGAGACGGTGCCATCACCGCAGAACGTGTCCTGGGTATGCGTCTGCGAGCCTCCAACTTGGCCATTGCAGAACGTGATGCCAGCGCCCTGGTCATCTCGCGAGTAGGTACGGGTGATGCCGGCCTCGGCGGGCTGCGGCGTCGGCCTCGACGTAGCCGATCCGACTGGTGGCGGTAGATTCGGTCTCGCCGTCAGTCCCGGAGTCGGCGACGTCTGGGTCGCAGCCCCCCCGTTACCGGCTCCACTGCTCGAAGTCGACGCACCTGGGCTCGCAGTAGCCCGCGGGGAGGCGCTGAGCTGAACAATCCCGCCTCCTGCGGGCTGTTCCTGCTGAAGCAAGTCGGCCGTGCCGCCACCCATGGTCAGGACAGCGACAATCAGTCCCGCAAATGTGACGCCGCCCGCTGCCATCCCGACGGTCTTGGCCTTCCCCTTGCGCCGTCGCCCGATCCGCTCCAGCGTCTCGCGGTAGTCCTGCGCGGTGGGCGCGAACGTCGGTCCGCTGCGGTCGTCGTTGCTGGTCATCGCTCGCCCTTCTCGATCATGCCGGCGAGGAGGCCGCGGGCCTTGTGGAGCCGCTGCTTCACGGTGCCGACCGGGCGGCCGACTGTCTGCGCTACCTGCTCAAGAGGCAGGTCCGCGAAGTAGTGCAGTAGCACCACCTCCCGCAAGCGGGTGGGGAGCCGATCAACGACATCCCGCAGATCCAGGTCAGGACCGGCCGAGATCGCCGGGATGCTGTTGGCCAAGACGGTTAGAGCGCGGCTTTCCACCGGCTCCCGACGCCACCGCTCGCGCACCAAGTTGGTGGCCACCAGGAACGCATAAGGCTCCGGGTCCTTCACCGACACCCAACGGGTCCAGGTGCGAGCCAAGGCTTCCTGCGCGATGTCTCGAGCTGCCTCCTCGGAACGAACCAGCCGGAAGGCGTACTTCGCCAGGCGCGGGAACAGATCGCTGAACAGCACCTCGAACGCCGCATCCCGGTCCTCGACCGTTGCCTGTGCTCTTGGCACGCTCACCGTTCCCGTCGTCACGTCGCCGCCTCCTCACCAGGGATAGATGGACGACGGGTACAAAAGGTTCATCCCGGCTTTCGAAGAGCCTGCCCCCTCGGCTGCTACGAGGCTCGCGAGCGTACGTCGGCGCTGCGACAGAGAGGGCAGCCCGCGCCGGACCTCACACTCGCTGGCGACCCGGCTGCCTCCCCAGGTGTTGGATCTAGATCCCACTGTGTATTCCTGATGGGGGTTGGTGAGGAGGCACAGCCGTCGCGCCCGAGCACCGAACCGACGCGGGTTCAGCGCGGGGCCGTGAGCACAGGACAATCAGCCGACGGTGACGTGCTCGTCGCCGAAGTCGGCGACAAGCCGTAGCTGCCCGCCGAGCGCCTCGACGTACTTCCGCAGCGTTCCGAGCTCGGTGGTGTCGAGCTCACCCTTCTCCAGCCGGCTCACCCGCGACTGCGTGACCTGCATCGCGTCAGCGACTTCGACCTGGGTGAGCTGCTGGGTGCGACGCACCTCGGCGAGCTTGTGAGCACGCACCTCGTTGGTCATGCGCTCGCGGTGCTTGGCCACGACGGCCTCGTCCAGCTGGCCGCTGCGCACGGCCTCTTCACGAATCGCCTTCCAGTCCCTCGCCATCACGCCCCCTCTCCTTCGGTCTCTTCCAGGTACAGCTCGTAGCGACGCTCAGCCGCGGTGATCGCCTTCGGGTACCAGCTCTTCCACACCCCGGCCTTGTCGCCAGCGACCAGCAGCACGGCTTGGCGACGAGGGTCGAACACGAACAGGATCCTGACCTCGCTTCCCCCCGCCGAACCTGGCCGCAGCTCCTTGAGGTTGTGCAGAGCGCTGCCCTTGATCCGATCGACGAGCGGCCGGCCCAGCGCCGGCCCGTTCTCGGCAAGCACATCGATCGCGGCGCCGACCAGACGGGCCGTGTCGGGGTCGAGCGACAGGAACCACAGGTCCACCTCCTCGACGAGCACGACATCCCACGCCACCCCGGAAGTATGACCCCAGAGGGCTATGCCTTGCAAGTCATATCACCAGGTCGGGTGGGTAGTCGTGCGCTTTCCGTGCGCTCCGGAGCGAAGTCGTGCGCTGACGGACGGTTAGTCGTGCGCTTGTCGTGCGTTTTTGGTGCGCGCCCTCGCCACTGTCCGCTCCCCGGCGCGCTGCCAGACGTGCCGCGCCCGGCCGAGAGAGCGGAGAGCGGCCATGGACAGCAGCACGAGGGTCGAGCGGCCAGCCCTGAGCGTCGCCGAGGCAGCCGAGCTGCTGGGCGTCAGCCGGTGGCTGGTCCTGCAGCAAGTGCAGCAGGGCACCCTGCCGCTCAAGCGCTTCGGCCGGCGCATCCTCATCCCTCGGGCTCGGTTCCTGGCCTGGCTCGAGGAGCCGCACCAGGACGAGCCGTGATCAGCGTCGCGATGCTCGGCGGAGGTGCCGGCGACTACTTACCTGCGCGACGACGCCCGCTGCGCCGACCGCTACTACGCGAACGACGGCCACTCCCCCGGCCGCTGGCTCGGCGACGGCGCCCTGTCGCTCGGCCTCGACGGGCCGCTCGATGCCCGCGGTCGGGAGCAGTTCATCGGGCTGCTCGACGGACAAGACCTCGATGGCAATCGCATCAGCCGCCCCGTCGTCCGCGCCGACCCAGCCGGGAGCCTCCCGGCGGCTCCACTGCTCGAGGCCCTGCGCACCGTGGCAGCAGATCGTCGCCAGTCGGTCGCAGAGCTGTTCCCCGATCCTGCCCTTCGCCGCGTCGTGGCACGAGCCCAGGAAACGCCGGCGGCCAGGCTCGACGCTCGGACGGTGGCCGAGATCGCGCAGGCGTCCGGGCTCGACCCAGCCAGCCTGTACCGGACTGCGCGAGGCAAGGACGGCTTCGGTGCGGCGCTGCGTCACGCCGGTCGGGTGATCGACGCCCGCCGTACCGGGATCGACGTCACCGTGTCGGCTCCCAAGAGCATCAGCGCCCTGGCCGGCCTCGCCGAGCCGGACATGGCGCGGCGGATCGAGGCCTGCCATATCCGGGCGGTCGGCCAGGCGCTCGGCTACCTGCAGCGGCACGCCGGCCATGCCTTCCGCGGCCACCACGGCGATGGGCAGCAGCTGAGCCAGGTCGGCACGGACGGCTGGATCGTCGCCGCCTTCACCCACCACACCAGCCGCGCGGACGACCCACAGCTGCACACCCACCTTGTCGTACCGAACCTGCTGCACGGCGAGGACCGCCGCTGGAGCGCCATCGACAGCCGTGCGGTGCATCGCCATGCCAAGACAGCCGGCTACCTCTACCAAGCGGCGCTGCGCCACGAGATCAGCAAGGACCTCGGACTGGCCTGGACGGATCCGGTGATGGGCGTCGCCGAGCTGGCCGGCGTACCCGTTGACGTGCTGCGGGAGTTCTCCACCCGTCGCCGTCAGATCGAAGTCGCCACCCGCGGGTCCGGCCGCAAGGCCGCGCAAGTCGCCTGCCTGGCCACCCGACCGGACAAGAGCCACCGCCCCGTCGCGAGCCTGCGCGACCAGTGGCGCACTCGAGCAGAGCGAGGAGGCTTCACGCCACCACGCCCTACTTGTACGACGGAAGCTGGGCTACCCAGTCTGGAAGCGCTGGCGCAGCGGCTGCTTGGCCCCGAGGGCGTAACCGCCCGGCGGACCGACTTCGACGTCCGTGACCTGGTGCAGGCACTCGCCGAAATGCTGCCACCCGCCGCGTCAGGTGACGGCCAGGCGATCGAAGACCTTGCCCACCAGCTTCTGCTGCACGAGGACGCGGTCGCGCTCGAGCCGGAGTCGGGTGCGGTGCGGTGGACCAGCCGGCAGCTCGTCGATACCGAACGGCGGGCCTTGCAGCTGGCCGCGACGCCAGCGGCGGCCAGGGCCGTGGACAGAGGCGTACTCGCGGCGACGCTGGCCAACCACGAGGAGCTGAGCGGCGCGCAACGTCGTGCGGTGCTCACCATCGCCGCGGACCAACGACTCGCCGCCGTCCTCGTCGGCCCTGCGGGCAGCGGCAAGACCGCGACCCTGGCCACCCTGGCCGATCTCTGGACGCGTCAGGGCCGACCCGTGGTCGGCGTCGCCCTCGCCGCACTCACCGCCCAGCGTTTGCAGGCGGACAGCGGCATCCCGAGCCGAACCGTCGCGAGCCTGCTCGCCGGCACCGGCGACGCCATCCCCCTGGGTGCGGTAGTCGTCGTGGACGAGGCAGGCATGGTCGGGACCCGCCAGCTGCACCAGCTGCTCGAGCAGACACACAGAGCCGGCGGGCAGCTTCTGCTCGTCGGTGATCCTGCCCAGCTGCCGGAGATCGATGCCGGAGGGCTGTTCCGGCACCTGGCTCGGCCGGCCGCACGGCCTGCAGTGCTCACCGGCAACCAGCGTCAGAGCCAGGCCTGGGAGCAACAGAGCCTCGCAGCACTCCGCCTCGGCGACGTCGAGAAGGCACTACGCAGCTACGCCGCACACGACCGCGTCACCACCAACCCCGACCGCGACGAGCTGCTCGGCCAGCTCGCCGATGACTACCTCGACGCCGGGCTCGGCCAGGACGCCGTCGTCCTCGCGACCCGGCGACGCGACGTGACCGACCTCAACGGGCTCATCCGCAGCCGACTCCAAGACCGCGGAGCGCTCGGCCCAGACGTCGACTCGCTGCCCGGCGGCTTGGACCTGGCGCCCGGCGACGAGCTCATCACGACCCGACCCGTCCGCACCGCCGCGAGACAGAAGCTCCTCAACGGCACCCGACTCCGGCTGGCCGGCGTGAGCTCCCGGCAGGTCACGGTCGAGGACGGCACCACTCGGTACGTCCTGGACCGCGCGACCGCCGCGGCCAGCCTGCAGCACGGCTACGCACTGACCATCCACAAGGCGCAAGGCCTGACCGTCGACACGGCCCTGGTACTCACCGACGGCCTGAGCCACAACGCGGCGTACACCGCCTTGTCGCGAGGGCGCGAGCGCAACCAGCTGTACCTCCACGAGCCTGACCCGGAACGGCCCGCGCTCGACGTACTGGCCGCGCAACTGCGCCTGCCCGCGGGTGACGAGCTGGCCGTGCTCCGACTCCCCCGCGGCGTTGTCCACAGATCCGTCCCGACTGGCCCTGAGCACACGCGATCGCCGCAGTGTGAGGGTCGAGACAGGTAGGAGGCGGGCATGGCCGGTGGGACGCGGGCCTCCAACGGTGAGTCGACGATCAACCAGGACACCGACGGCCGGTGGCACGGCTACGTGAGCCTCGGACAGAAGGAGGGCGGCAAGCGCGACCGGCGGCACGTCAGCGGAAGCAGCCGCGCCGCCGTCGTACGCAAGGTGCGGGCGCTGGAGGCCAAGCGCGACGCCGGGGCCGCCGCAGACGCCGGTCGCGCGCCCAAGCTTGAGGAGTGGCTCGACCACTGGCTGACCAACATCGCCTCCCGCCGGGTCCGGCCGCGAACGCTCGAGAGCTACGAAGCCATCCTGCGGCTGCACCTCAAGCCCGGGCTCGGCCATCACCGGATGGACCGACTGCAGCCCGAGCAACTCGAAGCCTTCTACGTCCGGCTCAGCGACAAGGGCCTGTCAGCCGCATCCATCCTGCGCATCCACCGCGTCCTCAGCCGAGCCCTCAAGGTCGCCATGCAGCGCGGCAAGATCAGCCGCAATGTCGCCACTCTCGTCGACGCACCGACCGTCCGTCGTCCCGAGACCGCGATGCCCCTGGACGTCGAAGGGTCGCGGCGCGTGCTCGGGTCCGCGGCCGGCACGCGCAACGCAGCTCGCTGGACCGTC
>JANOTZ010000377.1:0-2181 GCA_031416735.1 Frankiales bacterium
CGTCGGTGGGTCTCGTACATGCGGACGGCAACAACGACACCGGAGGCAGCGGTGAGCGCGGCGACGACCCAGATGGCGGTGCGGATGCCGTAGGCGTTGGCGAGGACTCCGGCCAGGACGGCGCCGACGGCGAAGCCACCGTCGCGCCACAGCCGGTACACGCCCACGGAGCGGGCCCGCCAAGCGGGGTGGGCGACATCGCCGATCGCAGCGAGCAGCGTCGGGTAGACCATCGCCGTCCCTGCGCCGAGCAGGACTGCGGCGACGGCCCACGCGCCGAACGTGGTGCCGAGGGCGTACAAGCCGAGCGCGAGGGCCTGAATCCACATCCCGCCGGCGATGAGCCACTTGCGCCCGATCCGGTCTGAGAGGCCTCCGGTGACGAGCATCCCGATCCCCCAGACAGCCGGGTACACCGCGGCGAGCACACCGACCTGGCTGATCGTGAGGCCGTGCTGGGTGAACAGCAGCGGGAACAGGCCCCAGGCGAGGCCGTCGTTGAGGTTGTTCACCATCCCGGCCTGGCTCGCGGCGGACAGCGACTTCTCCTTGAAGGAGGTGAGGATCACGATCTCGCGGGTGGTGAGCTCGCCGTGCAGGTCGCTGTTGGTGGTGACGTGTCCGGCGGCTTCGTGCCGGGCGTGCTCGCGTGTCTCCTTGACGGCCAGGGTGGACAGGCCGAGACCGAGCGCGATGTAGGCGGCCCCGAGTAGGAACGGCGCCGGCCGCAGCCCATAGGTCTGGGCGAGCCAGCCGGTGGCCAGGGCGGTGACGGCGACAGCGCCGTATCCGGCGGCCTCGTTGAAGCCCATGGCCAGTCCGCGCCGGGCGGGGCCAACGAGGTCGATCTTCATGATGACGGTGGTGGACCACGTCAGTCCTTGGTTGACGCCGAGCAGCACGTTGGCGGCCACCACCCACCACCAGCTGGGCCCCCAGATCAGCATGGCCGGGACGGGCAGTGCGACGAGCCAGCCCGCGACCAGCACGGGCTTGCGGCCGTACCGGTCGGACCAGGTGCCGGCGAAGAAGTTGGTGGCGGCCTTCACCAGCCCGAAGGCGACGATGAACGTCAGGGCGGCGCTGTAGCCGTTCAGGTGGAAGGTCTGCTTGGCGAGCAGCGGGACGACGGTGCGTTCCTGGCCGAGGGTGCCGCCGACGAGTGCGTTGACGGCCACGAGCAGGCTGAACTGGGCCAGGTTCTCCTTCAGCCCCAGGCGAATGGCTCGCGGGGCCTCGTGCAGTGCCGTCACGGACCGACCTCGAGGGGCGCATCGTGGGCCGCGGACCAGTCGCCGGGGCTGCCGGTGATGATGCTGACGTCCTGGTGGCCGTTGGCTGCGAGCAGGCTGGCGGCGGTTGCGGCGCGTTCGCCGTGGCCACAGATGGTTTGCACCGGCCCGGTCAGCTCGGCGTTTGTCACTGCGGCGAGCTCGGCGTTCCGTGCGCCGGGGATGTGCCCAGCGGCGAACTCTCCCTTCTGCCGGATGTCGACCACGCGGCTCGGGTCAGCGTGCGCCGCGTCGACCAGCGGCAGCGACCGAACGGTGCCTCCGACTGCCTGCCATGTGGCGACGCCACCGGTGAGCTCACCGGCGAGCTGCTCCACGCCGACCTTGAGGGCCTGCCAGACGATCTCGTCCGGGTCCTGGTCGGGGTTGCGCACGATGACGACTGGCCGGGTGGGGTCTACGAGCCAGCCGAGCCAGGTCGAGAACGCGTCGCGGAGCTCGATGGACAAGGCTCCGGGCAGGTGTCCGGCGGCGAACTCGGTGAACGGGCGTGCGTCGATGACCTGCGCGCCGCTCTGCTGGAGTCTGGTGACCTGCTCGGCACTGAGTGGCGCCAGTGCGGGGGTGCCGGCCAGGACAGCGGGGCCGCGCCGGTTGAGCTCGCCGAGGCGCCCGAAGTACGACGGGTAGGAGCCGAGGCTGCCCAGCAGCATGCGCACGAAAGTGTCCTCGTCGGGGGCTGCGAGCAGCGGGTTGGTCGCCTTCTGCTCGCCGATGGTGGTGGTCCGCGCCACCCCGGGCGGTGCTGAGCAGAACGACCCGGCACCGTGCGTGGGCAGCACGGCCGCCGTGTCGTCGAGCTCGTCGACGAGTCGGTGCAACGAGCGGTACTGCGCCCGGGCGAGGGCCTCGGTGTTCTCGGCTCCGGCGAGGTCGGTGCGTGCTGCCG
>JANOTZ010000378.1:0-10647 GCA_031416735.1 Frankiales bacterium
CCCGGCTCGAAGCGCAGGGTCGTCGGGGACGCGAAGGACTTGAAGCCCTTCAGCGTGAGGCTCTTGAGGTACACCTGTCGCCTTCGTCTCGACCGTGGGGAAGGCCAGCACGCAGGGTAGTACGACGGGCATGACGAAGGGCGCCTCCCTGGTGGGAAGCGCCCTCGATCCAGCAGGTCAGGTCAGGTGAGCGCGTGCTCCGAGTGCGTCAGCGCGCGGACGTCGTCCTCGACGTGCACGGTGGCGACCAGGGCCTCGTTGGCGGCCTTCACCCGGCCGAGCTCGTCCTCAAGCTGAAGCACCCTTGTGCGGAGACGCCGCACCTCCGCCGCGAGTCGTACGTCCGTGCTGATACCCACATGACCGAGCAGGGCCTTCGCCATCTAGGATGCCTCCACGCTGAGGTCGGTTCGCCCGGCAGACGGCACGGAGCGATGCCTTCAGGGTGCCACCCCCGCGGACTCCGGTCAAGATCGAGGTCACGTTCGGGTCACGATAACGCGGACTCAGCGTTCGCGGAAGCCGACCTCGCCGCGGGGCGCGCCCCACTGCTCGGCGACGAAGGCGACCCGCCCCGGTCCCGTCGGGAGCAGCGCCAGCAGCCGGCGGCAGGCCAGCTCAGGTCCTTCGGCCACCACCTCGACCCGCCCGTCGGCGAGGTTGGTGGCCGTGCCGGCCAGGCCGAGCTCGAGGGCCCGCGCCCGGGTCCACCAGCGGAACCCGACGCCCTGCACCTTGCCCTTCACGAACGCGGTCATCCGCACGACCTCGGCGTCGGTGTCGGTGTGCATGTCGGCGAGACTAAAGGGGTGCTCGCCATCTCGCCCTGCCGCAACCTGTGCGACTGGACGGCTACCCCGACCCCCCGCGACACCGTCGCGCTGTTCCGCTGCGGCGGGTGCGGGTCGGAGTGGGTGCGGAGCGAACGGTGGACGCCACGGCAGGCCGACGGCACCGTCCCGCCGGCCGTGCTGGAGGAGCTGGCCGGCGAATAGCCGTCAGCGGGGCTGACGCGGACGGGGCTGGCAGTGCGGGCAGGAGTAGGAGCTGCGGTTCATCCAGGCCTCGCGCCGGATCGGCGTGCCGCACCGGTCGCACGGCTCCCCCTCCCGCCCGTAGACGTGCAGCGAGCGGGCGAACAACCCGCTGACCCCCTCGGTGGAGACATACAGCGCATCGAAGGAGGTGCCGCCCTGGGCGAGCGACTCGCTGAGCACCTCACGGGCGTGCCCGAGCAGCTCGCGCGCCTTCGCCGCGGTGACGGTCTCGGTGGCCCGACCCCCGTGCAGGTGGGCCCGCCACAAGGTCTCATCGGCGTAGATGTTGCCGATCCCACTGACCAGCGTCTGGTCGAGCAACGCGCGCTTCACCCCGGTCGTCTTGGCCCGCATTCGCCGTACGAAGGCCTGGTCGTCGAAGTCGGGGTCGAGCGGGTCGCGCGCGATGTGCGCGATGGTGGCCGGCAGCTCGGCTCCCCCGGCGACGACCTGCAGGCCCCCGAAGGTGCGCTGATCGACGAACCGCAGCTCCCTGCCGCCGTCGGTGAAGGACAGCCGGATGCGCAGGTGCTTCTCGAGCGGCTTGTCAGCCGGTACGACGAGCAGCTGGCCACTCATCCCGAGGTGGCCGGTCAGCGCGTCGCCGGAGTCGAGCGGCAGCCAGAGGTACTTGCCGCGCCGGCGGGCCGCGAGCACGGTCCGTCCCCGGAGCAGGGCGGCGAAGTCCTCGGCCCCGGCCTCGTGGCGGCGGACGGCCCGGGGGTGGTGCACCGCAACGTCGGCGATGGTGCGACCGACGACGCCCCTGTCGAGACCGAGGCGGACCACCTCGACCTCGGGCAGCTCGGGCACTAGTCCTCGGGCTCTTCCTCGACGGGCACTGTCGACTCGGGGCCTGCGGGGGCCGCCGGAACGACGGGGTCAGGGGGCAGCAGCGGCTGCAGCGAGAGCCAGGCCGCCTCCGCGGACTCCTGCTCGGCCTCCTTCTTGCTGCGACCGGCGCCCCCACCGCGGTCCATGCCGGCCACCAGAACCCTTGCTACGAAGGCCTTCTCGTGATCGGGGCCGCTCTCGGTGATGACGTAGTCGGGCACGCCGAGGCTCAGCGCGGCGGTGAGCTCCTGCAGGGCGGTCTTCCAGTCCAGCGCCGCTCCCTGCGAGGCGGCCGCCTCCATGAGGGGGTCGAACAGCATCCGCACCAGACGGGTCGCTCCCTCGAAGCCGCGCTCCATAAAGACCGCGCCGATGACGGCTTCCATCATGTCGGCGAGGATGCTCGGCTTGTCGCGGCCGCCGGTGAACTCCTCACCCTTGCCGAGCCGCATCCACTCCCCGAGGCCCAGGTTGCGGGCGACGGTGGCGAGGGCCCGGGTGCTGACCACCGAGGCCCGGAGCTTGGCGAGCGACCCCTCCGCGAGGTCGGGGTTGTTGGTGTAGAGCGCATCGGTGACGACGAGGCCGAGGACGGCGTCACCGAGGAACTCCAGTCGCTCGTTGGTGGGCAGCCCGCCGTGCTCATAGGCGTAGGAGCGGTGCGTCAGCGCGCGCTCGATCAGGGCCGGCTCGATGGCCGTGCCGAGGATCGCCTCGAGCAGGGTGTACTGCCGGCTCATCGGCGGGCCAGCACGTGGTCGACGGCGTCGCCGACGGTCAGCAGGTCGTCGAGCACGCCGTCGTCGAGACTCAGTCCGGCGGTCTCCTCGAGGACGTCGACGATCTGCACGATGGCCAGGGAGTCGGCCGCCAGGTCCTGCACGAACCGGGTCTCGCGCGTCACGGACATCGGGTCGAGCTCCAGCACCGTCGCGATGGCCCCGCGCAGGAGGTCGAGCACCTCGTCGTGGGTCGGGTCGGCGGGGGTCGGGTCGGCGGGGGTCATGACGGGACCTTCCGACTGAGCCGGTCTATCAGGCCGTCACGGTGCGCAGCGGCGGCAGCCGCGACGCACGCGGCGATGTCCTGCGCATCAGCGGCTCCGTGGCCGACCACGCAGACCGCGTCGACGCCGAGCAGCAGCGCGTGCACCGGAAGGCCACCGCCACCGGCCCGGGCGGTGGCGCCCTCGATGCCCTTGAGCAGCACGTTGCCGGTGAAACCGTCGGTGACCACCACGTCCGCCTTGCCGCCCAGCGTCACGTCCTGGCCCTCGACGTTGCCGACGAACAGCAGGGGCGCCGCGGTGAGCAGCGCGTAGGCCTTCTTGCGGAGCTGGTCGCCCTTGCCCTGCTCCTCGCCGATGTTGAGCAGCCCGACTCGCGGGCTGGTGATGCCGAGCACCTGCGCGTAGGCGGTGCCGAGCAGTGCGTGCTCCACCAGGTGGTCGGGCGTGCCCTCACAGCTGGCGCCGGCGTCGAGGAGCACGACGGGACCTTCCGCCGTGGGCATCACCACGGCGAGGGCGGGGCGGGAGGTCAGGCGGTCCAGGGTGAGCACGGCCGCCACGAGCGTGGCTCCGGTCGACCCGGTGGAGACGAGAGCGTCCGCCTCGCCGTCCCGCACGAGGCGGGCGGCGACGCGGACGGTGGCATCGCGACGGGCACGGAGGGCCCGGACCGGGTCCTCGTCCATCCCGACGACCTCGGTCGCCTCGACGACGCGGAAGCGGTCGGGGGCGGCGCCGCGCTCGGCGAGCAGGCGCGTGGCGAGGTCAGCCGGACCGACCAGGATGATCTCGAGGTCCGGCTCGGAGCCGACGGCCAGCAGGGCACCGTCGATGACCGAGCCGGGGGCATCGTCCCCACCCAGCAGATCGAGGGCGACGCGCATGGTCACCTCCCGAACAGGGCGATCAGACAGCGACGACGGCGCGCTTGTCGTAACGACCGCACTCCGTGCAGACCGTGTGCGGGCGCGTGGTGTGGCCACGGTCGCACTTGGTCAGCGTGGGGACGAGGGTCTTCCACTGCGAACGGCGCGAGCGGGTGTTGCTGCGCGACATCTTGCGCTTCGGAACGGCCATCTCTACTTCTCCATGTCAGTGCGGGCGTCTGCCTGCTCGAGCAACCCGGAAAGGGCGCCCCAGCGGGCATCTGTCGTGTCGTGCGAATGATCGTCAGGCAGATCGTCCAGGCGCTCTCCGCAGGTGGTGCAGAGACCAAGACAATCCTCCTGGCACAGCGGGGTCAACGGCAGTGCGAGCACCACCGCGTCCCGCAGCGTCGGGGTGAGGTCGAGATGATCTCCCTGCAGCTGCGCGACCTCGTCGTCGTCATCGTGTGAGGTGCTGGCCTCCGGGTAGACGAACAGCTCCTGGATCCTCACGGTGAGCTGTTCGCTCACCGGGGCCAAGCACCGTCCACACTCCCCGGACACCGGCGCCGTGACGACACCGCTGACCAGAACACCGTCCATGACGCTCTCGAGCCGAAGATCCAGCTCGAGCTCGGCACCGACAGGCACCCCGATCAGGTCGACGATCCCCAAGCCCTCGGGCGCGGGAACAAGGAGTTGCACTGGTCGCATCGACCCCGGCCGCCGCCCGAGCTCGCGCGTATCCAGCACGAGTGGGTTGCGGGGGTCGAGGCGCTGCTGCTGCTTCCTGTTCTCGGGCACAAGGGTCTCCGGGCTCGCTACGAGTCCGTCCGAGAGCGTACCGGAGGGTGCGCTCGGCGGACGAGGGGTCAGCTGGGAAGGGGTTCGTCGAGAAAGCTCGACGAGGTGTCGCCGAGTGCCTCGAGCTCGTGGCGCCCGGACAGCTTCTGCCGGCCGCGCTCCACCGCCGACAACGTCTTGGACAGCACGATCTCGAAGTTGGCCAGTTTGGCGTCGACGTAGTCCTCGACCTCGGCGCGCATCGCCTCAGCGGACTCGCGGGCCTCCGTGAGCAGGTGGGTGGCCTCCTGGGAGGCCTCCGTGTGCACGTCGGTCGCCTCGATGAGCCGGAGGCGCTCGTCCCTCGCGGCGGCGACGATCTGCTCGGCCTCCCGGCGGCCCTCCTCGACCACACCCCGCTTGTCGCCGAGGACCTCCCTGGCCCGGGTGATCGTCTCGGGCAGGAGCGACTCCAGGTCGCGGAGCATCGTGAGAAGGTCGGCCCGGTTGACGACGCACGACGCCGACATCGGCATCGCACGGGCACCGTCGACCAGCGCGCTGATCTCGGCGAGCTTGGTGTGCACCTCGTCCACGAGGGGTCCTCCAGCCTGGGACTAGCTCGGTGCGCGCAGCCGATCGACCAATCGGCGGTGCACGGTCGGCGGGACGAGCCCGGAGACATCTCCACCGTACGTGGCGACCTCCTTGACCAGGCTCGACGACAGGAAGGAGTAGAGCGGGTTGGTGGTCATGAACATCGTCTCGACCCCCTGCAACCCGTGGTTCATCTGCGCCATCTGCAGCTCGTAGTCGAAGTCGCTGATGGCCCGCAGGCCCTTCACGATGACCTGGATGCCATGGGCCTTGCAGAAGTCGACGATGAGGCCGTCGAAGCTGTCGACGGTGACGTTGCCGTAGCCGGCGGTGACCTCGCGCAGCATCTCGGTGCGCTCCTCGAAGGAGAACATCCGGTTCTTGCTCGCGTTGAGCCCGACGGCGACTGTGACCTCGTCGTAGAGGGCACTCGCCCGGCCGATGATGTCCAGGTGGCCAAGGGTGACCGGGTCGAAGGACCCCGGGCAGACGGCCTTTCTCACGTGCAAGCCAGGTTCACGAGCGTCGAAAATACCAGAGCGTTGCTTCGCCGTAACGCCGGGACCTTTCCAGCTCCAACCCGTCGGTGAACGCGGGGGCCGGCCCACGGGTCCGTCGCTCCACGACCACGACCGCGTCCTCCGCGAGCCACGGCAGCAACACGTCCAGGACCGGGTCGATCTCGAGCTCATACGGCGGGTCGAGCAGCACCACGTCGTACGGCGAAGGCGGGCCTGCCAGGAAGCGGCTCACGTCCATGTCGACCACCGTCGCGGCGACGTCGAGCGCCGTGACGTTGACCCGCAGGGCCGCGAGGGCACGTGGGTCGTCCTCGACCAGAGTGGCTGTCTCGGCTCCCCTGCTCAACGCCTCCAGACCGAGGGCGCCACTTCCGGCGTACAGGTCAAGGATTGTTGCGCCCTCGAGATCGGTGAGGGACTGCAGGCTGGAGAACAGGCCTTCGCGGGCGCGGTCGGACGTGGGTCGGGTGGCCGTGCCGGGGGGCACGACCAGCCGGCGGCCGCGGTGCGTGCCCGCGATGATTCTCGTCACGGGCAGAGCCTGGCAGAGACCGTCACGCAGTGGCGCCGAGGGACTTCCAGTAGTCGTTGAGAGCACCGTTGGTCTTGACGAACCACACGATCGGACCGACGAGGATGAACATGCCTGGGAAGTACCAGAGTCCGGTGAGACCACTGACCGGCTTGGTGCGGCCGGAGCGCCCGTAGAGCTCTCCCGCCTCGGAGGAGGTCAGGTAGGGCATCACGGGGCCGACGAAGATGGCCAGGACCAGGGCGAGAGTGCCGCCGATCCCGGTGCCCGTGTGCCCCTTCATCTCGTCATGAGTCCGGTAGAACCAGACCCACGTGTAGATGCCGAGGGTGACGATCGCCAGCAGGATGCACATGCCGGTGCCGCGGACCTTGCCGATCGGCCCGGGGCCGGGGGGTGTCTGGCCGTAGCCGGGCGGGGGCATGGCGGGCGGTGGCTGCGTGGGGTCGAAGGGATCTGTCATCGCGGCGCTCCTGGCTGCTCGGGTGAGAAGATTCAGGGCACCGTAGGGCTTACCGGGCAGGAGCACGTGGATCTACGGGCCAGGTCTTTCTAGGCCTTCTCGATGAAGGACTGGCGTTGCTCGTCGAGGATCGCCTCGACGGCGTCCCGCAGGGCCGGGTGCCGGTCGAGCCCGGGGTCCTGCTCGACGATGTCGACGGCGGCGGCGCGGGACTGCTCGATGATCTCGAGGTCGTCGAGCTTGAGGAACCGCAGCGAGGTGGCCCCGCCGGACTGGTTGGCGCCGAGGACGTCGCCCTCCCGGCGTACCTCGAGGTCGAGCTGGGAGAGCTCGAAGCCGTCCAGGGTGCTGGCGACGTGGAACAGCCGCTGCGCGGGCGGGGCGCCCCTGTCCATGTCGGTGACGAGCACGCAGGTGCCGGGGTGGCCGCCGCGGCCGATGCGGCCCCGGAGCTGGTGGAGCTGGCTGATGCCGAAGCGGTCGGCGTCCATGACGACCATGACGGTGGCGTTGGGGACGTCGACCCCTACCTCGATGACGGTGGTGGAGACGAGCACCTCGATGTCGCCCCCGGCGAAGCGGCTCATCGTCTCGTCCTTGGCGTCGGTGGACATCCGGCCGTGGAGGACCCCGATCCGCAGCCCCTTCAGGTAGTGCGTCGTGAGGCGTTCGGCGGTGGCGAGGACCGACAGGGCAGGCCTGCGGTCGGACGCGGGCGGCTGCTCCTCGTCGCCGATCCGCGGGCACACCACGAACGCCTGCCGGCCAGCGGACACCTGCTCGCGGACCAGGTCCCACACCTTCCCGAGCTCCGGCGAACGCAGGCCCACGACCTTGCTGGTGATCGGGGAACGTCCGGCGGGGAGCTCGCGCAGCGTCGAAACCTCGAGGTCGCCGTAGGTCGTCATGGCCACGGTCCGCGGGATGGGCGTGGCCGTCATGACGAGCACGTGCGGGAAGGTGCCCTTGGCCCGCAGTGCGTCGCGCTGCTCCACGCCGAAGCGGTGCTGCTCGTCGATGACGACCAGGCCGAGGTCGTGGAAGTCGACGCCCTCACTGAGCAGGGCATGCGTCCCGACCACGATCCCGGCGTCACCGGACGCGGCCTCCTCCAATGCCTGCCGACGCGCGGCGGCACCGAGCGATCCGGTGAGCAGGGCGATGCGGGTGGCGTGCTCGGGGCTGCCGAGGTGACCGGCGGTGGCGAGCGGCCCGAGCAGGGTGCGCAGCGAACGGGCGTGCTGCTGGGCGAGCACCTCGGTAGGGGCCAGCAGCGCGGCCTGCCCACCGCTGTCGATGACGGTGAGCATCGCCCGGAGCGCGATGACGGTCTTGCCGCTGCCCACCTCGCCCTGCAGCAGCCGGTGCATCGGCGCGGGCGCGCCCAGCTCGTCGAAGACCACCTTGCCGATCTCGAGCTGCCCCTCGGTGAGGGCGAACGGCAGCGCGAGGTCGAAGGCGTCGAGCAGTCCCCCCACCCGCCCGGGGCGGGGCGTGCTGCCCTGCTCGCGCACCTCGGCCCGGCGGCGGGCCAGGACCACCTGCAGCACGAACGACTCGTCCCAGCACAGCCGCTTGCTCGCCACCTCGACGTCCTCGATCACCTTGGGCCGGTGCACCGTCTGCACCGCCTCGCGCAGGCCCATCAGGTCGTGCTCGAGCCGCAGGGCGCGCGGCAGCGGGTCGTCGTCGAGGTCGGCCATGGCCAGGACGACATCGACCGCCTTGCTGATCACGGGCGAGCCGACACCGTTGACGGCCGGATAGATCGCGATGATCTGCTCGGCCTTGTCACGCTCGTCCAGGTCGAAGACCTCGGGGTGCGTGAGCTGCCGGTTGCCGTTGAAGACACTGACCGTGCCGGCGAACAGGTGGTGACTGCCGGGCTTGAGACGTCCGCAGTGATAGTGGGCGACCTTGCCGAAGAAGGTCAGCTCCAGGGTGCCGGTGCCGTCGGTGACGACGACCTTCCCGAGGATCTTGCCGCTGCGGGACGTGCCGACCTCGGACGTGTGCACCTGGGCCAGGACCGTGACGTGCTCGTCGATCTGCAGGTCACTCAGCGGAGTGAGCGAGCCGCGCACGAAGTAGCGACGCGGGTAGTGGTGCAGCAGGTCCCCGACCGTGTGCAGGGCCAGCTTGGAGGCCAGCACCTTGGCGGTCTTGTCGCCCAGCGCCTTGACCAGCGGGGTGTCGAGCTTCATGCCGCGACCAGGGGCGTCATTCGACGCCCAGCAGGAACGGGTAGTGGGGCTGTCCCCCCTCGAGGACCAGCGCCTCGATGGCAGGGTGCATCTCCCGAAGGTAGGTCGTGAGACGCTCACCCGCGCCGGAGGCGGCCTGCCCGCCGAGCACGATGGTCGCGAGCTCGCCGCCCCCGTCGAGCATCCGGTGCAGCAGGTGACGGGCCGCCTCCTCGACGTCGGTCCCGACGAACACCACCTCACCCTCCAACAGCCCGAGGCTGTCGCCCTTCTCGCAGGGTCCCGCCGCGGTGGACGAGGGCCGGACCGCGGTCGTGACCTCGGCCCATCGGGTGGCGCCGGCAGCCGCACCCATCGCGGCCACCTCGTCGTCGAAGACCCGCCGAGGGTCCGCGACGCTGACCGCCGCCAGCCCCTGCAACACCGACCGGGTAGGGATGACCGCGACCGCGAAGCCCTCCAGTCGGGCCTGCTCGGCGGCCGAGGTGGCGACCGCCCGGACGTTGCCGTCGTTGGGGAGCAGCACCACCTCGCCGACAGAGGCGTTCCGCACGGCAGCGAGCAGCTCGGCCGTGGACGGGTTGGCGGTCGGACCGCCCTCGACGACCTGCGCACCGACGTCGCGGAACAACCGGGCCATCCCCTCACCGGGAGCAACCGCGATGATCGCCCGGCCCTGCTCGAGGACCTTCGCGATCTGGTCCTCGAAGCGGGTGACAGTGATGCGGAACGGCCGCCCCGCCTCGACGCCCGCCTCGATCGCGGCGCCCACGTCGTTGACGTGCACATGCACGTTGAACAGGTCGTCCCCGCCCACCACGACGAGGGAGTCCCCGAGCCGGCCGAGGCTCTCCTTCAACGTCTCGACCGCCTGCTCGGAGGTCTCGCGGAGCAGGAACTGCACCTCGTAGGCGAACGTCGCGCTCCCGCTCTCCCGGGCCACGATGAGGGCGGAGCGGTCCCGTGGAACGACCATCGCCGGCTCCCCTGCCTGCTGCCCTGACCGCTCCCCTGCGGGCTCCACGCGGACGTCGCCGGTCACCACCCACTCCAGGGCCTCGAGCAACACGCACCAGCCACGGCCACCGGCGTCGACGACCCCGGCGGCCTTGAGCTGCGGCAGCTGGTCAGGCGTGCGGGCCAGCGCCGCGGCACCCGCCTCGCGGGCGGTGCGCACCACACCGGCCAGGTCGGTGCCCCGGGCCCCCTCGGCCGCCTCCCTTGCCACCGTGAGGACAGTTCCTTCCACGGGTACGGCGACAGCGCCGTACGCGCTGCTTGCGCTGTGGAGCAGTCCGGCCCGCAGGTCCTCCGCGGTGACGTGCTCCAGCGAGCCGATGACGTCGCCCAAGCCGCGCAGCAGTTGACTGAGGATCACCCCGGAGTTGCCGCGCGCCCCCATGAGCGAGCCGGTGACCATGGCCTTGACGGTGCTCGCCAGGTCTGAGGGTGCCAGCAGCAGCGCCTCAGCCACGGACGTCATGGTGAGCTGCAGGTTGATCCCGGTGTCGCCGTCCGGGACCGGGTAGACGTTGAGGTCGTCGATCTCCTCCCGGGCCGCGGTGAGCGCCTCGAGCCCCGCCCCGCACCAGCGGCGCAGGGCAGCAGCGTCCAGGACCTGCAGCACGTACGCCTCCTCGTGGGTTTTCCGCGAGGTTATCCCGGCTGATACAGTCTTCGGGTTGCCCGGCGGTGTCGGGAACACACATCGATCATCACCGGGAGTTTCCACGTGGCTGCCAACTGCGACGTCTGCGGCAAGGGACCTGGCTTCGGCATGTCCGTCAGTCACTCGCACCGG
>JANOTZ010000379.1:0-5342 GCA_031416735.1 Frankiales bacterium
CCAGCTCGTCGGCTGGCTCGAGGGGCTGTTCCACGGCATCCAGACGGCGCTGTTCGCCCAGCAGATGGCGGCCAGGGTCCAGCTCGAGCAGATACGCGGCCGGCCGGCCCTGCCCCCGGGGCATCCTGCCGAGGGTCAGCCCGGCGTCACCGCCACCGGCCAGTACCTCTGACCCCGCCTCCCGCAGGTTTGCGTCGGTCGCCGCTCGGATCAGACTGGATGCCAGGTTGAACGAGTGGGCTCACGAGCGGGCACGGTTTGTGGTCATCGCCGTCCGGGGTAGTTGCCACTACCTGCTCTGCCGAGCCGGGCCAGCCGACATGAGGTAGCGGCACCTGGCCGCTCATCGGCAAAACGCGATAGCCTGGGTGTATGGAGTCGACGGGCGAGCTGTTGCGCGAGGCGCGAAGGCGTTCTGGCTTGTCACAGTCCGAGCTCGCAATGCGGGCCGGGGTGACCCAGAGCGTGGTGAGCGAGTACGAGGCCGGCAAGCGGCAGCCGGCGGTGCCGACCCTGGCGCGCCTCGTCGCCGCAACAGGTCATGAGCTGACCCTTGGCTTGGAACGGAGCGACCCGGCGGTACGCGGCTTGCCCGACACCCCCCTGGGGCGACGGCTGCGGCAGCACCGCAAGGCCCTGCTCGAAGCGGCCCGCAGCGCGGGGGCCAGCAACCTCAGGGTGTTCGGGAGCGTCGCCCGCGGAGAGGACGGCCCAGACAGCGACATCGACCTGCTGGTCGACCTGCCCGAGGACACCAGCCTGTTCGCCGTCCTGGCTCTGGAGGGCACGTTGGAGCGCATCCTGAAAGTCAACGTCGACCTGGCTCCGGTCACCAGCCTCAAGTCGCGGGTGCGCGCCGAGGCGCTGGCTGACGCGGTCGCGCTATGAGTCGGCGTGATCCCGAGCGACTGCAGGACATCCTCGATGCCATCGACGCCATCCGGAGCCACGTGGCGCGCGGCGACCTTTCGGATGGCCTCATCTTCGACGCCGTCCGCGTCCGCCTCATCGAGATCGGAGAGGCGATCAAGGCCGTCTCCCCAGAGCTCCTCGACACCGAGCCGGGCCACCCATGGAGCGACATCGCCCGGATGCGCGACCGCCTCGCCCACCACTACTTCGACACGACGCACAGCCAAGTAGTCGGAGCCGTCCAGCACGACCTCGAGCCTCTCAAAGCCGCGGTGCTGCGGCTGCAAGGCAGCCTTCCCTCGGTCGAGTAGCGCCGCCTAACTGCTCTGGCGAGCGGGCCGGCCAGACATCGAAGAACGGCAGGGACACGCGGTGTACGGCGGCCTTGCGCAACGCCCACCCAGCAACGAGAAAGCCCGCTCCTGCCCCGATTAGGGCGCCTACGGCTCCGGGCAGTCCCGACGCCGACGCCAGGAAGCCACCGAGGGTCATCCCGCCGACGAACAAGGCGAGGGCGAGTAGCCCGAGCCATCCCCAACCGCGCGATGCCGACATGTCGGAGAGAAAACCGCGCCCATCCTGAAGCGGCACCTACCTTTACCGCGTCGAGAAGCGGCGTGGGTCGCAGGAGTTCCGGCTGCGGCGGCGAAGTTGTTCGAAGGCACGGACCCTTATCACAGATGCGGACTACCCGGGTGCGGGCCATGCCCGGGATGAAGGAGAGACGCGTGCAGCCACCTGGCCAGCAGCCCTACGCAGGCCAAACCGGTTTTGAGCCCTCGGCACTGCACTACCAGCCCCCCCGTACGACCTGGAGGTCGGGCGCGGGGTGGGTCTTGCTCTGCATGGGTGGCTACGGTCTGGCTGGATCGCTGTTCTTCACAGTGGTTTTCGTCGTGGCTATCCCGGGCGACGGAGGGAAAGTGCTCGCATGGTTGTTCGGTCTTCCATTCGTCGCTTTCATCAGCCTCGTCATGCTCTGCGTCAGCGCGCCGCTGCTGCTGACCCGACGAAGAGCCATGCCCGACGCTGCCATGCCTGTTCAGCCCCTGGGTGCCGGCTGGCACCCCGATCCATACTTCTCAGCCCGATTGCGGTACTGGGATGGCGGAGCTTGGACGGAACACGTGCACAGTTGAGAGCTGCCACCGTAGGCGGCAAGGCCTGAAACGAGCGCCTCGACCACGTCCTCGGGAGTCACGGGGAAACGGTAACGCGGGCGCCAGGGGACTCCGAGCGACCCCTTCTAGGAACCGCGTAGAACGCCTGGTCCTCGACGTTCCCAGCGGAAACGTCCGACAGCGAAGAAGGATGCTCCTCATGATGTCAACTCGTGTTCTGGCCGTGGCAGGAGCTGGAAGAGTTCGCGGGCGACGTAGCGCTTGCGGGATCGCATGATGAAGAGTTTCTGCTTGCCCTCCTTGGTGCGTCGTTCGACGTAGGCCTGGGTTTCGGGGTCGGTGGACATGCGGACCAACACGATTCTCCAGAGGGCGCTGTTGGCTTGGCGATCCCCGCCGCGGTGGAGGCGGTGGTAGCCGTCGGTCTTGCCGCTGCCGGTGGGGATCGGTGCCACTCCGCAGAGTCGGGCGAAGGCGGCCTCGGAGTGCAGCCGCTGGGGGTTGTCGCCGACGGTCACGAGTAGCGTCGCGGCGCTGTCAGGACCGACGCCGAAAGCGTTGAGCAGGTCGGGTGCGACCTCGTCGACCAGCGCTGCGCGGCGAGCATCGAGGTCTTTGAGCTCATCGTTGAGGTACTGCACCCGCCGGGCCAACGCTCGCAGCGCAACCTTGCTGACGGTCTCGACATCCGATCCGTCCCTCGGCCGGTAGGCAGCGCAGGTGGCGACGGTCTGCTTGATCGTCAAGGAGCGCAGTTGCTCGCGCAGGTCGTCCGGCGCGGTGCTGACAATGCTGCGGATCTGGTTCAGCGCCTGGATGCGGGCCTTGACGCACGACAGCCGCGCGACGGTCAGAACCCGTATGCCCTCGACGTTCCCGCCCTTGGTCTTGGGCGCGCCCAGGGCTGTTCCCGCCAGCACTGAGCGGGCGGCGGCAATCGCGTCCAGCGCGTCGGACTTGCCCTCGCGGCGGCGGACCTGCCGGTTGGGTCGGTCGACCTCGACAACCGTGACGCCGGCGGCTTGCAGGGCTCGGGTCAGGCCGGTGCCGTAGCTGCTGGTGCCCTCGACCCCGACTTGGGAGAGCGTCCCGAAGTTCTGCAACCACTGGAGCAGCTTGCGGTAGCCGGCTGGCGTGGTCCGGAAGGAAGCGGTCCCGAGCAAGCCCCCGATGTGGTCCAGGGCAGCTGCGACGTGCACGTCAAGGTGCGTGTCGACGCCGCCAGTGATGAGGCCGGTGGGGACTTCCTTGTCGATTGCTGGCAGGGTTGAACTGGCCATCGCGTTCTCCTTAGTCCGGGGCGTGGTGGCAGCACCGGCCGGACGGCGGACAAGACAGCGACGGGCCTGTTACAGCAGGCTCCTCATAAGTCACCCCGACCGGCTGGTGCGCTTTAGAGCAAGCACCCGACGCGAAGACGACTGATCCTTCTCAGGACAGCAAGACTCGCGTCAGCCGGTTGGTTCGGGTCAGTCCCGACATCGGGTGCTTGGCCGCACCCTCGCAGGTCCAGGACCATCAGGGGCAGCAATCAGATCATCGCTGCCGGCTATTCGCAGCTGCTTGAACCCTCAGAGCTGCGTCGCCGCGTACGCGATCGCCGCCACGTGGTCAACGAGGTAAGGGTCGGTCTCGGCGTGCGGATAGGCGAGGTAGTACTCCTGGACGACTGCTTGTGGTGAGTCGAAGCTGCAGTGCCGCCAGAGATGGATCATGTCGTCCAGGTCTGGTGCGCGGCTGGCGTCGAGCTTCATAAGGAAGACCTGCTCCAGCGGGGCCCCGAGGATGAGCAGCCGTCCTTGGTGAAGCTCGACCTGGCAGTCGGCCTCGGCCAGGGTCGAGGGCTTGAACATGAGGGCGCTGTCGTTGAGCCACCGTGGGGCGAAGCCGTGGTCGCTCGCGACGGAGGCCGATGGCGTCGGCCAGTTCGGTGTCGAGGCGGCGCACTGAGTCGACGTCAAGGGTGCTCTGCCGGAGATCCCTGAGGGCCAGCAACGAGCCGCCGACCACGATGATCGTGTGCCCGGGTCCGGCCGGGCCGAGCCGGTCGGCGACGTCACCGAGGTAGCGCAGGATGTGCTCGCCGTCGAGGGGGACGTCAGGCATCTGCGCCGATCCCCAGCGTGCTTGTATCCCGCCACAGACTGTCTCGCGAAGCAATGATGCCGTGCGCCAACAACTGAGGCGTCGTCTGCTCCCGAGCGATGCGTTGCGTACGTGCGGTGCCGGGCGTCTCCCACGGCGTGGACAGGAACCGGCCGGCTGCGCTGGTCCATGACGGCCGCCGCAGTCCGTGGTCGTCGGCCAGCGTGTCGGCGATGCCGGCCAGGAGCGCGTCCTGCATTGATGACCCGGACGGGTGTGGCATGGGTGCGATAGCGGCCCGGATGCCGTCCGAATGCAGGGCCAGCCCGTCGAGCAGAGCCCGAAGCCGAGTCCAGTCTGGCCGGTCCCCCACGGGCGTTCTCGACCAGGCATCGGTCAGATCCGCCAGGGATAGCGAAGTGGAGCGGGAGGGACGCTTCGTCGTGAGCTCGAGCTGGCGACCGGCTGCGCGCAGGAGCCGGTCGAGCATGCCGATCGTCGGGTCCATGGTGCCGGCCTCGATGCGGGTCACGGTCGTGGTCGACGTCCCCGCCTTGATCGCCAAGGCGCGAGCGGACAGCCCAGCGGCCCCGCGGGCGTCACGCAGCATCCTGGCTGGTTCGGACATGTTCGTAGCGTAAATGCAACGGGCCGGTAGGGCAAGAAGGAAGGAGACGGCTACTCGACGGCGATTGGCACGGGATGAACGTCTGGCCCGCGTCCGGGCGAGACTTGGCTACCTCTTCGGAGGAAGCAGCAGATGAGTAAGCGACTGGACGCGCGGACCGCCGCCGATCTGCGCTCGGATGCCCGCAGCTTGGAGAAGTACGCCGGCAGCGAAGGCAACTACCCGACCGGCACCATCGTCCGGCGTGGACAGGGCCCGTCTCGGATGTTCAACGTCCGGCTCAGCGACGCGCAGTACCAGCAGGTCGCTGGTACGAAGCACCTGCCGGTGTCAACGATGGCGAGAGCCTGGCTTCTCGGTCGCCTCGAACGCGAGCAGCACGCGCCTTGATCGACCTCACTCTGCAGCCAACAGAATCCGATCCGCCGCGTGTAACGCCGCCGGCCAGCGATGGGCGAAGCGGCCGCCTCCGTCGAGCCCTTCGGGAGTACATCCAGGCCTGTTGAGTCCCGGTCATCCAGCGCCTGCACCTCGACGTTTCCGCTGGGATGTTCACTGTGTCGCTGGGGAGCGGGTCTGACTCTCGTTTCCGCCGG
>JANOTZ010000380.1:0-8784 GCA_031416735.1 Frankiales bacterium
CGAACCGCGCCAGGCTGCTGCTCGAGATCGTCGCGGCCGTCCGGTCCGTGCTGGGACCGGACAAGGCCCTCGGGGTGCGGCTCTGCGGCGACGAGCTCATCGAGGGCGGCACCACCATCGAGGAGGCGGTCGCGGTCGCGAAGATGTGCGACGCCACCGGGCAGGTCGACTACATCAACACCTCGATCGGCGTCGCCACCGCCACGCTCTACATGATCGAGGCGTCGATGCAGGTGCCGCCGGGCTACGCGATGTTCATCCCGAGCGCCATCCGCGAGGCGGTGAGCATCCCGGTCGTCGGGGTGGGGCGGTTCAAGGACCCGCTCCAGGCCGACCGGGCGCTGCAGGCCGGGCAGGCCGACCTGATCGGGGTGGTCCGGGGCCAGATCGCCGACCCCGACTTCGTCCGCAAGGCCCGCTCCGGGGCGGCGTCCGACATCCGCACCTGCCTGTCGTGCAACCAGGAATGCGTCGGCCGGATGGGCCTGAACCGCTGGCTCGGGTGCATCGAGAACCCGCGCACCGGCCGCGAGGCGACCCCCCTGCCGATGCCCACCCGTCGGCAGCAACGCGTCCTCGTCGTCGGCGGTGGACCCGCCGGCCTCCAGGCCGCCGTCACCGCGGCCGAACGCGGCCATCACGTCACGCTTTTCGAGCGCAGCGCGCGCCTCGGCGGTCAGGTGCCGGTCGCGGCGAGCGTCCCGAGCCGGGCGGAGTTCCTCGACCTCACCCGCAACCTGACGTCCGCCGCCCAGCGGGTCGGGGTCGACATCAAGACTGCCTGCGAGGTCTCGGCCGACTTCCTGCGCGGGGAGGATCCCGACGTGGTCATCCTCGCGACCGGCGCGTTGCCCAGCAAGCCTTGGTGGGCAGGGGATCTGGCTCGGGTCGTCGATGTGCGTGACGTCCTGGAGGGACGTTCGTCACCTCGGGGTCGGGTGCTCGTGGTGGACGAGCTCGGCTTCCACCAGGGCACGAGCGTCAGCGAGCTGCTCGCCGATCGAGGCTGCGACGTCGAGATCGCCACTCCCGGGATGGTCGTCGGGCAGGACCTCGGCATCACTCTGGACCTCGAGACCTGGAACGTGAAGGCCGACGCCAAGGGCATCGTCCAGACCACCGACGTCGTGCCGATGGGCGCGGCGACGGACGGCGAGGGAGTGACTGTCCAACTGCAGCATCACCCCACGGGCACCGACGTGACCCGCACTGTCGACTGGGTGGTGTGCGCCGTACAGCAGCGGGCCGACGATGCGTTGTGGCAACAGCTGCAGGACGTGCCGTTCCCCGTCCACCGGATCGGCGACTGCCTCGCTCCGCGGCGCGCGCATGCCGCCGTCATCGAAGGCCATCGAGTGGCGGTGTCCCTGTGACCGCCACGAGCAGGGCGGTGACCAGCACCCACCTCGGGACCGGCGTCTCGCAGCCGTTGGAGATGAGCCGGCTCGCCGTGGTCATCGTCCGCGCCGGCATCCTCCCCGTCGGCGCCGCCGAGGCCGTCGCCGAAGCGGGCGGGCGGGTGCTGCTGCTCGGGTCGGGCACTGCCGACGCCGCGGCCGAGCTCGGGGCGCCGAGAGCCTGGCACGCCGAAACGGCCGGGGCCGCCCCAGCGGGTTTGGCTGCTGCCCTCGCCCCACTCCTCCACGAGGTGCGGATGCTGGTGTTCCCCGCCAGCCCCGATGGTCGCGACTTCGCACCGCGTCTGGCCGCTGCGCTCGACCGGCCGCTGCTCGCCTACGCGACCAGCGCGACCGTCGACGACGAGGGCACTACCGCCGCGCTCTCGCGGATCGACGGGCGGCTCGAGATCGACGTGCGGTGCGACGGTCCGTGCGTCGTCACCCTCGTCCCGGGCGCCCGCAGCGGACTGCCGCCCAGCAACGGGGAGGTCTTCGAAGTCGTGTTGGACGTCGCCCTTGGGGTGGACGCCGAACGGCTCGCCGTCCTCGAGCCCGACCCGGCGACCATGGACCTCTCGGAGGCAAGCCGGGTCGTCGGCGGCGGCGCCGGACTGGTCCCACGCGAGGCAGACGATTCCACCGCCCGCGAGACCTTCGACCTGCTGAAGGCTGTCGCGTCGCGACTGGGGGCCAGCACCGGCGCGACCCGCGTCATCACCGATGCCGGCTGGATGCACCATGACCGACAGATCGGCAGCACAGGAGTGAGCATCTCCCCTGACCTCTACCTCGCCTTCGGGGTCGCTGGCGCGAGCCAGCACACCGGTGGGCTGGGCAATCCCCAGCACGTCGTCAGCGTCAACCTCGACCCGTCCTGCCCGATGACGGCGATGGCCGACCTGGGCCTGGTCACCGACGCGCGGGCGACCTCGAGGAGCTCGCCGACCGGCTGGGAGTGACCCGGTGATCGACGTCGTCGTCGTGGGCGCCGGACCGGCCGGTCCGGCGGCCGCCCTCACCGCAGCACGCGCGGGGATGAAGGTCGTGCTGCTCGAGCGTGGTCCCTTCCCCGGTTCCAAGAACGCCTACGGCGGCGTCGTCTACGGCCGGGTGCTCGATGAGGTCCTGCCGAACTGGTGGGAGGAGGTGCCGGTCCAGCGCTGGGTCACCCGCCGCTCCACCATGGTGCTCACCGAGCACCAGGCCCTCACCGTCGACTTTCGCACCACCGATTGGGGGAAGGCGCCGTACAACGGGTGCACGACCTTCCGGGCCGACTTCGACAGTTGGCTGGCCGGCAAGGCGGTCGAGGCCGGCGCCCAACTGGTGACGAGCACCGTCGCCACCGGACTGCTCCTGGAGGACGGGAAGGTCGTGGGTGTCCGCACCGACCGCGTCGACGGCGACCTCCGGGCCCGGGTGGTCATCGCCGCCGATGGGGTCAACTCCTTCCTGGCCAAGGAGGCCGGCCTGCTGCCGAGGACCGACGCCAAGCACCTGACGCTCGGCGTGAAGGAGGTTTTGACCCTTTCGCGTGAGGTCATCGACCAGCGCTTCAACGTGCGGGGGGATGAGGGCGTCGACGTCGAGATCCTCGGCTGCACCAGGGGAATCCCGGGCGGCGGTTTCCTCTACACCGGCCGGGACACGCTGTCTGTCGGGGTCGTCGTGTCACTCGAGCACCTGGCCAAGGCCAAGGTGCGAGCCGAGGACCTGATCACCGACCTCAAGGCGCACCCCGCGGTGGCGCCGTGGCTGCAGGGCGCAGAGCTCAAGGAATACACCGCACACCTCATCCCCGAAGGCGGCTATGACGCCTTCCCCGAGCTCGCCACCGACGGGATGCTCGTGGCCGGCGACGCCGCCGGCATGACCCTCGCCGCGGGCCTCTGGCTCGAGGGAGTGAACTTCGCGATCGGGTCGGGCCTGGCCGCCGGAACTGCTGCGGCCCAGGCGATCACGGCCGGTGACGTGTCGAAGCGGGGGCTGAGGTCCTACCGCAAGAGCCTGGAGGAGAGCTTCGTGCTGCAGGACCACCGCCGGCTGCGCCGGGCACCCAAGCTGCTGCTCAGCGACAGGGTCCAGCAGCGCTATCCCGGGGTCATGGCAGACCTGGTGCAGGGGCTGTTCACGGTGACCAACCCGAGCCCGAAGCCAGGTCTGGTCAAGCTCCTGCGCCAGTCTGCGAAGAACAACGGCGTGAAGCTCCGTCACCTCGTCGCCGACAGCCTCGCCGGCGGGCGGATCTTCCGATGAGCTGGGAAGGCATCTCGTTCGAGGACCGCATGGACACCGTGGAGTTCCGGGTCGGTGACCGGCCGCACATCGTCGTGGACAGCGAGATCTGCCGGTCCTGCACCACCAAGGCCTGCGTCACCGCCTGCCCCGCCAACCTGTTTGCCCCCACCTCGGACGGCGGGATCCTGTTCAACTACGAGCAGTGCTTCGAGTGCGGCACCTGCTATCAGGTGTGCGATGCCGAGGGCGCGCTGACCTGGACCTACCCCGACGGTGGCCACGGCGTCGTGTTCAGGCACGGCTGATGCTCATCGTCGTCCTGCTCCGCTGCACCGACCTGCGCGTCGAGGTCGACCCACTCACCGGTGCGCTCACCCGCGACCCGCGCACGGTCTCGCTGTCTGCCGCTGACGCAGCCGCCCTCGAGCATGGGCTGCGGCTCGCAAACACCTGGGGCGCAAGGGTTCTCGCGCTGTCCGCGGGGGGGCCGGAGTGCGATGGGCCGCTGCGGGAGGCACTCTCGCTGGGGGCCGAGGTCCGTCGGGTTGCTGTCTCCGGCTCCTATCTCGAGGAGCTCGCCACCGACGAGCACGCCCTAGCGAAGGCACTGGTCGCGGCTCTGGGGAGTGACCGTCCCGACCTGGTGCTGTGTGCCGACCGCTCCGCCGACCGCGGGACCGGGGCGCTGCCCGCCTTCGTCGCCCACGAGCTCGGAGCCGTACAAGCCCCGGGCCTGGTGTCGCTGGAGCTGCAGGACGGTGCGCTCATCGCCGAACGCCGGCTCGACTACGGCCGCCGCGAGCGCATGCGGGTGCCGCTGCCGGCGGTCTGCTCCGTCGAGGGAGCGGGGGTCCGCCTGCGCAGGGCCTCTCTCCCGGCGGCGCTGGCGGCCGCTGGAGCAGACGTCCCCGTCGTGGGGATCACTCCAAGGACGTCGACCGTGAGGGTGCTGCGTGCCCGGCCCGCGCGGCCCCGGCCGCGACACCTGCCGGCACCGACCGGATCGGCTCGGGAACGGCTGCTGGCCCTCACCGGCGCGCTTCTCTCCCACGAACCGCCTACGGTCATCGGACCGGTGAGTGCTGCAGAGGGAGCGGACGTGCTGCTGGAATTCTTGGTACGAGGCGGCTATCTGTCCGAAGAGCGCACGGGCTGGTCGGCGTCATGATCCGGCTCGGAGACCTGACCTGGCCGGTGGTAGGCGGCGACGTGCTCGCCGTACCCCTGGGCTCGACCGAGCAGCACGGGCCGCACCTGCCGCTGTCGACCGACACCGACATCGCCGAGGCCCTGGCGGTCGGCCTCGCCGCGCGGCGGCCGGGCGTCGTGGTGGCACCGGCCCTGCCCTACGGGGCGAGCGGGGAGCACGCCGGCTTCCCCGGCACCCTGTCCATCGGCCACGAGGCGCTCGAGCTGGTGCTGGTCGAGCTGGCCCGCAGTGCCACCGACACCTTCCCGCACGTGCTCCTCATCAACGGCCACGGAGGCAACGCCGCAACGCTCAGGACGGTGTGCGCGCGGCTGCGCGACGAGGGCCGCGACGTCCTGGTCTGGTCCCCCAGCTGGCGGGGCGATGCCCATGCCGGTCGCACCGAGACCTCCGTGCAACTGGCCCTGGACCCCTCCCGGGTCGGCGAATCCCGGGAGGCCGGCGCCGCCGAGGGGCTCACCGAGCTGCTCCCCGCCTTGCGCCGCGGAGGGCTGCGGGCCGTCACCGACAACGGCATCCTCGGCAACCCCGCGGGGGCGACGTCGGAGGAGGGCGAGCAGCTGCTGCGCGAGGCGCTCGACGACCTGGAGGTAGCGGTCCAGTCCTGGCTCACCGAGGAACCCGCGTGACCCGGGTCGCCCTCGTCACCGGTGCCGCCCGCGGTATCGGTGCAGCCACCGTCCGGGCCCTGGTCGCCGACGGCTGGCACGTCGTGGCGACCGACCGCTGCAGTGACGACCCGCGGCTGGGCTATCCGCTCGGGACGCGCGAGGAGCTCGAAGCCCTTGCCGGGGACCAGGTGTCCACCTTCGTCGCCGACACCTGCGACCCCGTGCAACTCGCGGCGGCCGTCGCCCACACCGAGAGCCTGTACGGCGGACTGGACGCCGCTCTGGCCGTGGCGGGCGTTGTGGCAGGCGGCGTTCCCCTGTGGGAGCAGGACCCTGAGGCCCTCGCCGCCGTCCTCGATGTCGACCTCCACGGCGTCATCACCTTGGCCCGGGTGGCGATCCCCGCCCTGCTGCGCCGCCCCGCCCCGCGGTCGGGTCGCTTCATCGCCGTGTCCTCCGCCGCCGCGACCCGTGGGCTACCGCTGCTCGCCGCCTACTGCGCGGCCAAGGCCGGCGTGAACGGGCTGGTGCGGGGCCTGGCCGCGGAGCTCCGCGGCACGGGGGTGACCGCGTCATGCGTGAGCCCCGGATCCACGCGCACACCGGTGCTGGAGGAGAGCGCCCGCCTCTACGGGCTGGCCGATGTGGAGCACTTCGCCAGGCACCAGCCACTCGAGCGGCTCCTGGAGCCGGAGGAAGTCGCGGCCGCGCTCGTCTGGCTGGCGAGTCCCGCGAGCTCCGGCGTCACCGGTGCGGATGTGGCGGTCGACGGTGGCCTCGCCCTCTGACGGCCGTGGCTCACCGCATCGGCTCACCCCCGTAGGCCCGCGACCCGACGACCTCGCCGGGCTGCCCGACGGCTGGCCGGTCCAGTTGGATGGTCGGCTCCGGATCCGCGGCCGCACCATCTTCACCCCTACCGGCCGGATGCTCACCCTCGGACCGCAGGGACTGGAGGCACTGGCTGATGTCCAACTGGGCAAGGGATCTCGTGCCTTCGCGCGCCGCCTTGTCCAGGCTGGGGCTGCCCATCCCCGGCCACCGGCCCACCCCACGAGGGACGTCACGGTCGTCATCCCGGTGCGCGACCGCACGTCGGCGCTGGCCCGTTGTCTCGCCGTTCTGGATCGAGGCAATGACGTGCTCGTCGTGGACGACGGGTCAGCCAACCCACTCCGGGTCGAGGCGGTGTGCCGAGAGTTCGCTGCGCGTTACGTCCGGCGCCCCAACGGCGGTCCGGCAGCGGCCCGCAACACCGCACTTTCCTTGGTGGACAAGGACTTCGTGGCTTTCCTCGACAGCGACTGCGTCGCTCCCGAAGGCTGGCTGGAGCGACTGCGCGGCCACTTCGAGGATCCATCCGTGGTGGCCGTCGCCCCCCGGGTCGCCGGTGGTCCCCGGTCCCCCTTGGACCTCGGCTCTCGACCGGCGACAGTCCAGCCCGGCGGCGAGGTCGCCTACGTCCCGACCGCAGCGCTGATCGTCCGCAGGTCGGCCCTTCCCCGCTTCGACGAGTCGCTCCGATACGGCGAGGACGTCGACCTGGTCTGGCGGTTGATCGATGCGGGCGGCGTCGTCCGCTACG
Organism: Frankiales bacterium; assembly: GCA_031416735.1. Lineage (GTDB taxonomy): Bacteria > Actinomycetota > Actinomycetes > Mycobacteriales > SCTD01 > RYN-111. The sequence continues at coordinate 7,045 of JANOTZ010000380.1, forward strand.
ACCCGTCGGTGGTGGTCGAGCACGAGGAGCCGGACCGCTTGTCACAGCGACTGGCCCGTCGGTTCCGTTATGGCACGTCCGCGGCTGCCCTCGGGGAGCGCCACCCCGACCGCTTGGCGCACCTGGTGCTGCCACCGTGGCCCACGGCGGTGCTTGCGCTGCTGCTCGGCCGCCGGCCCCTCGCCGCTCTGACGGTTGCCGTGGTGGCGACCAGACGCCTTGACGCGAAGGTGCACGACCCGAGGTCGTCCGCCTGGCTGGTCGCCCGGTCGGTGGAGGGCACCGCCCTCGGTGTCGGACGAGCCTTGTCGCTGCTCGGACCGCTCGCCTGGCTCGCGGCCCGCAACGACCGAAGGGTGACGGCCCTCCTCGTCGCCCCCTACCTACGGGAGTGGGCCGAGCGCCGGCCCGGGGCCGACCCGCTGACCTACACCGCGACCGCACTCCTGGACCAGGCGGCCTACGGCGCGGGCGTTCTCGCCGGGTGCGTCACCCACCGCACCGTCGTACCGATAGCTCCGCGCTGGCACTGAGCAGGCAGGGCCGGCTCGCACCCGACGTGAGCGAACGGCTCGCGAGCATCACCGCGCCCCCCTTGCAGGAGGTGCGCCCGGGTTGGCGAACAGTTCAGAGTGCGCCGCCTCCTCCTTGCCCTCGTCCCTGCCCTCGTCGTCGCCGGCCTGAGCGTCCCCAGTGAGGCGGCCAGTCCGTACAAAGGGTTCGTCGACGAGGCGACCTACGTGAGCACGCCGTACGGCAAGATCCGAGTCGAGATGCACCGCCCGGCGCAGGGAAGGATGCCGGTCATCTTGCAGATGAGTCCCTACCGCTACCTCTACACACGGGCCCGAGCCGACGGGGTGCCGACCAGCTTCTACTCCGATCGGTATGCCCCGAAGGGCTATGCCACCGCCTTCGCCGACCTGCTCGGCACCGGGGAGTCCGACGGTTGCTGGGACTACGGCGGCGCCGCGGAGGCAGGCGCCGGGGCGGCTGTCGTCGAGTGGCTCGGCACCCAGAAGTGGTCCAACGGCAAAGTCGGCATGATCGGAACGTCCTACGACGGCGCGATCCAGGCCGAGATCGCCACCCTGGCACCGAAGCACCTCGCCGCGATCGTGCCTCAGGAACCCGTGACGAGCTGGTACGGCTACAACTACGACCACGCCGTCACCCACAACTCGACCGACGACGACAAGAGCGCCGCGGACACCGGCTACCCGGTCGGCACCCCCGACCTGTTCGACGCGGTCCTCGGCCGCACCCCCAACACCGACCCGGACCGCTCCCCGCAGGAGCACGCCGCGAACCTCGCGGACAAGACCAGCGAGTGCGAGATCGTCGAGCACAACTACCGCGGACACCTCGCCGACCCGTCGTACGGCGGCTTCTGGCAGGAGCGTGACTGGGCGCTGCGGGCGGGCAACGTCAAGGCAGCGGTGCTCATGCAGCACGGCTGGCGCGACTTCAACACCAAGCCCGACCAGTTCAGCCGCTACTGGCTGAACCTCAAGAACGCCAAGGACAAGCGGGCGATCGTGGGCCAGTGGAACCACACCGACATCTTCAGCTCCCCACCCAAGGGGATGCCGGTCGACCCACGCGGCTACCTCGACGACTTCTTCGCGCGGCACCTGAAGGGGCAGCGGGCGCCCGGGCTCGATGCCGTCCCGAAGGTGCTGTCGCAGGGCTCCGACAAGACGTGGCGCAGCTCGCTGCCGCTGACGGTCGCGCCGACGG
>JANOTZ010000381.1:0-1927 GCA_031416735.1 Frankiales bacterium
CAGCTCTACCTGCAGGGCTGCTCGACCTGCCACGGCCTCAACAACCAGGGCGGCGCAGGCGGCCCGTCCCTCGTCGGTGTCGGCGCCTCCGCCGTCATCTTCCAGGTCGAGTCCGGCCGGATGCCGCTCGCGCGAGGATCGGCGCAGGCCGCCCGCAAGCCTGCGAAGTACGACCGCACCCAGTCCGAGCAGCTGGCCGCCTACGTCCAGTCGATCGGTGGCGGCCCGACGCTGCCCGCCGGTCGGCTCGACGACGGTGACCTGGCCCTCGGTGGCGACCTGTTCCGCACCAACTGCTCGAGCTGCCACAACTTCGCCGGCGTCGGCGGTGCGCTGACCCGCTCGAAGTACGCCCCGTCCCTCAAGCCGGCCGACGCGCGCGTGATCTACGCGGCCATGCAGAGCGGCCCCGAGAACATGCCACGCTTCGGCGACAACCAGCTCACCCCCGACGAGAAGCGCGCCATCACGCGCTACGTCCGCTACATCACCCACGAGGCCAAGGACCCGGGTGGCGCAGCCCTCGGCCGCTACGGCCCCGTGCCCGAGGGCCTCGTGGTCTTCCTCGTCGGCATGGGCCTCCTCATTGTCGTCACGCTCTGGATCGGTGCCCGCGCATGAGTAATGAATCCATCCGCGACCGGCTGAAGGAAGCCGACGAGCCCGAGGAGCGGCACGGTGATCACCCCGTCGGCGACCCCGTGGTCAGCACCCACCACTCCTATCACGAGAACGTGCGCGACGACCCCAAGCGGGCCAAGCGGGCCGAGCAGAAGGTCGCCGCGCTGTTCCTGAGCTCGGTCGTCGGCGTCATCGGGTTCATCGCGACCTTCGCGTTCTTCCCGTACGCCTTCGAGGACAAGCACTTCGAGTACTACACCCCGCTGCTCGGCATCTTCATGACGCTGGCCCTCACGGGCGTCGGTGCCGGGGCGGTCCTGTGGGCCAAGACGCTCATGGTCGACGAGGAGACGGTGCAGGAGCGCCACCACCTGGCGTCCTCCGACACCGAGCGCGCCGAGGCGGCCGAGCTGCTCAAGCAGGGCTTCGAGGACTCCGGGCTGCCGCGTCGTTCGCTGCTGCGCAACAGCCTTCTCCTCGGCGCCGGATCGCTTCTCGTGCTGCCGATCCCGTTCATCTTCCCCCTGGGCAAGACCCGGGGTAAGGGCGACGTCCTTGCCAAGACCGGGTGGCACAAGGGCTCGCGGCTGCTCGACGAGCTCGGTCGGCCGGTGAAGTTCGGCGACCTCGAGATCGGCGGTACGAAGAACATCTTCCCCAACGTCGAGGGCGGGCGACGGATGGCCGACTCGGCCGCGTTCCTCATCCGGATGCGCCCCGAGGACCTCAAGACCAGCGAGACGCGCAAGAACTGGGTCGTCGACGGGCACGTCGCCTACTCGGTGATCTGCACCCACCTGGGCTGCCCGGTGAAGCTCTACGAGCAGCAGACCCACCACCTGTTCTGCCCCTGCCACCAGTCGACCTTCGACGCGGGCAACGCCGCCAAGGTGCTGTTCGGTCCGGCCGCGCGCAACCTCCCGCAGCTGGCGATCACCGTCGACGAGGAGGGCTACTTCATCGCCCGCGACGACTTCAACGAACCGGTCGGCCCGAGCTACTGGGAGCGCCACCCCAGCTACAAGGAGCCCACGTACGAGACTGAGGCAGGCAACTGATGGCCACGATCGCCGAGCAGGGTGCCGCCGGCACCGCCAAGTGGGTCGACGACCGCCTGGGCTCCTCGAACTTCGTCAAGCGCAGCCTCAACAAGGTCTTCCCGGACCACTGGTCGTTCATGCTCGGTGAGATCGCGCTCTACTCGTTCATCATCTTGCTGCTCACCGGCACCTACCTGATGCTGTTCTTCGAGGGCAGCAGCCGCGAGGTCATCTACAACGGTGCCTACACGCCACTCAAGGGCATC
>JANOTZ010000382.1:0-3063 GCA_031416735.1 Frankiales bacterium
CACAGCCGCAACCAGGTCGGCATGCACTGGCAGATCCACAAGGACAGCACCGCGCACCACGCGGTCGCGGAGCGGCGCGGCGAGCGGCTACCGGTGGCGATCGCGTTCGGCTGTCCGCCGCACGTCACCTACGCCGCCAGCGCCCCGTTGCCCGCGGAGATCGACGAGTACCTGTTCGCCGGGTTCCTCGCGGGCCGGCGTACCGAGATGATCGACTGCCTGTCCGTTCCGCTGCAGGTGCCGGCCGGGGCGCAGATCGTCCTGGAGGGCTGGCTGGAGCCCGGCGAGCGGATGCCCGAGGGACCGTTCGGCGACCACACCGGCTTCTACACGCCGATCGAGCCGTTTCCGGTCCTGACCGTCGACGTGATGACCATGCAGCGCGAGCCGGTCTACCAGAGCATCGTGGTCGGTCGGCCGCCGCAGGAGGACGGGCCGCTGGGCAAGGCCACGGAGCGGATCTTCCTGCCGCTCATCCAGCTCACCGTGCCGGAGATCGTCGACTACAACCTCCCCGTCGAGGGGGTCTTCCACAACTGCTGCATCGTCAGCATCGACAAGCGCTTCCCCAAGCACGCCCAGAAGGTGATGAGTGCGATCTGGGGCGCCGGGCTGCTCAGCCTCTCGAAGCTCATCGTGGTGGTGGACAAGGATTGTGACGTGCACGACTACTCCGAGGTGGCTTGGCGGGCCTTCGGCAACGTCGACTACGCCCACGACATCCTGCTCACCCAGGGCCCGGTCGACCACCTGGACCACAGCGCCTACAGCCAGTTCTGGGGCGGCAAGCTCGGCGTCGACGCCACCCGCAAGCTGCCCTCGGAGGGCTACACCCGCGAGTGGCCGGAGATGCTGGTGCAGGACCCGACGGTGGTGCAGCGGGTCACCGACCGCTGGAAGGACTACGGCCTCTCATGAGTACGGCGGACAGCTCGCGTGCCCGGCTCGGCGACGCGTTCATCCCGGAGCACCGGCTGGGGGAGCGGGACATGCTGCTCGCCTACCTGGATCGCCAACGGGAGCTGGTGTTCTGGAAACTCGAGGGGCTGTCGGACGACGCGGCCCGGGCCGTGTCCACGGCGTCCGGGCTGACGATCCACGGCCTGGTGCGCCATCTGGAGAGCGTCGAGCGGTGGTGGGTCCGGGACCGCTTCGCCGGCCAGGTGGGGCTGCACTACGCCTGGACCGACGAGGACCCCGACGGTGAGCTGCACGTGCCCGCCGACGTCACCCTGGAGTCGTTGCTCGCGGCCTACCGGGAGGAGATCGCGCACTGCGACGCGGTCCTCGCCCACGCCGACCTCGACCAGGCCGCGGTGCACCGGGACCACAGCCTGCGTTGGATCCTGCTGCACCTGATCGAGGAGATCTCGCGGCACCTCGGCCACCTCGACCTGCTCGCCGAGCTCGCCGACGGCCGGGTCGGCGAGGAACCAGCGGGACCCGGGGAACCAGTGGAACCCGGGGCTGACCTGTGACCACTTCCGCGCCCCCGGTCCGCGCATTCCTGCGGCTCGTCGCGATCGAGCACTCCGTCTTCGCCCTGCCGTTCGCCTTTCTGGCCGCCTTCACCGCGATGGAGCTGCACGGCGACGGGCTGGACCCCCTGCGGCTGCTGCTCATCACGGTCGCGATGGTCGCGGCCCGCACCTTCGCGATGGCGGCCAACCGGGTCATCGACCGGGAGATCGACGCGCGCAACCCCCGCACTGCCCAGCGCGAGCTGGTAACCGGGGTGGTCAGCGTCCGGACCGCCTGGACCGGAGCCGGTGTGGCCCTCGCCGCGTTCCTCGCCGCGGCCGCCCTCCTGGGTCCGCTGCCCCTGCTGCTGGCCCCGGTGGCCGTCGTACCCCTGATCGTCTATCCGTACGGGAAGCGCTTCACCGACTACCCGCACGCGATCCTCGCGCTCGCCCAGTCCGTCGCGCCGATCGGCGCGTGGATCGCGGTCACCGGGGCGTGGTCCTGGCCGGCGGTCGTGCTCGGGGTCGCGGTGGGCCTGTGGATCGGCGGCTTCGACCTCGTCTACGCCTGCCAGGACACCGAGAGCGACCGCGAGCAGGGCGTCCGCTCGTTCCCCGCCCGCTGGGGCAACGCCGCCGCGCTGACGACGGCTCGCGTCGTACACGCCCTGGTCCTCGCGTTGCTCGTCTGGTTCGGCGTCCTCGAGGGCTTCGGCCTGCTCTGGTACGTCGGACTCGCGGCCGCCGCGGCCGCCTTCGTCTACCAGCACGCCATCGTCAGCCCCGACGACCTTCGTCGGGTGGACCGGTCGTTCTTCACCGCCAACGGCTTCGTCGGCCTGGCCCTGGGTGCCGCCGGCATCCTGGACCTGGCCCTGCGATGAACCCCCCCGGACGGACCCCTTGCGTCTGCCCGGCTGGGCGGCTGAGGTGACCAGATGAGCGGACGTAAGCCGTGGGTGGTCGGGGTGAGCGGCGCGAGCGGCACGCCCTACGCCAAGGCCGTGCTCACCGGGCTGCTGGCCGCTGGGGAGGCGGTGGATCTGGTGGTCTCCCGGGCGGCTCGCCTGACGCTGCTCGACGAGACCGGAATCGCCTGGCACGACGACGCGGAGTCACTGCAGAAGTGGGCCGGCGTCGAGGGGGACGTGCGTTTCTGGGGGCACGCCGACCTGGCCGCAGGGCCGTCGAGCGGCAGCTATCCGACGCGGGGGATGGTGGTCGTGCCGGCCTCGACCGCGGCGGTGGCCGGGATCGCGATCGGGCTCAGCAAGGACCTGCTCCAGCGGGCCGCGGACGTGACCTTGAAGGAGCGGCGCCCACTTGTCGTCGTACCGCGGGAGACGCCGCTCGGACGGGCGACGTTGGAGCAGCTCTTGGCGCTGCATGACGCGGGCGCGGTGGTGCTGCCGGCGAGCCCCGGCTTCTACGGCGGGGCCACCGAGGTGCAGCAGCTCGTCGACTTCGTCGCCGGCAAGGTCCTCGACGTGCTCGGGGTCGAGCACGACCTGGTGTTGCGCTGGACCGGGCAGCTCGGAGCTGGACGCTCCGGGACTGCCGCGGGACGCCCCGGGAACGCGCGCCCCGGGACGTGAGCGGT
>JANOTZ010000383.1:0-2801 GCA_031416735.1 Frankiales bacterium
CAGGTGTGGTTGACCAGTGTCACCGAGGGGAACTCCGCGACCGCCCCGCCCCGCAGGGCGCAGCCCCGCTCCAGCAGGCGCGCGACGTTGGGGAGTTCACCGATGGCCGCGAGGTGCAGCAGGTCGGCGCACGGTGCGCCGTCCCAGAGCAGCCCGACCACGGGTCCGCCGGTGAAGGCGGCCAGGTCGATCGGGACGCCGTCCATTCCGTCGTACGAGCCTCCTGCGAGGGCCGACAGGGTGGCCCCGACGTCGACGACACGCACAGCCCGGTCCAGCACGCCGCGGGCCGCGACCCCGGCCCCGGAGAGCAGCAGGGGCGCCCGGGACTGCACGGCGCCGAGGGAGCCGTGCTCGCCGAGGTGGCCACCGCGCTCGGGCCAGTGGTGGGCGTCGGTGTGCACGACCGCGAGGTCGGGGGCGCGCGGATCGCGAAACAGCGAATGCAACCGCAAAGCGGCAAAGGGGTACGACGAGTCCGACAGCGGGTCCTGGTCGCCCACCGGGTCCTCGCCGGTGAGCACGGTGGCGCCCCCGTCGGCACCCAGGACGCTGTGCCCGGTGCTGTCCGCGACGTGCACGCCGTCCTGCTCCGACCAGGCCACCAGCTCAACGATGTGGGCGAGATCCGGGCTCAGCAGCACCTCCAGCGCGCGGGTGCGGAGGTCGGCAAGATCGCCCGAGGACACGAAGGCGTCGTAGTCGCGTGAGGGCAGGGGCACGTCGAAAGACTACGATCGCGCGCGCCCGAACGTGCGATGCCCGATGATGATGGGCAGTCACCCCCGCAGCCCCCGGAGAACCCATGACCACCCGGACCCGTCGCGCCCTCAGTCTGAGCGCCCTCGCCGTCGCCACCATCACCGCCTTGGCGGTGGCTCCCACGTCGGGGCTGCTCACCGCGAGCGCCGACAACGAGTGCCCGCCGGGCACGACCTGGGTGCGCGAGTCGACCCTCGAGGCGCTCGCCGCCGGCCAGCAGGGCTCCTGCCGGGCAGGGAAGAGCATCGAGTCGTTCGCCGAGATGTCGAAGGTCAACGCGACCATCGCCATGCGACACAACTCCGGCTCAGCCGGCGACCTCAGCGCCGCCGCCTACCCGGCCGGTGTGCAGGCAGCGGCGCGGATCGCCGCGACCGGCCCGGCGTCCCCGAGCTCGCAGTGGCGGCAGTACGCCAAGACGCCTCTCATCAACGACGTCGCGGGCTACGACCGGGTCAACGGCCTCGGTCTCGCCGATGTCTCGGGTCGCATCGAGCAGTTCACCCACGTCCCCGGCTCGTCCAGCCACTGGTTCGCCGCAGTGGCCAACGGCGGCGTCTTCGAGACCACCAACGCCGGCACCGCCTGGAAGAGCATCGGCGACAACCTGCCCACGCAGGTGACCGGTGCGCTCGCCTACACCAAGGCGGGCGGCGGCACCCTCATCGTCGGCACCGGCGACCCCGCGTTCGGTGGCTCCTCCAACGCCGGCCTCGGCGCCTACTGGACCAACAACGGCGGCACGTCCTGGACCAAGAGCGCGGGTGTGCCGGACGGCACGATCTCCTTCAAGATCGCCATCGACCCGACCGAGGCCAAGCGGGCCTATCTCGCCACCGGCAAGGGGCTCTACCGCACCGATGACGCGGGCCGTTCCTTCGTCAACGTCGTGCTGCCCACCACCTGCGTCGACGTCGCCAAGCCGACCTGCTTCTTCGCCAACATCGTCACCGACGTGGTCGTGCGAGCCGCCGACACCGGCGGCGCCGGCGGCGGCAAGGTGCTCGCCGCAATCGGCTGGCGGGCCGGCACCAAGCTCAACGCGCAGGGCAAGCCGCAGTCACCGCGCAACGGCCTCTACTCCAGCACCACCGGGGCCAAAGGCAGCTTCAGCTACCTGGGCTCCCCGCCCGGCTACGCCGAGCAGGTCCGCATCGGACGCACCAGCCTCGCGGTCGCCAACGGACCGGGCCAGGACCACGACTACGTCCTGTCGATGGTGCAAGACGCCGACAAGTTCAACAAGGCGCGTACGGCGAGTGGTGGCGTGCCGGAGCCGGGCGGCTTCGGATCCAACGTCCCGGGCAACACGATCCTGAACGGGCTGTACGGCTCCCCCGACTTCGGTGGCAACTGGACCAAGCTGGCCGACTCCCAGCAGCTGGCCGCCCCCGGGAGCGGCACCGCGCTCGTCGGCGCCAACTCCGCGTCGTACGCGCCTGGAATCCAGTCCTGGTACAACAACTGGGTCGAGGTCGACCCGACCAGTGGAGTGGATCCGAGCGGCGCCCCCAACCGCATCGTGTTCGGCCTCGAGGAGGTCTGGACCAACCTCACTCCGCTCGCGATCCCGCCGGTGGCGAGCCCGGTCCCGCCGCCTGCCGACCCGCCGTCCGGCAGCGCCCAGTTCAAGGTGATCGGCCGCTACTTCGGTGGGACGAGCTGCCTCGGCCTCAACACCAACTCGCTCATCCCTGGTGGGGCGCCGTACTGCCCGGCCAACGGCGTCGACACGCCGGACGGACCGACCACGACCACCCACCCCGACCAGCAGGCCGGCATGTTCGTGCCCACCGGTGAGGGCGTGACCCTGGTGGTCGGCAACGACGGTGGCGCCTACGCGCAGACGGTCGGCGCCGGGGGCGACTTCAACAACAACGGCTGGGGGCGCGGCAAGAACATCGGCCTCGACACCCTGCTGCCGTACGACGCGGCGATGGCCAAGGACGGCACGGTCTGGATCGGCCTGCAGGACAACGGCACCGCCAAGATCACGCCGCAGGGCCAGGTCATCTCCACCTACGGCGGCGACGGCTTCT
>JANOTZ010000384.1:0-1514 GCA_031416735.1 Frankiales bacterium
GAGGTGATCGCGCTGCGGCCCATGGATGTGCTGGACGCCGACGCGCGCAACGCCAGTCACGTGTGGATCCGGCAGGCCATCACCTGGCCCGGCCGCGCCTACAGCGGCGGCGACGAGCCGTGGCTGGTCGGCCCCACCAAGGGCAAGCGGTTCCGCAAGGTCGCCGTCTCCGGACCGGTGTTCGACCGGCTCCGGCTCTACATCACCGCGCACGGTCGGCAGCCCCGGTCGCTCGTCTTCGACTACCCGCTGCTGCGCGCCGAGCACACCGAAGCCCGCGAGGCCCGACCGTCGCCAGCCCGGTTCCCCACCGGGCGGTATGTCAGCGCGGCCACCGGCCGCTCGGGCGCGCACGGTAAGGCCCACACCTACTCCCTCGGTTGCCGCTGCCCCTACTGCCGCAACGCCAACACCGAGGCCAGGTTCTGGGCCCGCCGCGCCAAGGGCGCGCAACCCGCCGCGCCGTGGCTGGACCCGGCTTATCTGGCTGACCGGGGCGAGGCGGTCGACCCAGTGAAGTACCACTGGTTCAGCAGGTACGTCTTCGGCGCCGCCGTCCGTCGCGCCGAGATCGGCTGGACCCCGACGTTCCACGACCTGCGGCACGGGATGGTGTCCTGGGCCTACGACGCCGGGGCCTCCCCGGCCGTCGTACAACGCGACGCCGGCCACGCCAATCTGCAGACGACCCAGGGCTACATGCACGTCGTCGACAAGGTCGTCGGCTCCGAGCGGCTCGCCGCCATGAAGGTCATGTACGACCGGGTCGACGCCGCGTCAGCGGCTCCGGGGGTCGGCGAGCCGCTGCTCTCGCCGACCGCGCTGGAGCAGCTGTCGGCCGTGGTCCTGTCAAACGCCAGCCTGTCTCCTGCTGAGAAGGCCACCTTGCTGCTCGAGCTGGCTCGCCAGACCACGGACTCCAACGCTGAGGAGCCGCCGCCGGCTGCTCAGCCCTCCCGCTCCAAGTCGGCCAAGTAGGTCTCGAAGTCGCAGTGCTTGCTGGACTGCTTCGACGAGCCGATCGACAACCTCGGACGAGGTCGACGGGGGCGTACCGTCGTGAGCGGAGGGATGAGTCATGGCGTACGACCTATGGGTTGATTTCCAGCGTATGCAGGACGACGGGCACCTGCTCGCACGCGCCCACAACGCCAGAGCCGGACTCACGATCACCGCGGGCGTGCATCTCCTCGTTGGGTGCGAGGACGCCGAACCGGCGGTGGCTCAGGTGTTGTCGGTGGCGGCTGACGGGTCCCTCGAACTTCGGGTGCTTCCCGGTGCGGCCGCGGACCACCTCGCCCTCGTGCAACGCGTCGGCTGACCAACACGTGCCACGCGGGCGGGTCAAGGTTCGACAACGCAGGGCACATGAACGTGGGCGACAACGTCGTGAGCTGATCAGCGGCGAGCGGTCCCTCAGCTCGCCCGCTGCACGGCGGTCAGATAGGCCTCGAGGTCACAACGGCGGACGCGGGTGCTGCGCCCGAGCTTGAGCGGCTGCAGAGCACCGCGGG
>JANOTZ010000385.1:0-8452 GCA_031416735.1 Frankiales bacterium
AAGTGCCGCTGGCCGCCAAGCTGGGTGAGCAGGTAGTCACGAACTATCCCGGTCCGGCGCGCCCGACGTGCCGAACGGGATCAGGCGTTAGCCTCCGTCCGTGCTCGGCCTGCTACCGCTCGTCTCGACTGATGTCTTGGACCTGCGTGCGTTCCTGACTCGTGTCGACCTGACGCTGAGCGGTCTGGATGCGCCAACCGTTCGGCTGTGGCTGCTCCGAGGAGCGGACGGCCAGGTGCAGGGAAGTACGGGGTATGAAGTCTCAGACAGTGGAGACGACGTGCTCATCCGCAGCGTTGCCGTTGACCCCGGCCTAAGAGGGAACGGCCTGGGGCTGCGCCTCGCGCAGTTCGCGCTCGACGAGGCAAGGCGTTCGGGGGCCCAGCGGGCCTGGCTGTTCAGTCGTCGCTCCGGGCCATTCTGGCAGCAACTCGGCTTTCTTCCCTCAGACCGGGACGAGCTTGCAGCAACCCTCCACAGCGCCCACCAGGTCCGCCTGTTCAAGGAGAGTGGGCAACTGCAACGCGAAGTGGCTTGGTCGCGCTCACTGTCGGATGCGGATGTCGCGTAGGTGCCGCCGGCCACCTCGGGCAGGGGCCGCGACTTGGGCAGTGCGGGTAGCGACGCACTACCTCGGCGTCGCGCACGGGAACTCCAGGTGGAGCGCAGGCGCTTTCTCCACTGCCGGGCTCCCGAGGCGGCGTTCTTCGCCGTCGGCCGGCCCGTCACCGTGATCATCAGGGCGTTGGTGTTCGCGACACCGGCGTGTTGCGGCACCGGAGCTCGCACTGGCCGAAGGCCCCGAGATCAACAGGGGAACGCTGTCACGACGCGCCGCGAGTCTCAGCACCGAAGCCGTGATGATCTTGAACGCCGGAGCCGACAAGGTGCCGCTACCTGCTCTCGACCCTGGGCCGGCTGGACATCAAGTAGCGGCACTTTCTCGCGGTAGCGGCACCGCGTTACTCCACCCGGTTAAACGGTTGGGGACAGGCGACCTCGGCCATCCTGCTCGTAGAGCGCAATGCGCCCATTGGGCGGCCGAAAGGAGAAGACATCCTTTGCGGGGCGCTCCTCCAGCAGTACGCAAAGGGCACGCATCGTCGTTCCGTGTGTGAATGCGACGACATCCATCCCCAATGCCAGATCCGCGCGTGTTCTGACCAGCCAGGGCTGGACTCGCTCCATCACATCGAGTAGCGACTCACCCCACGGCAACTCACGGCCGGCTTCCGGACACGCCTCGCCGTGTCGTCGCTGACGCGGGTCGTCGGACTGCATCGGTGGCGGCCGCTCTGTGCCCCATCGCCACTCCTCGAATGCCGCCTGTCCGTGACTGTTGATCGCCTCCGCGTGGCTGATGCCCTCAAGTTCGCCAACATGACGCTCGTTCAAGCGCCAGTCATGGCGCACGTCATCAAGGGGATTCGCGAACTGGGCCAGGGCGATGGCTGCTGTCTCGGTCGCACGGCGCAGCCTTGAGGTCCATCCGATGCTCCAGCGCACGGGCACTAACGCAAGTGCACGCCCAACTTCGGTGGCCTGCACCCGCCCAAGGTCGGTAAGTCCCTCGTCAACCCAACCAGTGAAGCGACCGTCCCGGTTATAGGTCGTCTCACCGTGTCGCACGAGAGCAAGGACACTCACGTCGGGTTACCCAACTCGGCCGTCGCCCGGTCGCACGACTGCCACGATTGCTGCATGCTCGCAGGCTAGCGGCGCGGCTCAGGACAGCACGTAGCGCCGCTTCGCCGAGGGCGGAGCATCACGGAGTTCCCCGAGGTGAAGAAGGATGCCGGTTACCCGTCCGGCTTACGGCAGGGCCGGCTCCCTCGCTGTGGACAACTCGCTCCCAGCGGAAGCGTCGACTGCGAAGAGGGCCGGTTACCCGTCCGGCTGACGGTAGGGCCGGCGCGTGCTTCCGCGCGGGTGGCGTCGTGCTCAAGTCGATCACTATGGTCGCTCAGCGCGCCATGGGTGATGGTGCTCGGCCGAGAGGGTGTCATGGCGGGCGAATCGGCAGATGTTCCTGACTGGATGCTGAAAATCAATCGCGCCGATCATCACATACGAGACCTCAACGCCAAGATCAATGCCTTCCTCGCACCTGGACCGTACGAGCTCGTGACTGTGCGTTCGCCCGATCGGCAGGGGCTCACCTTGAAAGTTCATACTGACCTGCCCGCTGAGTTGGGACTAGTCGTCGGAGACGCCCTTCACAACCTGCGATCTGCGCTGGACACCCGAATCGTGGCCGTCGCAGAGCAACTAATCGGGGCCCTGACTGAGAAGCAGGAGGCCGCACTGTTCCTTCCGGTCGTTGATGAAGAGGTGACCCTCATCGAGAGGACACGCGCGTGGCCAAAACTGTTCGGCGGTGACGCTGGACAGTTGCTTCAGGTGGCCCGGAGCGTCCAGGGCTACGCGCCAGTCTCGCGGTACTGGGCGGAACGACATGGCGCCGATCAACCTGAACATCAGCGCGAACATCACACTGCAACTGCCGAAAGGCTTGCGCGCGTGACGCGCCTTTCCAACATCGACAAGCACCGACGACTCCACCTGCCATGGTGGGCCCCTCAGTCGCTGTGGTCCTGGAGTCACGACTCTGAGACGACGCTGCAGTGGTGGATTGCCCCGGGCCCTTGGACAGACGGACAGGAAATCGCAGCCGTGATCGGGACCGGCGCGGATGCAAGCACAGTCTCGCTCGATGGGCGGCTGACGGTGGTCCTACCGGGTGAGCCCTCATACGGCGGATCAGCCAGCGACATCTTGGACAACATCAAGTTCTTCGTCGAGCGAGCCCTCGAAGTCATCGACTACGAAGCCGACCGCCTCTAGCCGAAATGGAAGCCGCGGGCCCGGGCGGCACAGATCAGGATCCCGGTGACAGCGAAGAGCGCCTCTTCACCCGGCGGGCCGGAGTCCGTGGTCCGCGCCCTATGTCTCCTACGATCTTTCGGGTGACCCCACCGTTGGAGAAGGCCCGATCCTCCGACGTCGCCGAGTTGTTGAGGCTGCGGACCGAAGCTGAGGATTGGCTGGCCTCGCGAGCCATCGACCAGTGGCGTCGCGGTCAGGTCACGGTTCGGGACTTCCAGCGCCAGGTGGAAGCAGGTGAGTGGCACGTTGAGCGCGTGTCGCCGGGCTTGCGGGGTGCGCTCCGCCTGTTGTGGTCCGATCCCGAGGTGTGGCAGCACGAGGACAGCTACGCGGGTTACGTCCACGGGCTAGTTATTGACCGGGCTCATGCTGGCCGTGGCGCGGGCGCCGCACTGCTCGCCTGGGCTGAGCAGGAAACCCGAATCGCGGGAGCTCGCTCCTTACGCCTCGACTGCGCCGAGAGCAACTCAGAACTGCGCGCCTACTACGGCCGACTGGGGTTCCGCGAGGTGGGCAGACGGGACGTGCCGGATCGCCCCTGGCTCGCGGCCACTCTGCTGGAGAAGCAGGTCTGAGCCCGCCGCCGAGGTGAGGAACGCCTGGTCCCGTTCGCCTGGACGCCGTCGATATCCGAAAGGACGACGTCGTTACCCACCGTCAGCTACTGGTGCCGAGCCGAGTCAGGACCGGCACCTACCCTCACCGGGTGCCGTGGGCAAGGAGCGTCACTCATTCCGGGCTGGGAGTTGGGCGCATCCCGTGCTTGCGCATCAGCGCCAGTTCTTCCTCACGCTGGGGCGGTTCCTGGCCCGACCACAAGCCTTCCAACTCACGGAAGTATCCGTCCAACGCAGGCGCGTGCAGTACGAGTAGGCGAGCGTCGGAGTCGGTGGCCGCGCCGAAGGTGTGCGCAACGCCGCCTGGAACGAGAACGAACGTGCCGGGGCCTGCCCCCACGATGTCGCCGTCAAGGTCGAACTCGGCTTGCCCGGACAACACCCAGAACGCCTCAACACGGTCCGGGTGGACATGTGACGGCGGCCGACGACCGCCCGCTGGGACGTGCCGTTCGTGTAACGAGAAAGCGTTCTCGGTGGTGGCTCCGACCGCCTTGAAGAGCAATGCGCTGCCGCGCACCGACAGCGACTCGCCGTCTTCCGGGGTGAGTAGGATGGCAGAAGACACTGGACCTCCGAGGCGAGCGTCTCCCGAGGCTAAGGCCGGCTGTTCAATCTGATCGCGGCATCTACTGGCTCGGCCCCAGGTGACGCCGGACGGTCGAAGCCACCTCCGCGAACCGTTCACGCAATTCTGCACGCATGTCCTCATGGGAGCGATAGCGCGTGACCCGTGCGTCCAGGCCGTCCAAGTTCACCGACCAGTCGTCCAGCAGGTCTCGCCATTCCGCCTGCGCACTGTCCAGCGCCCCGTGCCCCGCGCGGACCGCGTCGCGCAGTGCGTCTATGTCGACGTCGCCCACCAGGAAGGCGTCCCACGCACCAAGTACGCGCTGCAACACCCGGTCTACGTGACTCTCGTGGAGGTCGGCAAAACTGGCGGGGACCATTCGGATGTTGCCGCTCGGGAGGGCCACGTCAGGCTCCGCGAGCGGCAGCGAACTTGGGTCAGCCGACCCCTGAACTCGTCCGCGTAAGCGATTCAGGAGCCACCTGCCGCCGTAGAAGCCCCCGGCCACGACGGCGTCGCCAATCGGGTCCACACCGCTTGGTTGCGCGAAGACATCGCCCCTGGACAAAGCTCGCTGACGACGTCGCCTCGACCTCACGTCGAGAGGGTAAGGCCGGCTCTCACCGATTGCGGAGGCAGGACGGGCACCCCGCCTAACGGTCACTACCACCCTGTTGAGACGTCCTCATCTGCCGCTGGTAGCGCTCACGGGTGGGGAGATCGAAGAGCTATCTCACGTCGCTGGCCTTGGGCAGGCCCGCCTTCTGGGAAGCGGCATCAGCACCTACCATGCAGGGTCGAAAGGGGCACTCAGCCACGCTCTGGCACCATCATCTGGTGCCGCCTGTCACCCGCCCGCTCTCCCTTGACCACGTCCCGGCTCTGACGGCCTTACACGTCGGGAACCGTCAGTTCCTGGCGCCCTGGCAGCCCCTACGTCCCGAGGCCTACTTCACGGAAGGTGGTCAGCGCGAAGCCGTGGACGCCCTCCTGACCCAGCAGGCGAGCGGCAGCGCGGTTGCCCTGGCTATCACGGACGGGCACGGCGCGGTCGTGGGCACGTTCACCATCGCGTCCATCATCCGCGGAGCGTTCCAGTCCTGCAGCGTCGGCTACTGGCTGGCCGAGGACGCGCAAGGTCGCGGCCTCGCGACCGCCGCGCTGCGAGAGGCAGTACACATCGCATTCGGCGACCTTCGGCTGCACCGAATCCAGGCCGAGACCCTGAAGCACAACCAGCGCTCCCAGCACGTACTTGAGCGCGTCGGCTTCGGGAGGTACGGCGAGGCACCTTCGTACATGCACATCGCCGGCGAGTGGCAGGACAATGTTCTGTACCAACTCCTGACCCCTACGCCGGAGAACGTCGTCACCTACCGGTAGGGCCGACCCGTCTGTCCCGACGTTCCGGTGGGGAGGCCGGCTCTAGCCGGCAGTAGGGGCCGGCTCCCTTGGCCGGGCTGCGGGGCCTGGGCCGCAGGTAAGCGTCGCTGCCCATCTCCGCGAGCATCCGCTTCTGCCGCTGGTGGCGCTCAACACTCCTGCGGAGTTGAGGATGGATGGGAGACTCCCAGACATGGGAAGGTCTCCTCATGGAGGAGGCGTCGGTTCGATACAGAAAGCGTGTGCCCGACGACATTCCCGGTTTGGCCCAAGCGCTTTGGGCACAGCAGCCCGAGAGCAGTTACCCGTTCAGGAGTCCCCTACCGATCCCAGTTGAGGACTTCCTGCACGCATCGGATTCCCTCGGCGCCTGGGTCGCCGATGTCGAAGGGCGACCCGTCGGGCACGTGTGCCTTGTCGGGGTCGAGCCGGGGACGCCGGATCCTTTGGGTCTACTGGCTGTATGTGCACGAGAACATGGCTGCCGACCCGATGAGTTGGCCTGGGTGAGCGCCTTCTTCACTGCCGCTGGTGTGCGCCGGATTGGGATTGGACGGAGGCTTTTACAGCAGGTCACTCTGCACGCGCGTTCAACGGGTCTACGCCCTTGTTTGGAAGTGCTCCCGATCCATCCAGCCGCCTTGGACCTCTATCTAGTGTCGGGGTGGAAGGTCGTGGACCGGGTGCGGCCCGACTGGCTCACTGACGCCGCACCAGACGTTCACGTCATGGTCCTTCCCCCGCCCCCTTCGTAAGTGTCCGGTCATGGGCCGCCCGAGTTCCTTCACGGACGTTAGGTTGAGCGTTCAGCGACGGGAGCCATCATCCACATCATCGAAGCGAACCTCGCCCCTGTACGTCCCGACGATCTCGAACTGCTCGCCTTTGGAAACTACGGTCACTACACGTCGATGCAGGTTCGCGATGGAAGAGTGCGTGGGCTCGATCTTCATCTCGAACGGTTGGACGCGAACGCTCGTGAGCTGTTCGGTCGTGCGGCAGGCGCGGGTCGCGTCCTTGAGGCCCTCCGCCACGTGGTCCCGACGTCCGGTGCCTGTTCCGTCCGCGTGACCTTGTTCAGTAGAGAGCTGCGACGCGTCGTCGCGGGTGACCCCGTTGAGCCAGACATCATGGTGAGCGTCACGGCCGCGGCCGCCTCCGAGGCGACAGCAATGAGAGCCCTTCCGGTGCGGTACGAGCGCGAGATGCCACAGGTGAAGCACCTGGCCACATACGGCCTGCTCCGACAGATGCGCACGGCAAGAGCTGCGGGCTACGACGACGCCCTCTTTGTGAACACTTCGGGCGACGTGTCAGAAGGCTGCACCTGGAACGTCTGCTTCACCGACGGAAGTCAGTGGCGATGGCCGGAAGCTCCGGCGCTGGAGGGGGTCACCATGCAGCTGCTTCGGAATGCGATGAGCGATGCCGGATGGCCGGTAAGCACTGCTCCCATCTCGGCCAGTGGACTCAAGCAGTTCACGGGAGCCTTCGCCACGAACTCCGTTTCGGCCGCACGTCCAATCTCGGCAGTCGGCGACCAATCCTTGCCCGGTTCAGTGGCGAACAGGAACTTGCTCTACGACCTGTTCGACGCGGTTCCATGGTCATCCTTCTGATCATGCGGGACACCGGACGGACCTCAGCGAAGCCCCCGGCGTCGAGTGCGTTCTTTCACCAAGGCCGCACGTACTCATCTGCCGCACTGGGCGCCCTGAGCGCAGTTGTCAGAGCCGATGCCCGACGAACGGACAGCGCCGCGTCATCGCCGTTGGATCGGATCGCAGCGACGGGGATGCGACGAACCCACGCATAGTCAGGCGCGAGACGAGCCCTGCCGGTACGGGCCGGTTGCAGTGTCCCATTTGCTACCGTCTGTGACTGTCGTCACCCTGTATCGCGGACCCAGCCCGGAGGAACCTTTGAAGAACGTCCGTTGGTACGCGCTCGCGGGTCTTCCCGCCCTGCTGCTCGCGATGCCGGCGCACGCGGGCTCACCTCCTGGGACCGCACGCTATGTGGTGCAGGATGCTGCCGGAGATTGGGCGGTCCCGATGCAGGACGTCGTCACCGCCTCAGCTGAGGCCATCGGTCGCGGCGCGGACGCTGGCGCCGTAAAGGTCCTTCGCCTGACCGCCGGCATGAGCAGCGCGCTCACTGGGGCCCCCGGCGACTACGACCTCATCCTGGGCGGCCAGAGGGGAACGACCTGCCGGTTCCTGGCCGTCCGCGTGCGCTGGTCTGGGGTGGCGGTCACCCAGGCGTACAGCGTGCAGGGCGAGGCACCGTGCAGCAGCGACTCGGTCTCCGCTCTGGAGTTGGCCGCGTTCGGCGTGGACGTGGTGCAGACCGCGGTGGGCGGTGCGCCAGTCGACGCGGCAAGCACCCCGAGCGGCGTGGTGGCCACGATCGCCGCCCCTGCCTGGCTGCGCCGCGGCACGCAGGCGACCTTCACTGTCTTCACGCACCCACCCGTGACGGCGACAATCTTCGGCGTCAACGGGACGGGAAAGTGCACCTGCGACTTCGCTTACCGCGCGGACGCCTGGCGGGTCAGCTGACCTGCCGCCTCTTGTAACCTCGCTGTTCGCCGCGTCGCGGCCGACTCCGAGTAGGGCTCGGCGCCGCCGGCTCCGTCAACGTTCCCAGCGGAAGCGTCCAACCGGGCGAAGAACGCCTTTTGCCGACATGACTCACCGTGCCGGTCGCCGCGGTAGTGCGTCGCTATTCGACCTACATGCTGACGGACGTGCGACGAGTTCTTCTCGCCTGGGGCTGCGGGGAGGGTCCCCACCGTGGACAACACCTCTTGGCACCGCGAAGACCGCCGCCACCAGCACCTCGTGCCGCCGCGAAACTTCAGTCTGCCGATGTGCCACCTGCCAGGTATTCGCCTACGCAGTTTCGGCCCAGATGAAGCTCTCGAGAGCCGTGAGGTCGAGATCCTCGTCCGAGGCCGTGGAGACGCTCAGTAGTGGGATGCTCAGTTCGAGGG
>JANOTZ010000386.1:0-2257 GCA_031416735.1 Frankiales bacterium
CATCGCCGTGGTGAGCTGTGCCTGGGCAGCGGCCGCCTGGGCGTAGAGGGCCGTCACGTTTCGGTACTTGGCCGCCTCGGCCTGCAACGTGGTGCCCTGCGTCGTCGCGGTTGCCAGGTCTTCGTTCGCCGAGGAAACACCGTTCGTCGCAGCCACGTAGAGGAGGGCCACGACACCGACACAGGCCAGTGCTGCGGCACCGAGCCCCATCTGGATCTGCCGGAAGGCGCGCTTCTCAGCGATCTCCGGCGGGAGCAGGTTGACGCGCGGCAGTAAAGCGACACCCGTGCCGATCAGGCGCGTCTCTGAGGACAGGACGGTCATGACGACACTCCCATGGCGAGACCGACCGGCACGGTGACCATGGGCTCGACGTACGCGAGCTGGTCGGGTGTCAGGCCGGTCTTGCCGAGCTTGAGCAGGGACATGGGACGGGCTGCCTGCACGGGCAGGCGGGTGGCTGTGGCGAGCCGCTGCTCCAGGCCGGCGAGGCGCGAGCCGCCACCGGACAGGACAACCCGGCTGATGCGCGACGCACCGGGCTGGGCCATGAAGTAGTCCAGCGAGCCGCGGACCTCCTCCACGAACGCGCCTGCGGTGGCCTCGATCGCCCGACTGGCGGGGGTGGCATCGGCGGCACCCGGGACCGGCGACATCCCGGTCTCCTGCTTGATGGCCTCGGCCTGTTCCGCCGGCACCCCGAGTCGCTCGGCGACGGCGTCGGTCACGTCGGAGCCACCCATGAGCAGGATGCGGACGAAACGCGGGACGCCCCCCTGGTGCACGACGATGTTCGTGACGTTGGCGCCGACGTCGACGAGGGCCTCGGCCTGCGACGACTGGAGCCCCGTCGTGTCCATGGTGACCAGCGAGCGCAGGACGGCGAAGGAGGTGAGGTCGACCATCTCCGGTGTCAGCCCGGCCTTCTGGACCGCCTCGATGGCACTCGTGACCATGTCGCGGGCGGCGGCGACGAGCAGCACGCGCAGCATTCGGCCGCCGGATTCGTTGGTGAACTCCTCGAGCGGGTGGAAGTCCAGGATGGCCTGCTCCACCGGCATCGGGATGTAGTCCTGCACCTGGAAGGCCAGCGCCTTCTTCAGCTCGTTCGTGGGCAGCCACGGGAGGTCGACCTGACGGACGACCACCTTCTGGTTGGCGACTCCGACGACGACCTTCTTGGTGCTGAACTTGGCCTGCGCCCACAGCTGCTTGATCGCCTCGGCGACCGCGTCCGCGTCGATCACCTCGCCGTCGCGTACCGCGCCCGGGGGAAGGGCGACCTGACCGAAGCGCTCGAGCGTTGCGCCGCCTTTGCCGAGCGTCAGCTCGGCGGCCCGCACGCCCGAGGTCCCGATGTCGAGACCTACGACTCTGCCTGCCACTGCATGTTCCCCTCGTGGAGCGACCGGTGGGCCGCGAGGTCGGTCTGGTTCAGACCAGTGTCAGGAAAGACTTCGGACGACAGGGGCCACGGCTTGAGTCATCAGGGTCAGTCGGCTGCGCCGTACGGCTCAGTGGTGACTCACCCGAGCGTGACGTCGAGGTAGGCGTCGACCAGTTTCTGCCCCACGAGGATGGCCGTCAGCGTGCCCAGCAGCATGAACGGACCGAACGGCACCTTGGTCTTGCGCCCGCCCTCCTTGAACAGCACCAGCCCGATGCCGACCAGACCGCCGTACACGAATCCGAGGAACGCTCCCACGGCCAGCACGTCGTAGCCGAGCCAGCCCAGGTAGGCCCCCAGCAGCGGGGCGAGCTTCACGTCCCCGAAGCCCATCCCGCTCGGGTAGACGAACCACAGTGCGAAGTAGAAGGCACCCAGGACCGCCGCACCCACCAGCGCCCTGAGCAGCGAGTGGGTGTCATCGCCGGCGAACCCGGCAACCCCGAGCAGCACAGCCACCACCGGGTACGACGGAAGGGTGAGCGCATCGGGTAGCCGCTGGACGTCGAGGTCGATCAGCGCCAGGGCGATCCCGACCGCGGCCAGGTAGAGGTAGGCGGGCAGGACCGGGTCGAGGCCGAAGCGGGCAGCCATGACGACGAACAGCGCGGCAGTGCCGGCCTCGACGAGGGGGTAGCGACTGCTGATCGGCTCACTGCAGTCCCGGCACTTGCCTTTCAGCAGCAGCCAGCCCAGGACCGGGATGTTGTCGCGGTTGCGGATGGCAGTGCCGCACTTCGGGCAGGCGCTCGGCGGCGACACCACCGACTCGCCTCTGGGGACGCGCCAGACGACCACGTTGAGGAAGGA
>JANOTZ010000387.1:0-3938 GCA_031416735.1 Frankiales bacterium
CTGGTCCCGGCCTGGTCCAAGGACGCCAAGGGAGCCGCGCGGCTGATCAACGCCCGGAGGGAGTCGGTGAAGGACAAGCCGGCCTTCCGCAAGGCCTATGCGACCCGCCGCTGCCTGGTCCCCGCCGACGGTTTCTATGAGTGGAAGCAGGAGGGCGCGAGCAAGCAGCCCTACTACCTGAGCACCCCGGACCCCCTCTCCATGGCCGGGTTGTACGAGCACTGGAAGTCACCCGAGGGCGAGTGGCTGTCGACCTGCACCATCCTCACCACCAGTGCGCCCGACGAGCTCGGGGAGATCCACGACCGGACCCCGCTGCTGGTCCCACGCGAGCAGTGGACGCTGTGGCTCGACCCGTCCGTGCCCGACCCCGGGGACCTGCTGATCCCAGGAACCCCAGGGGTTCTCGACGCCTGGCCGGTCAGCAAGGACGTCGGCAACGTGCGCAACGACGGCCCGCACCTGATCGAGCAGGTTTAGCTCCGGCGCCAGATCAGGGCGGCATTGCCCAGGAGCAACAGCACGGCCAGACCGGCCAGCGAGATCGCTCCCCACTGCGGGTGCAGCACCGCCCGACCCACCTCCCGTGCGGTCGGCGGCGCAAAGCCGAAGCTGAAGGTCGTCGACCCGCTGCCCACCAGATCCGCCCCCAGATAAGGGCTGTACGACGAAGCCCGCGCACCGGTCGCGGCGACCGCCACGAGCAGGTCGAGGGCGGCCTTCCGTTCCGCCACCGGCGGGCCGGCCGCGGCCCACCGGCCCCAGTCGGCGAAGCCGTTGGGAGGGGCGAGCTCGCCCTGGTTCAGGGCGCCGACGGCGGTGAGGTCGAGCACCAGCTGGCCGGCGCCCTGGGCCCGGACGGTGAAGGTCACGGAGGCGTCGGCGTTCTGCGGGGTGCTGCCGCCGAGTGTGCCGGCGAAGGTGGCGCCGTCGGCAGTCGCGGTGGTGGCCGGTCCCTCGACGGTGCCGGTGGTGCCGGTGAGCCGCAGCGACCCGGACAGGCGGAGCGGCATCGCTTGGGAGGCCTGTGCCCGGGCCGCGCCGGTGACCTCCAGGGTGCGGGGCAGCCCGAGGTCGGTGCTCGGGAGCCGGCCCGCGCTGGGCCGGAGGGCGACCGCCAGAGCCCGGTCGAGCAGCGGCGCGATCGTCGCGGCCGAGACGTCCGCGCCGGTCGGCAGCACCTGCGGCTGGCTGGTCGCGTTGGTGACGGTCACCGTCACGGTGCCGGCACCGGGGAGGCGGCCGCCGTCCTGGAGCGGCATCGCGCGGCCGTCGGCTCCGGTGAAGGTGACGGCGACGGTCAGCGGCAGGTGCGGGGTCTCGATGACCGGGTCGAGGGTGAGCCGGGCGGCCAGGTCGCGCCGGCCGGGGGAGAAGCCCTGCCAGACGACCGCGCCCAGTCGCGTGACGGGCGGCGGGTCGGCCGACAGGCTGGCGGCGGACCGGGCCGGGCCGCGCTCGCGGATCGCGTAGTCGCCCTCGCCCTGGAGCTGCAGTCGCTGGTCGACCGTGACGGCCCCGATCCCACCGTCGCCGCCGAGCCCGACCCGCACCACCTCGTCGTTGACGACCGGCCCGGGTACGTCGGACTTCAGCAGCCGGTCGACCCGGCCGCCGACCACCGCAATCAGCTCGTCCTGCTGCACCCGGGCGGCCTCAGGCGTCGGGAGCGGCACCGTCTCGCCGTACACGGGGGTCGTCAGAGCCAGACACGTCAGCAGGACCAGCTTGCGCACCCCCGCAGGCTAGGCCGCGCCCGGATGAGGCATGCTCGTCCGACACCGAACACCCCGAGCAAGGAGCAGCTGTGGACCTCGACGCCATCCGGGCCGACCTCGAGCAGGTCGTGCGCGAGAGCGACGCCACCATCGCCGTCATGGAGGCGCAGGAGGCGGAGGAGGCCAGCTCGGTGATCGACCCGGAGCAGCACTCCGAGGACCAGGCCAGCGAGATCACCGAAGCCGACCGCGAGGAGGCCCTCGTCGAGGCCGCCGTGGTCCGCAAGACCGAGGCGGAGGCGGCCCTCGCGCGGCTGGTTGCCGGCACCTACGGCACCTGCATCGACTGTGGGACGGAGATCGCCGAGGCGCGGTTGGAGTTCCGCCCCGAGGCCGCGCGTTGCCTGTCCTGCCAGGAGAAGTTCGAGCACTCCGAAGCCTGACCCACCCGCCTGGGTCAGGGCTTGCGGGCGCTGGCGACCAGGCGCAGGCCGGAGCTCTCGCCCCGGTGTTCCGTGGCGAGCGTCAACTCGGTCCGGACCAGAGTGCGCATCGTCTCAGGGCCACCCGTCGCCAGCGCGTGCGTGACCGCTTCGGGGGTGAGCACCGAGCGGGGTCGGACCCACTCGACCTCCAGGCCGCTGTCGGCCAGGAGCTCGCCGAGCTCCGCGGTCCGGAAGTAGCGGGTGACCGTGCCGTCCGGCTGCGGGACGAGCACGACGTCGGCGGACGGCACGTCGGCAAGCTCGGCCCACCTGCCCTGGTCGGCGAGGGCCGCAAGGCCGGTGACCAGCGAGTCCAGCGCAAGCAGCAACCGGCCGCCGGGGCGCAGCACCCGGGCCAGGTCGCGGGCGGTCTCCTCGACGGCGAGGCAGGTCGACAGCGCGCCCGCCTCGGCCACGACGCCGTCAAGGCAGGCGTCGCGCAGCCAACTCACCGAGCCAGGCTCGGAGACCACTGAGTGCACGCCGGTGATCCGGTGCGGACCGGCATAGACGACCTCGTGGCCCGCGTCCCGCAGCAGCTGGGCCCGGCCCGGTCCGTCGCCGGACAGATCGAGGATCCGGTTCCTGGAGGACGGAAGCCAGGCCTGGAGCTGTGCGAAGGCCACGTCGGAGTAGAACTGCCAGTACGGCGAGGAGGGGGGCGGCACCGGGGTCGCGGCCACCGCCGGCTCCGGGTCGAAGGAGAGCATGCCGGTCTCCTACCCTTCATCGGGTGCGGATCACCTCTCCCGGCGGCGTTTAATGACGGATTTTGACGAGCTGCGTGACGTGATGACCTCGGTGGGGATCGCCCGGGTCCACCTTTCGGGTGCCGGCGAGGCGCTGCTCGTGCTCGGTCATGGGGCGGGTGGCGGTGTTGAGGCCCGCGACCTGCTCGCGGCCCGGGACGCCGCCCATGGGCTCGGGTGGCGGGTGGCGCTCGTGGAGCAGCCCTGGCGGGTACGCGGCCGCAAGATCGCCGAGGCACCGGCCCGGCTCGACGCCGCCTGGGTCGACGTCCTCGCCCACCTGACGGGTACGGCGAAAGCCGCCGATCCGGCAGAAACCCCGCTCCCCTCGCCCGGCGCCCTCCCCTCGTCCGGTGGCCTCCCCTCGTCCGGTGGCGGCGCGTCGCCTGACCCCCTCCCCTCGCCCGGTAGTGGCGCGTCGCCCGGCGCCCTCCCTGCGCCTGTGCTCGGGGCGCCGTTGGTGGTGGGGGGCCGGAGCGCGGGCGCCCGCGTTGCCTGCCGAACCGCCGCCCAGGTCGGGGCCGACGCGGTCCTGTGCCTGGCCTTCCCGCTGCACCCGCCGGGGCGCCCCGACAAGACCCGGCTCCCTGAGCTGGAGCAGGTCGAGGTGCCGCTGCTCGTCGTGCAGGGCGACCGGGACGCTTTCGGGGTGCCACCCGGCGCGGTGCTGGTGCCGGGCGCCGACCACGGCTTCAAGGTCAGCAAGGGCCACCCGCCCGCCGCCCCCCAGGTCGAGGATGCCGTCCGCGCCTGGCTGGCCACCCTCACGGAATCCTGAGCGCCCCTGGCCCTCCCGCAGCGGTGACGACGCGGGGTGGGGGTGATGTGGTGGAACGACCCCACCCCCACGGGGTGGAACCACCACATGCGAGCGGGCCCGGCGCGGGGTGGGGGTGATGTGGTGGAACGACCCCACCCCCACGGGGGGGAACCACCACATGCGAGCTGGCCCGGCGCGGGGTGGGGGTGATGCGGTGGAACGACCC
>JANOTZ010000388.1:0-11100 GCA_031416735.1 Frankiales bacterium
CACTGCTGGTGCCTCACTGCTTGTGCACTCACTGCTGGTGCCTCACTGCTGGTGCCTCACTGCTGGTGCCTCACTGCTGGTGCCTCACTGCTTGTGCACTCACTGCTGGTGCCTCGCCGCCGGGTGTGCTCCGGCCGCGACGAGGTCCGCGACGGCCTGCCGCGGGTGGCCGCCGACCACGACCCCTTCGCCGACCAGGACGGCATCGGCGCCGACCGAGGCGTACGCCAGCAGGTCGTGGGGGCCACGGACGCCCGACTCGGCCACCTTCACGACCCCGGCGGGGATGCCGGACGCGAGCCGCCCGAAGACGCTGCGGTCCACCTCGAGTGTCTTGAGGTCGCGGGCGTTCACCCCGACGATCCGCGCGCCGGCGCTGAGGGCGCGCTGCAGCTCGACCTCGTTGTGCACCTCGATGAGCGGGGTCATGCCGAGCGACTCGGTGCGCTCGAGGAGGCTGATGAGGGCTTCCTGCTCGAGAGCCGCGACGATCAGCAGTACCAGGTCGGCGCCGTGCGCCCGCGCTTCCCACAGCTGATAGCTGGATACCACAAAGTCCTTGCGCAGCAAGGGGACATCCACCCGTGCCCGCACGGCATCGAGGTCGGCCAGCGAGCCCCCGAACCGCCGCTGCTCGGTAAGGACGCTGATGACGCTGGCGCCACCGAGCTCGTACTCGGCGGCCAGCGCGGCCGGGTCGGCGATGTCGGCGAGGGCGCCCTTGGAGGGGCTGCAGCGCTTGACCTCGGCGATGACGGCGATGCCGGGCTGCTTGAGGGCGACGACGCCGTCCTTCGCGGGCGGCCGGGCCTGGGCCAGGTCCTTGAGCTCATCCAGGGACGTCACGGCCTGCCTGGCCGCGAGGTCCTCACGCACCCCCACGAGGATGTCGTCGAGCACGCTCACCTCGTGGTCCCCCGCTGCTGCCAAACGTCCATGTGACGCACCGTAGACGGCGCTCCCCCACCCCTTCCCCTGGGGGTCCCTCCTCGACCGTTTTTCCGCCCACTTGTCCGAGAATTGGCTCCGACCTGCCCGGCGTGTTGCAGGCAAGTCTCGGACAAGACGCCGGGGTACGGCGGAAGGGCCGGAGTCAGGAGGTGGGGTCCTCGCCGCGGTCGAAGGCGTCCCAGACGCTCTTGTCGGTGGCGGGGGCGGCCGGGGTGGTCGGGGCGGCCGGGGTGGTCGGGGTGGCCGAGCTGTCGGGGGTGGCGGCGGGGGGGTCGTAGGACGCCGACAGTGCCACCCAACCGGCGCCGCGGACCGCGACCAGGAGGCCGGACAGGGCCAGCAGGGCGCCCCCGATCAGGGCGAGTCCAGGCCAGACGTGGGCGCGTGCGAGGTCGGTGAGCAGGGCAGCGCAGGCCTGACCGGCGTCGCAACCGTCCAGGCCCCGCACGGCCAGCGAGCGGGTCGAGGCGCCCAGCACCTCGATGACGTTCACCACGACGCCGACTCCGGCGAGGAGCAGCAGGGCGCCGACCAGGATCCGCCCCCAGCGGCGGGTCGCTGCCAGAGCGACGACGCCAACGAGGCCCACGATGCCCAGGGCCTGCGCCCCCGAGGCGACCGTGCTCCCGCTGACCGAGGTGCGCACCTCGTCGATGGTGAGTCCCTGGCCGTTCGCGAAGGAGACCCAGGTCTGGGACAGCGCCATGAGCACGAGCCCAGATCCCAGCAGGCACAGGGCAACTGCCAGCTGGAGCTCCCGCCGAGCGGTCATGCGCCGCGCAGCGTCGCCGCCGCCGCAATGGCCCGTAGCACCGCGGCGGCCTTGTTCTCGCACTCGGCCTGCTCAGCGTCCGGGTCGCTGTCCGCAACCAACCCACCGCCGGCCTGGACGACGGCCCGTCCGCCGTGCAGGACCGCCGTCCGGATCGCGATGGCCATGTCGAGATCGCCGGAGGCCCCCAGATAGCCGACGCATCCGCCGTACAGGTTGCGACGAACGGGTTCGAGTGACTCGATGATCTCCATGGCGCGGGGCTTCGGTGCGCCGGACAGGGTGCCGGCGGGGAAGGTCGCGGTGAGCACGTCGAAGGCGCTGCGATCGGGGGCCACCTGGCCCACGACCGTCGAGACGATGTGCATCACGTGGGAGTAGCGCTCGATGGTCATGAAGTCGACGACCTCGACGCTGCCCGGGGTGCAGACCCGCCCCAGGTCGTTGCGGCCGAGGTCGACGAGCATCACGTGCTCGCTGCGTTCCTTGGGGTCGGCGAGCAGCTCGGTCGCGA
Organism: Frankiales bacterium; assembly: GCA_031416735.1. Classification (GTDB taxonomy): domain Bacteria; phylum Actinomycetota; class Actinomycetes; order Mycobacteriales; family SCTD01; genus RYN-111. The sequence continues at coordinate 2,238 of JANOTZ010000388.1, forward strand.
GGGCGGCATCCTCCTCGGGAGTCGCGCCACGCGGCCGGGTCCCGGCGATCGGGTGCAGCACCGCCTCGCCGCCCAGGACGGTTACCAGGGCCTCCGGTGAGGAGCCCACGACGTCGTAGGGCGACTCCCGGCCGGCGAAGCGCAGCAGGTACATGTAGGGCGACGGGTTGGTGGCGCGCAGGACCCGGTAGACGTCGAGCGCGTCGACGTCGGTCGCGATCTCGAAGCGCTGCGACAGCACGACCTGGAAGGCGTCCCCCGCGCGGATGTGCTCCTTGACCGTCTCGACGCCGGCCTTGTAGTCGACGGCGGCGGTGCGGCGCGTGAAGGTCGGCTCGGTGTCGAGGTCGACGACCGCCACCGAGGGCTCGCCGGGCTTCGCGAGGTCGGCGGCCATGCCGTCGAGCCGGGCCACGGCGTCCTCGTAGGAACCGCCGTGCACCACGTTGGCTATGAGCAGCACCGAGCCGTCGGAGTGGTCGAGCACCGCCAAGTCGGTCGCGAGCAGCATCGTCAGCTCAGGCATGCCCAACTCGTCAGGCGTCGTGGAAGGGAGTCGCTCCAGCCGCCGGACCACGTCGTAGGACAGGTAGCCGACCAGTCCGCCAGTGAAGGGCGGAAGTCCCTCGCGGGCAGGCGATCTCAGGAGGGTGTCGGCCTCCCGCAGGGCTTCCAGCGGGTCCGTCGAGGTGGTGGGCAACCCGTCCCCCAACCAGAGCGCCTCGCCGTCGCGCTCGGTGAGGGCAGCGGCGCAGCGCACCCCGACGAACGACCAGCGCGACCACTGCTTGCCCTGCTCGGCCGACTCCAGAAGGAACGTCCCGGGCCGGTTCCCCGCCAGCTTGCGGTAGACGCCGACCGCCGTCTCGCTGTCGGCGAGGAGCCGCCTGACGACGGGCACCAACGGCTGGTCCAGCCGCCCGAACTCCTCCGCGGTCGGAGACGTGACCCCCAGCCTCACGCCGGTCGCTCCCCCACCGTCACCGCGAGGGGGAGGGCGTCGAAGCAGGTGCGGTCACCGGTGTGGCAGGCGCCCCCCACCTGGTCGACCTTGACGAGCAGGGTGTCGCCGTCGCAGTCGAGGGCCACAGACTTCACCCACTGCTGCGACCCGGACGTCTCGCCCTTGACCCAGTACTCCTGACGCGAACGGGACCAGTAGGTGCACCGCCCCGTCGTCAGGGTGAGGTGCAGCGCCTGGTCGTCCATCCACCCGACCATGAGGACCTCGCCCGTGTCGTCCTGCTGGCACACGGCCACCACCAGGCCGTCACGGTCGCGCTTGAGCTGGCCGGAGATGGCGGGGTCGAGCTCGGTCGGGCGCACGGCTGTCATCTGCCCATCTTCCCAGACAGCAGCAGCGGGCCTCCGACGGCGATCGCCGCGGCGACCACGGCCAGCGAACCCAGGGCCACGGGGAGAGACGCCGCCGCAGACACCAAGCCCACCAGGGGCGGGCCGGCGACGAAGCCGACGTAGCCGAGAGCGGTGACGGTGGCGAGGTCGGCACCCTGCTGGCCGGCCGCAGCCCGCGCACCCACGGCCGAGTAGAAGACCGGCGCCAGGACCGAGGTGCCGGCTCCGGCGACGACCAGCCCGATGAGGGCCACCAAGGTGGTCGGTGCGCTGGCCACGACCAGGACCCCGACCGCGAGCAGGGCACCGGCCACGCCGACGACGACGTCCTCCCGGTAGCGCCGCAGGAGTGGGCCGCCGGTGAGCCGACCCACGGCCATCGCCCCGGCATACAGGCCAGGACCCAGTCCGCTGACCGCCGGGGTGGCACCGAGGCCGCGTTCCAGGTGCAGCGCGCTCCAGCTCTGAATTGCGTCCTCGCACAGGAACGCCCCCGCCGTCAGGAGCCCGATGCCCACCAGCACCCAGGGCAGCCGCTGCCGGTGCCCGTGGGTCTCACCGGCACCGACGGCCTGTCGGTACGCCGGTTGCGTCGTGCCGACGACGAGGACGAGGACTCCGACGACGCCGAGGATCGGCAACGGTCCGGCGCCCAGTTCCCTTGCCACACCGGCAGAAACGCTGCCCAGCAGCACCCCGACCGAGAAGGCGCCGTGAGCGACGGTCATGAGCCTGTCCGCCTCGACCCGCTCCCAGGCAGCCGTCGCGGTGTTGGCCACGACATCCAGGCCACCGGTCGCGATGCCGAGCAGGACCAGGGTCGCGACCAGCCCACCGAGCGAGTGCGCCAGCGCGGACAGCGGGACCACGACGCCGAACACCAGCAGGGTGGCGGGCAGTGCCCTGCGCGCACCCCAACGATCGACGAGCCGCCCGGCGAGCGGCATGACCGGCACGGCCGACACGGCCACTGCTGCGAGCGCCAACCCGAGCTGCCCGTCCGAGACCTGCGCCTGCATCCGCACCGCCGGCAGGACGGCGGCCCAGGCGCCCCAGAAGCCCCCGAAGACCAGGAAGGCGAGGAGCAACCCGCGCCGCTCGCGCTGCTTCACCGGGACTGGTGCATCCAGCTGGCATGCAGGTTGGCATACACACCGGGTACGGCGACCAGGTCGGCGTGGGAGCCTCGCTGCACGACTACTCCCTGGTCGACGACGAGGATGTCGTCGGCCGCTTCCGCGGTCGACAGCCGGTGCGCGATGGTCAGCGTGGTGCGCCCGCGGGTCAGGGAGTCCAGGGCCCGCGCAAGGCGCACCTCGGTGGCCGGGTCGACGGCACTGGTCGCCTCGTCGAGGACGAGCAGGTCCGGGTCGGCGATGTAGGCGCGGGCGATCGCCACCAGCTGGCGCTCCCCCACCGACAGCGACTCGCCCCGTTCGCCGACCGGGGTGTCGAGACCTTCGGGGAGGCTGTCGAGCCAGTCGACGAGACCGAGCTCCGCCAGCGCCAGCAGAATGTGGGCGTCGCTCGCCGTGGGCAGGCCGTAGCGGATGTTGTCGGCAACCGTCAGGTCGAACAGGAAGCCGTCCTGCGGCACCATCACCACCCGTCGGCGCAGCGATCGGAAGCTCAGCTCGTCCAGTGGCACCCCGGACAGCAGCACCCGGCCCCGGGTCGGGTCCATCAGCCGAGTCAGCAGTTTGGCGAAGGTGGTCTTGCCCGACCCGGTCTCGCCGACCACCGCGACCCGCGTCTGCGGGTCGATCCTGAGGTCGACGTCGTGGAGCACGTCAGGCCCGTGCGGGTAGGCGAACCCGACGTGCTCGAAGGTCACCGACACCGGGCCTTCGGGCAGCTCACGACCGGGTTGCGGGTCGGCCACGTCGGTCGGGGTGTCGAGAACCCCGAGGACCCGCCGCATGCCGGCGATGGCGTTCTGCGCCTCGTTGAGCACCTCGGTGGCGATCTGCACCGGCTGCACGAACAGCGTGACGAGGAACAGGAAGCCGATCAGCCGGCCCAGCGTCAGCTGCCCGTCGACGGCGAGCAGGACCCCGACCACGATCACGGCGCTGTTGGCGAGGGCGGTCGTGATCTCGCCGGAGCAGAAGGTGGTCGCTGAGATCGTCTGGGCCCGGGTCTGGGCCTTCTTGGTGCGATCCACCGCTGCGTCGATGCGCTGCGCGGTGCGGGACTGTGCGCCGTACGCGCGGATCACGGGGGCCCCGACGACCGACTCGGAGATGGCCCCGAGCAGCTCCCCGATCCGGATCCGCACCACGCCGTAGGCGACCTGCAGCTTGCGCTGGAACACCCGAAGCGACAGCGCGAGCGGCACCATGCAGAGGTAGACGACGACCGTCAGCTCCCACGACCACCACAGCATCAGCCCGGTGGCCAGCACCACCTGCGCCGCGCTGACCAAGATGAGCAGCCCACCGAACTGCATGAACGTGCTCATGGTGTCGACGTCGCCGGTCACGCGCGAGACCAGCGAGCCGCGTCGTTCGCTCGCCTGGTGCAGCACCGACAGGTCGTGGACGCGGCGGAATGCCCTGGTGCGTAAGGCGAGTAGCCCGTCCTCGGTGGTGCGGTAGAGGCGGACGTTCATGAAGTAGTTGGCGACGGCGGTCACGGCGACGGCAAGAGCCGCGAGCCCGCAGGCCAGCCGCACCAGACCCAGGTCGGGCTCCGGACCGGACAGCCCGTGGTCGATGGTCTGCTGTACGGCGAGGGGGACGACGACCCGTCCGGCGGTGCTCAGGAGAGCGAGCAGCAGAGTCGTTCCCAGGCCGGCCCGGAACTCGGGGGCGAGCGTGAGAGCGTGAGCGAGGGTGGCGAACGACCCGCGGGTGCTGGTGATGTCCGCGCCGCCAGGAGCATTGCCGGACAGGGAGTTCGGCGAGGGGACCGGCGGGGTGCGCGCAGGAGTGGTCATGCCGACTCCAGCTCGTCGCCGGCGTGCTCAGCGGCCCGCTCGACCTCGGCCCGCTCGTAGGCGGTGACCAGGTCGCGGTAGCCGTCGCAGCGTTCCCGCAGCAGCTCGTGCGGCCCGCGGTCCACCACCTTGCCGTCCTCCACGAAGACGACCTCGTCCGCGAGGGCGATGGTGGCCCGGCGGTAGGCGACGACGACGACCGTGCTCACCGAGGAGGAACCGCGTAGGCCGGCGAGGATCCGCTGCTCCACCGTCGCGTCGACCGAGGAGGTGGCGTCGTCGAGGACGAGCAGCCGCGGGCTGCGGACGACCGCGCGGGCCAGGGCGATGCGTTGGCGCTGCCCGCCGGACAGGGTCGTGCCCCGCTCCCCCACGACCGTGGCGAGCCCCTTCGGCAGGGCCGCGACGAAGCGGTCGGCCTGCGCCACCCGCAGGGCCGCCCATACCTGCTCGTCGGTGAGGTCGGCGCCCAGCGTCACGTTGCCGTGGACGCTGTCGTCGAACAGGAACGTCGTCTGCGGCGCAAGGGACGCGACGTCAGCGAGGGCGCCCGGTGCGAAGTCGCGGACGTCCCTTCCGTCGTACAGGACTGCGCCGGTGGTGGGGTCGACGAGGCGGACGAGCAGGGTGGCGAGGGTGGACTTGCCCGAGCCGGTCGCCCCCACGACCGCGACGGTGCGTCCGGGGGCGACGTCGAAGCTGATGCCGTCGAGGACGGGCGTTTCGCCGTACGCGAAGGAGAGTTCGGAGACCGCGAGGCCCACCGGTGCGTCGGCGGAGGGCACCTCGGTGCCGAACACCTGCTGGCCCTCGGCGGTGAGGACGCCTTGCACCCGGTCGTAGCCGACGACGCTGCGCGGCAGCTCGTTGAGCACCCAGCCGATCGCCCGCACCGGGAAGGCGAGGAGGGTGAAGAGGTAGGCGACGCGGACCAGCGAGCCGCTGTCGAGGTCGCCGCTGCTGACGCGGCTGCTGCCGACCACCAGCACGAGCAGCACACCGATGACGGGCAGCGCCTCCATGACGGGATCGAAGAGCCCGCGGACCCGGCCGACCTGCACGAGGGTGTCGCGCAGCTCCCGGGCAACGGCGGTGAAACGTTCGGTCTCGCTGCCCTCCCGGCCGAGGGTCTTCACGACCAGGGCACCGTCGAAGGACTCGTGCGCCACGGTGCTGACCTCACCGCGCAGCTGTTGCGCGCGGGTCATCAGCGGTGACATCCGCTTGCTGTAGACGACGGTGAGGACCGCGATCGCCGGGAAGATGATCGACCCGACGAGCGCCAGGACGGGGTCGGTGAAGAACAACAGGACCAAGGTGGCGACGAGCATGAAGATGACGCCGACCGCGAAGGGGAACGGCGCGATGGGATACCAGGTGGCCTCGACGTCGCTGTTGGCGTTGGAGAGCAGCTCGCCGGTCGGGTGCTGCTGGTGCCATTCCAACGGCAGCTCGAGGTATCTGCGGGTGACGCGCCTGCGGTAGGTCGCCTGCAGGCGGTACTGCATGATGCCCGCCCCGAGCCGGCGGGCCAGGATGCCGATGACCTTGATGAAGGCCACCCCCATCACGAGGAGTACGGCGGAAGCCAGCGTCGCCGTCGTGACGTCGCCCTTCTCGATGGACGGCGCGATGACGGTGCTCGTGATGTGCCCGAAGACGTAGGCCTGCGCGATGGTCATCGCGCCGAACACCGCGCTTCCGACGGCGGACAGAGCGAAGATCTTCGGCTCCTCCTTGACGGCGATCCAGAGGATGCCGAGGCCGCGCCGGATCACCCTGGGCGGATCGGCGGTCACCGGACGGGGTACCCAGCGGCACTCAGGGCCTGCTTGACGTCGCCGATCCGCAGCTGTCCGAAGTGGAAGACGCTGGCCGCGAGCACCGCGTCGGCGCCGGCCGCGACGGCGGGGGCGAAGTCCTCGACCGACCCGGCACCACCACTGGCGATCACCGGGACGGTGACCACCTTGCGGACCGCCTGGAGCAGGGCGACGTCGTAGCCGCGCCGGGTGCCGTCCGCGTCCATCGAGTTCAGCAGGATCTCCCCGACGCCGAGCTCCTGTCCCCGCCGGGCCCACTCGACCGCGTCGAGGCCGGTGCCCTGCCGGCCACCGTGGGTGGTGACCTCGAAGCCGCTCGGGGTGCCGGGCGCGCGTCGCGCGTCGACGCTGAGCACCAGCACCTGGGAGCCGAACCGCTGGGCGATCTCACTGAGCAGCTCAGGGCGGGCGATGCCGGCGGTGTTGACCCCGACCTTGTCCGCACCGGCGCGCAGCAGGCGGTCGACGTCCTCGGTGCTGCGCACCCCGCCACCGACGGTGAGGGGGATGAACACCTGTTCGGCCGTACGCCGTACGACGTCGTAGGTCGTCTCCCGCGAGCCCGAGCTCGCGGTGATGTCGAGGAAGATCAACTCGTCGGCGCCCTCAGCGTCGTAGACCCGGGCCATCTCGACCGGATCCCCCGCGTCGACGAGGTCGGTGAAGTTGACCCCCTTCACCACGCGTCCACCGTCGACGTCGAGACAGGGGATGACACGCACGGACAGGCTCACGTCCGCAACGCTATCCGTAACACGCAAGCCTTATCCTGGGCGTTGTGCTCGTCGCGCTGCTGCTCCTGTGCCTGGCGCTCTTTGTCGTGCTCCCGTTCATCGGGGCCACCGTCACGGCCCTGCTCACCACCTTGTTCCTCGGGTTGGTCCTGGGCGCCGTCGCCCGGATGATCGCTCCGGGAAGCGGTCCGATGGGCTGCTTGTTCACGTCGCTCGTCGGTGTGGCCGGGGGCCTGCTCGGCACTCTTGCCGCGCGGGCGCTCGACCTCGGCTCGTTCGGGCGGCTGCTGCTGCAGATCACCGCCGCTGTCCTGCTCGTCATCGTGCTCCGACCGACTCGAGGTTCTCAGGCATGAAACTGGCCGTCTGCTCGTCCAAGGGCGGGGTCGGGAAGACCTCGATCGCCGCCAACCTCGCCGCCGTGCTTGCGCGCACCGGACGCGTGCTCGTCGTCGACGCCGACCCGCAGGACTCGCTGGGTCGCGCCTTCGGCGTCGTCGCCAAGTCGCGCGAGGACTCCCTCGCGGGCCTGCTGGAGGACCCCGAAGCTGACCCGTGCGCCGTGGTTCGCACCGATGTGGCCCCCGGCCTGGACGTGCTACCCGCGCACCCGTCCTTGGAGCAGGTCGGCATGACCCTCGCCGCGCAGGGCGGCATCGTCACCGGCATCCGTCGGGTGCTCCGGCCGCTGCTCGGCTCCTATGACCATGTGATCCTCGACACCCACGGCGATCTCGGCAACCTCACCCTCTCGGCGGTCTGCGCCGCCGACGCAGTCCTGACCGTGTTCACCAGCGACCCGGGCTCGGCGCTCGGCGCCGCCCGGGTGACGGCGTTCCTGGAGCAGCACCGGCGTTTCGAGAACACCTCCGCGCAGCTCGTCGGCGTGGCCTGCTCGCTGTGGGACAAGGACGGCAAGGCGGCCCGTGAGGTCCTCGGTGCGCTCGAGGGCACCGACCTGCCGTTGCTGCCGACCCGCATCCCGCTCTCCCGCCGGGTGCCTTCCGGCACCCTCGCCAAGCGACCCGTCGTCCTCACGGCGCCCACTTCACCGGTAGCGCTGGCCTATGCCGCGCTGGCCGAGGACGTCCTCACCGCTTATGGGGCGCTGCCCCGATGACCACCGACCCCGCTGCTTCCCGAAGGGCTGCTCCATGACCGCCAAGGATCGTCGTTCCGACCTGCAGGCCGACCTCACGGCCGACCTGCTGTCCGACCTCACGCCGCCGCCCCTGGAAGCGCCGACGTTTCCGGACCTCGAGCCGGCCGACCTGCCACAGGACCTGCACAACGTGACGCCGGCCGTGTCGTTCCTGTGGACGCCCCTGCGCTGGTCGCGTCCGAAGGTCGTCCGCGCCGAAGTGGGGCCCGGCAAGGCCCTGAAGCTCGGCCCCCTCAGGGTGGAGCTCTCCGTCAAGGAGTAGGCCTGCCGTGCGGATCCGAACGGCCGACGAGCAGGACTGGCCTGCTATCTACCCCTTCTTCGCCGCCATCGTCGAGGCGGGCGAGACCTACGCCTTCCCCGCCGGGCTGTCGCTCGATGCGGCCCGACCCTGGTGGATGGAGCAGCCGCCCGGTGTCACCGTGGTCGCGGTCGACGGCGACACGGTTGTCGGCTCGGCCAAGATGGGACCCAACCGTCCCGGCCGGGGCGCCCATGTGGCCACCAGCAGCTTCATGGTCCACCCTTCGGTTCAAGGCCGCGGGGTCGGCCGGGCGCTGGGCGAGTTCGCGGTCGACTGGGCCCGCAAGGCCGGCTACCGGAGCATGCAGTTCAACGCGGTCGTGGAGACCAACACGGTGGCCGTACAGCTGTGGCAGTCGCTCGGCTTCCAGATCCTGGGCACCGCACCCGAGGCTTTCGACCACCCGCGACACGGCTTGGTCGGCCTGCACGTGATGTTCCGGCACCTCTGAGGCTGGCGCGAACCCGGGCATGGCCGGGTGTCAGGAGGCGCTGGTGTCCGGCCAGGAGGCGCTGGTGTCCGGCCAGGAGGCGCTGGTGTCCGGTC
>JANOTZ010000389.1:0-2294 GCA_031416735.1 Frankiales bacterium
ACGAGCAGTGCGATGAGCCCACCGAAGAAGATCGGTCGAACCGAGGCAAGCGCCTGGACGTTGCCGATCACCGCGCCGACGGGAACTGCCAAGGCAAGCGTACGAAAGAGGTAGACCTGCGCCACAACGTTCGAGATCTGAGAAGCCGTTGCCTGGTACTCGGCAACAAGCGCATCGGCGATCTCGGCCCTGCCCGGAAGATGCACGCCTACATCATGACCCGGATGGCACCCACGAGGCGCGAAGCGCCTGCGCTCCGACATCGAAGAGCGCCTGCTGGCCACCGTCCCGTCAACTGGCCGTGTCCGAAGATAGCTGCCCTTCTTCGGGGAACCGCCCGTTCCCACGAGTTGTCAGCCTCACATGTGGCCGGGCCGTCCTCAGAGGCTGAAAGCTCGCGGCGCATGGCGGCACGGGCATTGTCAGCCGCTCGCGGGGCTGGAACGGCACCTGCCGCTGACGACTCGGGCGACTGGGTCGAAGCGGTCCTCGACAGCGGAGAACGCCGACTCGTCGCGGTCGCGGCTACCTGTGTTGTCGTGCCCGACGTAGGCGCAAGTAGGCCGCTGCGACGTTCACGAGACCGCCGCCGACAGTGGCTTGGCTCTTGGCATTGCTCCAGTCCGCTGCGCGTCGGCGAGCGACGCGCCGCTCGGGCGGCCCTGATCACGCAGGAGGGCGACGTAGGTCGCAACGACGAGAGCGGTGACGCCCGCTCCTGCCGCGAGGGCTCCACCACCGACGGCGCCACCCAGGATGACGGCAGCGAGGACGGCGAGTGCGTAGGTCCCAGCCTCAACCCATAGATGCATGACCGGCAGAGTAGGCCTCGTGAACTGGGCGGGGCGAGGCTATAGCGCAGTGCCGTTCGGCCAAGCTTGGCGCACTTCGTTCACGACATCGTTCGGGATCTGGCCGTGGTCGGCCGCGTGGCTGGCCAGGAACTCGTCGAGGTCAGCCATGTGCTCAGCCAGCCGAAGGTTCTCCGCGACGGACGATAAGAAGTCCTGCGAGCTGGCCTCCGAGCGGGCGCTGTCGATCAGGCTCTCGGGCAGAGCGACGCAGTCTTTCTCGTCGTCCGGCCTGCTCACGGACGAACCCTACCGTCGGTGGGACTCCAAGCGATGACCGAGAAATGCGACCGGGCGTGCTCACAAAATGCTCACAAACTCGGGACCACTCGAGAAGACGCGTTGACATGAGCCGGCAGCGAGATGCCATACTGCACAGGCATTCTCGCCACCAGACGACACCGGATGACACAGGAAGGAATGGGCCATTTCCGGCTCATAATCCCTCGGTCGTCGGTTCGAGCCCGACCCGCCCCACTGGAGAAAGCCCAGGTCAGACGGGGTGCAATGCGGCCCTGACCGAGGGATATGACGGCCCGACCAAGATCATGCTCACAACTTTCACGCTCGGCCCTTGCGCCCGCAAATAATCCCTCGGTCAGATTTGGCTCCCGGTGGGGGCCCGAAGCTGCCCCAAGTCAGCGTCATGGTGAGGTCATGACTGCTTCAAGTGGCCAACGATGAGCTCGCGGCGCAGGCTGCCGGCCGGGATCCGCGGCCGCGGCGCGGTCTTCACCTACACCTGGCGCGACCACACCGGCCGGCAGTACTCCCGCAAGGCCGGTGACACCCTGGCCGAGGCGGAGGCGTTCAAGCGCCGGATCGACGACCAGCTGGCGCTCGGGACCTACCAGGCCCCGTCGACCACGACGTTCGCGACCTTCGCGGCCGACTGGATCGAGGTCGCGCCGCTCAAGGAGCAGACCCGCTACCGCTACCGCAGCATCCTGCGCCGCCAGCTGCTGCCGGTCTTCGGATCGCTTGTGCTGCCCAAGATCCACCCCCAGCTGGTACGGACTTGGGTGGCCGAGCAGGTCGCCGGCCCACTGGCCGCCAGCTCGGTCCGGCAACACATCGCCGTGTTGCGCAGCTGCCTGCGGGCCGCCCAGATCGACGGGCATCTCGACACCTTGCCGCTGCTCGGGGTCCGGATGCCACGGGCCTACTCCCGACAACCTGCGATCCTGTCCATCGACGAGGCATTCGCCATGATCGACGCGACGCCGACCGAGTGGCAGTGTGCGATCGCCACCGCGTTGTTCACCGGACTGCGGCTCGGTGAGCTGCTTGCACTGTCCCGTGACGACATCGACCTTGCCGCCCGGCGCATCAGCGTCCGGGCCAATCTCACCGAGGTCAACTCACGACAGCCCCGACTGCTCCGGGAGGAACCCAAGAGCCGGGCCGGGCTGCGCCAGGTACCGATCGTCGAGGCCCTGGCCG
>JANOTZ010000390.1:0-4253 GCA_031416735.1 Frankiales bacterium
CCGCAGCAGCAGGTCCACCGGCGGCAGCACCGGCTCGGCAGGGGCCTCCGCGACGCGCCCGCCCCGGAACGGGTCGACCACGACGTCGTCCATCAGCACCAGCACGTGCCCGGGAAGACCCAGGGGTACGGCGGGGACGTCGAGGCGGGCCGCCACCTCGCACCACACCACCTACAGCAGGATGGGCAGGCCCCGGCCGCGGCGCAACACCTCGTGGAGCAAGGAGGAGCGGACGTCCTCGTAGTCGGCGGCCGACCCCTTGAACCCCGCCTCCTGACCGAGCGACTGGCGCAGCCCCTCGGCCGGCCCGAGCCGCGCGACGTAGGGCCGGGCTGTTGCCGCCAGCGCGTCGAGCACCGCGAGGGACGCGTCGAGGTCGAGGTCCGGCTCGACCTCGCAGCCCACCAGCAGGCAGGCGCGGGCCACGTCGACCGGCTCGGTGCGCACCGTCTCGGCGAACAGCGCCCGCGAGGCCGTGGTCATTGTGCGGTGGTCATCGGTAGGCGTCGCGGCGGTGCTCGACGGCCTGGACCACGACGCGTTGCTCGTCCTCGTCGATGCTGTAGAGAACCCGGTAGTCCCCACGCCGGGCGCTCCAGATGTCAGCAAGGGGCGGCCGCAGCTGCTTGCCCACGCGCCGAGGGTTCTCAGCCAGCCCGCCGAGGCACAACTCGAGCGCGGCAGCGGCAACAGCCTCCGGCAACTGCTCCGACAGGGCGCGCCGCGCCGGCGCCGCGAACTCCACGACGTAGGTCACCCGCGACGCGCGGCCACGAGGGCGCTCATGTCCTCAGCACTGGTGAGTCGGTTGGCGGAGATGTCGCCTCGGGCTTCGACAAGGGCGGCCATGGTGTCGCTGCTGCCCAGCACCGAGATCGTCTCCTCCAGGCTTGCGAGGTCGTCGACGGAGAGAACGACTGCTGCCGGACGACCCTTCTTGGTGATGGTGACGCGGGCCCGCTCGCGCTCGACCTGGCTCACGTAGGCGGAGAGGTTGGCTTTGGCATCGGCGAGCGACGTCGTCATCATGACCATAAATATAGTCACCTCACGGGAGCGAGTCCAGGCCTATGCCTGACGGGTGGGGACGCGGGCGGCGGACGGGTGGGGGCGGGATCCGCTTGGCGGCGACCACATCGCCGGCAGCCACCTCGACCACCGTCCCGTCGCGGCGCTCCACCCGGACCACCCCGTCGGCCCACGAGAGCAGCTGTCCGAGGACATCGCCGTACCCGCCCTCAGCCAACTTGCGGCGCAGCGTGATCCGGATGCCGGAGTCGCCGGGGCCCACGTCGATGGTGAACCGCACCCCGGTTGACCTTTCGGACTCCACAACTGAAAGACTAGGGGCGCAACCCGCGCTTTGAGAGGAACCCCTGCAGTGACCTACGTGATCGCCGAGCCCTGCGTCGACGTCAAGGACAAGGGGTGCATCGAGGAGTGCCCCGTCGACTGCATCTACGAGGGCAAGCGGTCGCTCTACATCCACCCCGACGAGTGCGTCGACTGCGGTGCCTGCGAGCCGGTCTGCCCCGTCGAGGCGATCTTCTATGAGGACGACACCCCCGCGAAGTGGAAGGACTACTACCGGGCCAACGTCGACTTCTTCACCGAGACGACCACCATCGGCAGCCCCGGCGGCGCCTCCAAGGTCGGCCCGGTCGACCTCGACCACCCGGTCGTCATGGCCGTCCCCGTCGGTCAGAACACCGAAGGGCTCTAGTGCTCGGCTGGGCGGCCAAGGCAGCGCTCCCCGTCTTCCCGTGGGACCAGCTTGCGCCGTACAGCCTGAAGGCCCGTGCCCATCCCGGCGGCATCGTCGACCTCTCGATCGGCACGCCCGTCGACCCGACCCCCGCGATCGTCCAGGACGCGCTGCGGGCGGCCGCCGACGCGCCCGGCTATCCGCTGACCATCGGGACTCCTGCCCTGCGCCAGTCCCTCGTCGACTGGTCTGTACGGCGATTGGGGGCCCTCGTCACCGAGGCGAACGTCGTCCCCACGATCGGCAGCAAGGAGCTCGTATCGCTGCTGCCGTCGCTGCTCGGGCTGTCGGGGTGCACGGTGCTCATCCCGGCGCTGGCCTACCCGACCTATGACGTCGGCGCCCGGCTGGCCGGCTGCACGCCGGTGCCCGTCTCGGACGTGACCGCCCAGGACCCTCGCGGTGTGGGGATGGTCTGGATCAACAGTCCCGGCAACCCGCACGGCGAGGTGCTGTCCGCGTCGAAGCTGGCCGACATCGTCGCGTGGGGGCGGCAACACGGGGTGCTCATCGCCTCCGACGAGTGCTATCTCGAGCTGGGCTGGGAGGCCGAGCCGGTCTCGGTCCTGCACCCGTCGGTCTGCGGCTCCTCCGTCGACGGGGTGCTGTCCCTGCACTCGCTGTCCAAGCGCTCCAACCTGGCCGGCTACCGGTCCGGGTTCGCGGTCGGGGACGCTTCGGTCGTGGCCCTGCTCGTCGAGGCGCGCAAGCACATCGGGCTGTTGCCCCCCGCCCCGGTGCAGGCCGCCACGGTCGCGGCGCTTGCGGACGACTCCCACGTGGCTGTGCAGAAATCGTTGTACCGCGCGCGCCGGTCGGTGCTGCTCGCGGCTGTCCTCGGGGCCGGCTTCCGGGTTGACCACTCCGAGGCCGGGCTCTATCTGTGGGTGACCCGCGACGAGGACTGCTGGGAGACGGTCGCGTGGCTGGCGTCCCTGGGCATCCTGGCCGCTCCGGGCGCCTTCTACGGCGCTGCCGGCGGGCGGCACGTGCGGCTGGCGCTGACCGCCACCGACGAGCGCATCGCCGCCGGCGCCGCCCGCATCACCCCCTGACCTCATCCCCTCACCTCACCCCCTCACGTCACCCCCCTGACCTCACCCCCTCACGTCACCCCCCTGACCTCACCCCCTCACGTCACCCCCGCCTTCCGCCGTACCCCCCGAAATGAACGGAACCGGAAGGGGCGTCCCAAGGCCTTCCGGCAGCCCTTCCGATTCCGTTCATTCGGGGGGGCAGGGCCGCTGCAGACTTGCCCACAGGGTCTGCGCCCCTCCACAGATGTCGCCGGCTGACCCTGCCGACCTCCCTGGGCCACTGTCATGGGTACATGCTCCTCAAGGACCTCTTCGCCCTCGCGCATGATCTGGGCGCCGACACCCACAACGTCGTCGCCGCACCGGAACTGCGCCTCGCCGGCGTCGACCCCGACACCGTCAAGGCGGCGTTGAGGGCACATTGGCAACGCCCAGTGCGCGGCGTCTACGTCACGCACCGGGAGCCGCTCACGCCGCCGACGTTGGCGCACGTCGCCGCCAAGCACGCCGGTCCGGGCGCGGTGATCACCGGCCTCCTCGTGGCCCGAGCCGTCGGTCTGAGGTGGGTGCCCGATCTGCCCGGCGCCATGGCACTCGTCGCACCGCAGGCACGGCGGCGTGGTTCAGAGGGACTGGTGCTTGTACGACGGACGCGGGCGTTGCCCGATCTGGCGACCAACGCCTGGGAAGGACTGCCGATCCCTCCGATAGCGCGGGTCGTCGTGGATGCAGCGCATCAGGTGCTGGCGGTGCGCAAGGCGTCCCTCGGTCAGGCGCCGACGCGAGGTCGGCGCGAGTGGTTCGACACGTCCTGCCTGCGGGACATCCGCGGGTTGGTGCTGGGGGCAGTGGCGGACAAGCGCTGCACTGTGGAGGAAGTGCTCGGGGTGCTCGACGGAGGAGCGGTGCGCGACAGCGTGCTGCTGCGGCGCGCCTGCCTCGATGCGCAGCGGGGTGCCGCATCACCCCCTGAGGCGGAGCTCGTCGACGATCTACTGGGCTACGACCTTCCCTTCTACTGCAACGTCGAGGTGTGGCTGGACGGCAAGCTCCTGGGGATCGCCGACGTGTGGCTGGTCGGCACCGGCGTCGGAGGTGAGGTGGACAGCAAGGAGGCGCATGAGGAAGCGGGCCTGCTCGACGCCACCCTGCTGCGGCACGCAGGCTTCACCGCGGCGGGTGCCGAGCTGTGCCACGTCACTCCGACGCGCTATCGCGCCAACCCGCTGACCTTCCACCAGGAGCTGTTCGCCGCGGTCCGGTCCCGCCAGGCACGCGGGCTGGGCGACCCGCCTGGGTTACGTCTTGTCCCCAGGAGCCCGCTGCTGCAAGGGAAACCGCGCGTCGACCCGCCGTGCCGTCTTGCGGCCTGAGCCGACCGCCCACGGCTTCCTCCCCCTCCCGGCCTCCCTCCCTCCCGGCCCCCCTCTCCCTCCCTCCCGGCCCCCCTC
>JANOTZ010000391.1:0-6347 GCA_031416735.1 Frankiales bacterium
GAGCTCGCTGATCGTCGAGCCCTTCTGGCCGATGGCGACGTAGATGCACTTGACCTGCTTCTTCGGGTCGCCGCTCTTCCAGTTGTCGCGCTGGTTGATGATCGCGTCGAGCGCGATGGCGGTCTTGCCGGTCTGGCGGTCACCGATGATGAGCTGGCGCTGACCGCGACCGATCGGCGTCATGGCGTCGATGGCCTTGATGCCGGTCTGCAGCGGCTCGGTGACGGGCTGGCGCTGGACCACGGTGGGGGCCTGCAGCTCCAGGATGCGACGGCCCTCGGCGACGATCTCGCCCTTGCCGTCGATCGGGTTGCCGAGCGGGTCGACGACGCGACCGAGGAAGCCGTCGCCGACGGGGGCGGACAGCACCTCGCCGGTACGGCGGACCTCCTGGCCCTCCTCGATGTGGTGGGCGTCGCCGAGGATGACGCAACCGATCTCGCGCTCGTCGAGGTTCAGCGCCAGACCCAGCACGCCGCCCTCGAACGTCAGCAGCTCGTTGGTCATGGTGGCCTGCAGGCCCTCGACCCGGGCGATGCCGTCGCCGGTCTCGATGACCCGCCCGACCTCTTCGCGGGTGGTCTCCGGCGTGTACGACGAGACGTAGCGCTCGATCGCGTCGCGGATCTCCTCAGGGCGGATGCTGAGCTCCGTCATGACTCCTGCTTTCTTCTTCGGTACGGCGAGAGAACGTGTGTGTGGTCTAGCTGAGGCGGCGGCGGGCCTCGGCCAGCCGGTGCCGGGTGGAGCCGTCGATGATCTCGTCGCCCACCAGGACGACGATGCCGCCGACGACTGCCGGGTCGACCTCGACCTGCAGCTGGACCTGACGGCCGAGCTGCGCGGACAGCGAGGCGGCGAGCCGCTCGCGCTGGGCGTCGTCGAGAGGCACGGCAGAGGTGACCGTGGCCAGGGCCCGGGAGCGCACGTCGGCGGCAAGGCCGGCGTAGTCCTCCAGACCGTCCTCGAGGGTGCGTCCCCGAGGGGTGAGCACCAGCGCGTTGACGATGCGCTTCGTGCCGCTCTTGACCTTGCCGTCGAGCAGGCCGTCGAGCAGTGCCCGCTTGCGCTCGACGTCGAGCCCGCGGTCGGTGAGGACCGCGCGCAGCTCAGGCTCGCGCGAGACCGTGCGGGCGAACCGGAACAGCTCGTCCTCGACCTCGTCGAGCTCACCGTCGGCCTCGGCCACGAAAAACACGGCCGTGACGGCCAAGATCTCGAGGGCGTCGACCTGGTCGCGCGGGGAGCTCCAGCGCTTGACGACCGTCTCCTTGAGCAGGCCCAGAGGCAGCGCGTCGAGCTGGCTGGCGAACAGCCCGTCGACGAGCTGTTCCTTGGCCTGCGCCTCCAGAGCGGGGTCCCCGAGGGTGCGCCTCAGGTTGCCCTCCTGGTCGAGCAGGCGCACCACGGAGAACAGGCCTTCGGCCACCGTGGACATGCCCGCGGCGTCCGGCAGCTCGCCCCGGAGCGCGGTGAGGCGCTCCCGGACCTGGTGCAGTGCCTCGCGGCTGGCGCCCTGCATCAGGAGGCCGTCCCCGAGTTCTGGCTCTGCTCCAGCTCCGCGAGGAACCGGTCGACGACCCGCCGCTGCCGCTCGTCGTCGGCGAGGGACTCGCCCACGACGCGCTCGGCCAGCTCGACCGCGATGCGGCCGATCTCGCCGCGCAGCTGCGTGACCACCTGCTGCCGTTCGGCAGCCAGGTGCTCCTCACCGCGAGCGGTGATGCGGGCCGCGGCTTCCCGCGCCTCCGCGGTCAGCTGGTCGACGATCTGCTTGCCCTGCTCACGAGCCTCGTCGCGGATCCGGGCCGCCTCGGCCCGAGCCTCGGCGAGCTGCGCCTTGTACTGCTCCAGTGCGGCGTTGGCCTCGGCCTGCGCCTCTTCGGCGCGCTTGATGCCGCCCTCGATCGCCGCTGCCCGGTCTGCGTAGGCCTTCTCGAACATCGGGAAGACCTTGGCACGCAGGAACAGGAACAGCAGCGTGAAGGCCACGAGCCCGACGATCACCTCGGCCATGTGCGGCATGAGGGGACTGGGCTCCTTGGCCTCCGCAGCAAGCCGGAGCACGGTGTGGAGAGCCATGACTACTTGAGGGCGAAGGCGAGACCGATGCCGATGATGGCGAGGGCCTCAGCGAGGGCGAAGCCGAGGATGGCGATGCTCTGCAGCATGCCGCGCGACTCGGGCTGGCGGGCAACACCGCTGATGTACGCGGCGAAGATCAGACCGATGCCGACGCCGGGACCGATTGCGGCGAGGCCGTAACCAATCATGTTCAGGCTGCCGTTGATCGTGCCTTCCATTGCTTTCCCTTTCAGAGGAGGTATTTCGGAGGAACTGCGCGGAGGACGGGCTAGTGCTCGTCCGCCAGTGCGCCGCCGATGTAGAGGGCGGTCAGAAGGGTGAAGACGTAGGCCTGCAGCAGCTGGACGAAGCCCTCGAAGAAGGTGAGGACGATGCTGCCGAAGATCGAGATGGAGCCGGCCGCGATGCCGACGACGCCGCCGTAGTCCTTGAGCAGGAACTCACCACCGAGCACGAACAGCAGGAGCACCAGGTGCCCCGCGAACATGTTGAAGGTGAGTCGGAGGGTGAGCGTCAGCGGGCGCACGATCACGGTCGAGAAGAACTCGATCGGCGCGAGCAGGATGTAGACCGGCCACGGGACACCGGCCGGGAACATCATGTTCTTGAAGTACTTCACGAAGCCGTGCTTGCTGATCCCGAGGTACAGGTAGATGACCCAGGAGATGAGCGCCAGCACCAGCGGGAAGGAGATGCGGGCGGTCGCCGGGAACTGCACGAACGGCACGATGCCCGAGAGGTTGAGGATCGCGATGAAGGTGAACAGCGTCGCGAGGTAGGGCACGAAGCGCATGCCGTCGCGGTGGCCGATCGCGTCCAGCGCGATGTCGTTGCGGACGAAGCCGTAGAGCGACTCACCGGCGAACTGGCCCTTGGAGGGCACAACAGAGGCGCGGCGGGCGGCGAGGTAGAACAGCACGCCCACGATGATGGTGGCGACGATGACGATGAGGATCGGCTTCGTGAACCACGAGTCGTGGCTGAAGATGCCCGGGAACTCGAAGTCGCCGGGGCCGGGGCTGACGAAGCCCTCTTTCTCAGAGCCCTCAGCCGAGGCGAGCAGGAAGCTCACGACGTCCCTTCAGATCGGGTGGAAGGCAAGATCACCGGAGACACAGCACACAGGCCGACCCGGCGGCGATCACGACCTACCATAGCGAAACCAGATTCCATACAGCGCGGTGCCGGTCCCGAGCAGCAGCCCGAGCATCACGAACACCTGGTTGTGGAGCCACTCGCTGACGAGATAGCCGGCTCCGCCCCACACGGCGACCCCCGAGATCAGCAGGCCAGTGGCCGCCCAGGCATCGTCCGCGGACTTCCTGTCGGCACGTCGCGCAGCCTCTTCACCCGTGGGATCCGCGGGGTCTGGAGGGCTGTTGTCAGCACCGGAGGACATCGCAGAGAAGCCTACCGGAGCGGACTTTTGCCCCTGTTGCGGGGGTGTCACAGGTCTGGGCTGTCACAGGTCAAGGGTCGGCTGGTGCTTGCGCGAGAGCCCGAGCACCACCTGGGTGTTGACCCAGACCAGCGCGCACCCGATGACGGTCAGTCCCACCACCAGGCTGTCCACCGACTCCGACTGCGTCGCCGTGGCATAGACCGCGACCCCCAGCAGGATCCGCAGCACGTAGGTCATCCCCAGCACGATGAAGGCGAAGGCCGGCCGCTCCCCGTCGCCGACCACCACGAACGGCAACGACCCGGCGGTGAAGAACACCACCACCATCACCAGTCCCAGCAACGCCGACCCGGGCCCTTCCCCGCCCACCAGCACCCACGACAGGAGTACGGCGAGCAGCCCCGCCACGGTCGTGGTCAAGGTGGCGGTGCGGTTGCGCTGGGCCAGAATCACGGCGGGCCCGAGCGGGCGGCCTTCAGCCGCGGCAGGTTGAGCACGACCAAGCCGACCACGGCGATCGAGGCGGCGACGCCCACCACCATGAGCGGGCCGGTCACCGATACCGCCACGAAGGAGAAGGCCAGCAGCGCCGTCCAGAAGTACATGATGAGCACCGCCCTGGTGTGGCTGTGGCCGATCTCCAGCAGCCGGTGGTGCAGGTGCATCTTGTCGGGGGCGAACGGGCTGCGCCCCGCTCTGGTTCTTCGGATGACGGCCAGGAGCAGGTCGATGGCGGGCACGGCCAGCACGGCCAGCGGCAGGAGCACCGGGAGCAGCACCGGGAAGGCAGCCTTGGCTGGCAGGTTGGAGAAGTTGAACTGGCCCATCAGCGAGGTGACCGACGCGGCGAGCATCAGGCCCACCAGCATCGAGCCGGAGTCGCCCATGAAGACCCGGGCCGGGTTGAAGTTGTGCGGCAGGAAGCCCAGGCAGGCACCGGCCAGGACCACCGCGATCAGGGTCGGGGCACTGATGCGCTCCTGGGCGACGCCGAAAGTCACCCGGCCGCTGGACAGCGAGTAGGAGAAGGCGAACAGCGCCAGCGCCGCGATCGCCCCGACACCCGCGAGCAGACCGTCCAGGCCGTCGATGAAGTTGACGGCGTTGACCGTGAACAGCACCAACAGGACGGTGAGCGGCACGCCCTCGGGCCCGAGGCTGATCGCCCCCACCCCGGGCAGCGTGATGGTGAGCAGCTGCAGCCCGAGCAGGACCATGATGCCCGCGGCGACCGTCTGGCCGGCCAGCTTGGTGATGGCGTCGAGCTGCCATCGGTCGTCCACGAAGCCGAGCAGGGTGATGACGCCACCGGCGATGACGAGCGCTTGCACGTCGGAGTACTTGAAGATGGCGCTCAGTGCCGGGAGGGAGTGGGCCACTGCGAAGGCGGCGCAGATCCCGCCGTACATGGCGAGACCACCGAGGCGCGGGGTCGGGATGGCGTGCACGTCACGGTCCCGCACCTCCGCCATCGCACCGAAGCGGATCGCGAACCGGCGCGCCAGGGGCGTGAGCAGCCAGGTCACCCCAGCGGCCACGCACATGACGAGCAGGTACTCACGCACAGCCGGACGTTAGCGGGTGGTGCGCGCGTAGGCGGGGTGCGCCTCGACCAGCGCGGAGACACCGGTCCGGATCTCCTCGGCTGCGGTGCCGTGCTCGTCGCGGACCGCCCGGCCGATCAGACCGGCGATCTCCTTCATGTCGCCCTCGCCCATCCCCTGGGTCGTGACGCTCGGGGTGCCGACCCGGATGCCGGACGCCACCGACGGCGGCTGCGGGTCGTAGGGGATGGCGTTCTTGTTGAGCACGATGCCGGCGGCGGCGCAGCGGGCCTCAGCCTGCTGGCCGGTGACCCCGATGCCCTGCAGGTCCAGCAGCGACAGGTGGGTGTCGGTGCCCCCGGTGACCGGGCGCATCCCCTCGGCCGCGAGCGCGTCGGTGAGGGCGATGCTGTTGGCGATGACCTGCTTGGTGTAGCTCTGGTAGGCGGGCGTCGACGCCTCCTTCAGCGCCACCGCCTTGGCCGCGACCGCGTGCATCAGCGGCCCGCCCTGCATCATCGGGAAGACAGCCTTGTCGAGCTTGGCGGCGTGCTCGGCCTTGCAGACGAACATGCCACCGCGGGGGCCGCGCAGCACCTTGTGGGTCGTGAAGGTCACCACGTCGGCGTAGGGAACCGGGCTCGGAATCGCCTTGCCGGCCACCAGGCCGATGAAGTGGGCGGCGTCGACCAGCAAGATCGCGCCGACCTCGTCGGCGATCTCGCGGAAGGCCTTGAAGTCGATGAGCCGCGGGATGGCAGAGCCACCGCAGATGATCATCTTCGGACGGTGCTCGCGGGCCAGGTCACGGGCCTGGTCGTAGTCGATGTCCTCAGTGTCCTTGGCCACGCCGTAGTGCACCGCGTTGAACCACTTGCCGCTGAAGCTCACCTTGGTGCCGTGCGTGAGGTGGCCACCGTGCGGCAGCGACATCCCGAGCACGGTGTCGCCGGGCTGCAGGAACGCGCCGTAGACGGCCATGTTGGCGCTGGCGCCGGAGTGCGGCTGCAGGTTGGCGTGCTCGGCGCCGAACAGCTCCTTGGCCCGCGCGATGCCGATCTCCTCGGCGACGTCGACGACCTCGCAGCCGCCGTAGTAGCGCTTGCCGGGGTAGCCCTCGGCGTACTTGTTGCTCAGCGTGCTCCCGAGCGCGGCCAGCACCGACGTGCTCGTGTAGTTCTCGCTCGCGATGAGCTGAAGCCCTGCGCGCAGGCGGGTGAGCTCGTCGAGCACGACCCCCGCGATCTCAGGGTCGGTCTGCTGAAGGTCTTCGAAAGAGGGACCCCAGAACGTCACGGCGAGCTCCTCGAGCAGGT
>JANOTZ010000392.1:0-9236 GCA_031416735.1 Frankiales bacterium
GGCTTCCCGATGAGCCAGTTCGACAAGGACGACGTGGAGGCCCTCGGGCTGCTCAAGCTCGACGTGCTCGGCATCCGGATGCAGTCCGCTATGGCCTACGCCATAAGGGAAGTCGAGCGGGTCGATGGGGAGAAGGTCGACATCGACGCGGGCCCTCGCGACGACCCGCGGACCTTCGAGCTGATCTGCTCGACCAAGACCCTCGGGGTCTTCCAGATCGAGTCGCCGGGCCAGCGGGAGCTGGTCGGGAAGTTTGCGCCCGAGACCTTCGAGGATCTCATCACCGACATCTCGCTGTTCCGCCCGGGCCGGTGAAGAGCGACATGATCCGGCCGTTCCTGCTGGCCAGGCAGGGCTGGAACGCTCCGGTCTACCTGCACGAGGATCTCAAGCCGGCCCTCGAGCAGACCTACGGCGTCGTGGTCTTCCACGAGCAGGTTCTCATGGTCGTGGCGACCATGACCGGCTGCACCCTCGCCGAGGCCGACGAGATCCGCCGCACCCTGGGCAGCCCCGAGGGGCAGGAGGAGATCAAGGTCTGGTTCGTGCCGCGCGCCCTCGCCAAGGGCTACCCCCGCGATCTCGTCGAGCAGGTCTGGGAGGTGCTGAAGGCCTTCGGCTCCTTCGGTTTCTGCAAGGCGCACGCCGCCGCCTTCGCCCTGCCCACCTACCAGTCGGCCTGGCTCAAGGCGCACCACCCGGCGGCCTTCCTGGCCGGGGTCCTCACCCACGACCCCGGCATGTACCCCAAGCGCCTCATCCTCGACGACGCCCGCCAGTTCGGGATCTCGGTGCTGTCCCTCGACGTGAACGCCTCCCAGGAGGGCTACGCCGTGGAACGGGTCGGCTTCCTGGACGAGCCCCCGCCCGCGATCCTCGGCGCCCCGCCGAGGGGGTTGGGTCCCCGGGAGGATGCACCGCTGCGGCTGCCCGACGGCCGCGGGCACGGGATCCGGATCGGGCTGTCGGACGTCCGCGGCATCTCGGCGGCCGAGATCGCGAGGATCGTCGCCGGCCGGCCCTACGCGAGTCTGTCGGACTTCTGGCACCGGACGGCGGTGTCCCGGCCGATCGTCGAGCGACTGGTGGTCGCCGGCGGTTTCGACTCCCTCTACGGCCTGGGCTCCGCCATCCCGGGTCGCCGCCGCGGTCAGGTCACCCGGCGCGACCTGCTGCTCCAGGTCACCGACCTCGAGCGTTGGTCCCGCTCCGTCCAACGCGCACATCCCCGCTCCCGTAAGGGAAAACAGGCCATCCCGGTCACCGACCTCGACGACGTACGCAGTAGGCAGGCCAAGCAGTCGCAAGCGGCCGCGACCCCGCCGCCCGCCGACATGCAGCTCGCTCTCGACCTCGGTGACGCCCCCGAGCGGACCGCCCCCAGTGGGCTGCCGGAGATGACCCAGGCCGAGCGCACCCGCGCCGAGCTCGACGTACTCGGCCTCGACGTCAGCGCCCATGTCCTCGACGCCTACGCGCCGTTTCTGCGCGAGCTGGGCAGCACCCACGCCCGCGACCTGCTCGGCTGTCGCAGCTCCCAGGGTGTGCTCGTCGCCGGCGTCAAGGTCGCCACCCAGACCCCACCGATCCGCTCCGGCCGGCGGGTGGTGTTCGTGACCCTCGACGACAGCACGGGCCCGGTCGACGCGACCTTCTTCGAAGACGCCCAGGTCGGCTACGCCAGCACCCTGTTCCACTCCTGGCTGCTCGTCATCAAAGGCCAGGTACGCCGGACTGGTCCGCGTGGAATCTCCCTGCTGGCGCTCGGGGCGTGGGAGCTCCCGGAGCTCCACAGTGCCTGGCAGCAGGGCGGACTCGCCGCGGTGTGGGAGATCATGGACGGGCCGACCGTCGGCCAGGCCGAGGTTGGCCAACAGGCAGTCGGTCAACAGGCAGTCGGGGGACCCGTGCACCTGTACTCCACCGGCTTCAAGGCCAGTCCCTACGCCGACATCAAGCCGGCCGGTGAGGGCGTCACCCGCAAGCTGTGGCACTCCAGCCCGGGAAGTCCCGGCCGGTGAGAACCACGTGACACCGCCGATAGGCTCCACCACATGGAGTCCCGACCCCGCCCCGCCGGCACCGCTGGTCCCGCCGGCAGCGCGCGCCTCGCCGGTCCGGCCGGCAACGTGCGCACCGCCGTGGTCTGGGAGATCCTGTCCGCGGTCCTGGCCGAGGCCGACCCTCACGGCCACGGTCTGGTCGTGCTCGACGCGGGCGGCGGCACCGGCGGCTTCGCCGTCCCGCTCGCCGAGGCAGGCCACCGGGTCACCGTGGTCGACCCCAGTCCCGACTCCCTCGCCGCCCTGCAACGGCGGGCGGCCGAGCGGGGCCTCGACGTGGCGGCCCTGCAGGGCGACCTCGCCGACCTGCCGCAGCTCGTCGAGGACGGCAGTGTCGACCTGGTGCTGTGCCACAGCGTTCTCGAGGTCGTCGAGGACGCCGCCGCCGCACTCACCTCGGTGGCCGCCACGTTGCGCCACGGCGGCCGGCTCAGCCTGCTGGTCGCCAACCGCAACGCCGCGGTGCTCGCACGCGCCCTCGCCGGCCGGCCGGATGAGGCGGCGCACGCCCTCACCGACCCGGCAGGGCGCTGGGGACCTGCCGATGGCACGGCCCGGCGCTGGACGCCGACCGGCATCGTGGACCTGGTGGTCGCCGCGGGTCTGGCGGTCGAGCAGGTGCACGGCGTCCGCACCGTGTCCGACCTCGTACCCAGTGCCGTCCTGGACACCGAGCCCGGCGCCGCCGCTGCCCTGCTCGCGTTGGAGCGCTCGTTGTCCGACCGGTCGCCGTTCCGCGACCTCGCCACCCAGCTGCACGTCCTCGCCCGCCAGACCCACCCCGCCCACGAGAGCCACCCGGTCGACCCCGCGCACCCGGCCGCGTCGGAGTAGTCGATGAGCCGGGGTCGCGTCGCCCCTGCCGGCCCGCCCCGGGGGCCGGCCGGTGACGACACCGGCTGCCCTGTCCTGCACGTCGATATGGACGCCTTCTACGCAAGCGTCGAGCTGCGCTCCCGCCCCGAGCTGCGCGGCACCCCGGTGATCGTGGGTGGTGGCGGCTCGCGTGGGGTGGTGCTGTCAGCGACCTATGAGGCCCGCGCGTTCGGGGTGGCCTCGGCGATGCCGATGGCGAGGGCCCGCCGGCTGTGCCCGCAGGCCGTCGTGATCGACCCCGACCACGGCGCCTACGCCGAAGTCAGCGCCGGGGTGATGGAGATCTTCCGCTCCGTGACCCCGCTGGTGGAGCCGCTGTCGCTCGACGAGGCCTTCCTCGACGTGCGGGGCGCCGCCCGGCGGTTCGGTGGACCGCGGCTGATCGGGGAGTGGATCCGTGCGACCGTCGAGGACGAGCAGCGCATCACCTGCTCGGTCGGCGTTGCCTCGACGAAGTTCGTCGCCAAGTTGGCAAGCGCCCACTGCAAGCCGGACGGGCTTCTCGTCGTACCGGCTGAGGGTGTGGTGGCTTTTCTGCATCCGTTGCCGGTCGCTGCGCTCTGGGGCGTGGGGGAGAAGACCGAGGAGGTGCTGCGCAAGCTGGGGCTGCACACCGTCGGCGACCTGGCGAGCACCCCGGTGAGCACCCTGCGGCGGGCCCTCGGCCAGGCCGTCGGTGGGCACCTGTCGGCCCTGGCCTGGGGTCGCGACGACCGGGTCGTCACGCCCAGCGAGCCGGAGAAGAGCGTCGGTGCCGAGGAGACGTTCCCGGTCGACGTCGACGACCCGCTGATCGTGCGGCGCGAGCTGCTGCGACTGTCCGAACGCACCGCTGCGCGCCTTCGGGCCGCGGGTCAGGTCGGCCGGACGGTGTCGCTCAAGGTGCGGTTCGCCGACTTCACGACGATCACCCGGTCCCGGACGCTGCGGGAGCACACCGATGTGGGGCGGACGGTCTATGAGACCGCGCTGGGCCTCTACGACGCGTTGGGGCTGGAGCGGGCCCGGCTGCGGCTGATCGGCGTCCGGGTCGAGCAGCTCGCACCAGTAAGCCTCCAATCGCGGCAGTTGCTGCTCGGCGAGCCCGACAAGGGCTGGCGGGAGGCGGAGCAGGCCGTCGACCGGGCCGCGCTCCGGTTCGGGGCGGGAGCGGTGCGCCCGGCTGTCCTCGTCGACCCAGAAACCTCACCCCGATCGGCGCCACGAGCGAAGGAGTTTCCACGATCTGGGGAGTCCCGGTGACGGAACCGCGGAAGCCTCGTATCCTAGGGAGGTCTAGCACCGCACACACCTTTCTGGGAGGGGAGCGCAATGCCTCTCTCTGAGCACGAGCAACGCCTACTCGACCAGATCGAGCGTGCGTTGTACGCCGAAGACCCCAAGTTCGCGACCACCGTCCGATCCACGGACCTCCGCACCCACATGCGCCGTCGGTTGCGCCGGGCCGGTGCCGTTTTCGTGGTCGGCTTCGTGATGATGCTCTTCGGCATCTCGAACCCCGTCATCGGGATCGCCGGCTTCGTGATCATGCTGGCGTCGCTGCTGATGGCGCTGTCGGCATGGAAGCGGCTCAACGGAAACCCGGGCTCCACGTTGCGGTCGGTCGACGGTCGGGCCGAACACCCCACCCGCAAGAAGAAGACTGCGTCCCACGGCTCCCCGCTCGCGCGGCTCGAAGAGCGCTGGAAGCGCCGCTGGGACGACCGCGGCGGCCCGGAGTAGCTCCGGAGTAGATCTCCAGCTGGTCAGCGGGCCGCGGAGGTGCGCCGGCGGATCGGTCGGGTGACCCGGGAGATCGCGTCGTCGACGGTGTCGAGCAGGTCAGCGACCCGTTCGCTCACGACATGCGCAGCCCACTGCACCGTTGATGGCGGGAAGTACTTCGCGCGCAGCCGGACCCGGGTCGTTGCCGTCTGCTGCAACGCGCTGCGCACCAGGGTTGCGTCACCGGACTCAAGACCTTGCTGCCGGCCGGGGGGCGCATACCTGGCCTGTTCGGTCGCGAGCGCGATCCTGCCGAGCGCCTCGGCGGCGGACGTGGGGAGCGGGTGGCACGCGAGCAGCCGGTTGGCCGCCGCCCGGGGCGAGTCGGCCGGGTTCCAGCGATAGCCGACGTCGGTGGCGTCGTCCTGCAGCTGGGCCCAGGCCGTCAGCAGACCCGGCCGCGACCAGCGGTGCCGACGTCGCACGACTGAGAGCAGGAAGGGGAGGGTCAGCAGCACGGCCAGCGCGACGGGGACGATCAGCCACCGCGACGGACCCGGGTCGGTGGGGCCGCCACCAGTGCCCGGTGCCGCGGCGGCCGGGTCCCGCTCGAGCAGGTCGAGGTCCTTACCGAAGCTGCCCGGCTGGGGGGACGCGGTCGGTGTGGGGACGACGGTCGACGGGTCCTGCCCGGGGGTGGTCGGGTCCGCGTTGGCGGGGACCGAGTAGTCCGGGACGCGCGCGCCGCTGGCCGCAGGTGTCGGCTCGAACCGCACCCAGCCGGTGCCGGCGAACCACGCCTCTGGCCACGCGTGCGCCTCGTTGGTGGTCACGACGTAGGTGTCGCGGGAGCCCTCGACCAGCACGCCTGGGGTGAAGCCCACGGCGACCCGCGAGGGGATGCCGGCCACCCGGAGCATGGCGGCCATGGCGGTGGCGTACTGCTCGCAGAAGCCGTGCCGGCCCTCGAGAAAGGCCTGGAGTGCATCTTCGCCGCGCTGCGGTTGGGAGGCGTTGAAGTCGTAGACGAAGCCGTTCGAGGGGTTGCTGAAGAAGGCCTGCAGCGCCACGGCCTTGTCGTAGGCGGTTGCGTGGTCGGCGGTGATCCGGTCCGTGAGTGCCTGGACGTAAGGCGCGACCGAGATCGGTTTGCCGTACTTCTTGCTGATGACGGGCGGCACACCGCCGGCCTCGGCGAGAGCCAACGCGTCGCGGTCGGGAAGGGGCCGGCTCGCCTCGACGTCGTAGGCAGGCAGGTCTCGGGTGCTGCGCTGGGCGGAGAAGACGGTCTGGCTCGTGGTGTCCCACAGCCACGTCCCCTCGACGTCGATCTTCGTCGGACCGAACGGCACCGGCAGCCAGAACACGTCGAGGTGGTCGCGCACGATCGCGATGCGCATGGTGAGGTCGCGACGCTCGGCGTTGTCGCCGATCGGCCGCTCGATGCCCTTCTGTACCTGGGATTCCTTCTGGAAGGCCGACAGGTCGGAAGCCTCCCAGCCGTCACCGGTGTAGCGGTCCAGGGTCGTCATCCGCAGATAGTCAGGTGACGGGTCGTTGGTCTGATAGAGCAGTAGCTCCGAGGGTTTCGGCAGCGTCAGCTGGTCCTTGAGCTTGGTGATCGGGTTGTAGGTCTTCTGCGAGTTCGACCCGCTCCCACCGCCGAGCGCGCCCTCGCCGCCACCGATGAGACGGTGCTCGAGCCCGGGCACGAGGAGCGGGACGACGACCGCCATACCCACTGCGGCGAAGCCGATCCGGCGACCCACCCGGCCGAGGCTGCTGTCGTCGCCGACCGGCCGGGCCCCGGGGAGTGCGGAAGGCATCGGGGTGCCCCAGCGACCCACCCGCTCGCTGCCTTCGACCATGAGCAGTCCGAGCCAGCCGATGGCGCCGAGCACGAAGGGCACCCCGCCCAGCCCGCCAGGCAGGACGGCGGAGGGTACGGCGAACAGCACCAGCAGGGGCAGGCCGGCGACCGCGGCCCGGTTCAGGACGACCGCGATCAGGTCGACCAGGACGGCGATGCCACCGACCCCGGCGGCGCTCAGCAGCACCAGTCCCTTGCCTGGTGGCACGGGAGGGGCGAGCTGCACGATGTCGAGCCGCCCCTGCGTCACCAGGGCCTGCAACAGATCGACGGTGCTCCCGGTCGGAACCACCCCGTAGTCCAGGGTCGAGCCGGCGAAGACCACGGCCAGGTAGGCGCCGAGGCTGAACAGGCCGAGCAGCGGCTGCAGGAGGCGGGGCAGCCCCAGACGGCGCCCGACCAGTCCGGCGATGGTGACCACCGCAACCGCGCCGAGCACCGGCCAGAACCAGCCCGTCTCGGCGTACAGGCCCCAGAGTGCCGCCGAGGACAGCGCCACCGCGAGGCCGGAGGCGAGGGTCAACTGCTCCTTGATGGTCATCCGACGAGCCTCCGGGCTCCGGCCTGGGCCCACACCGACGACAAGGTGGTGCCGTAGGGGACCCGCAGCACCCGCCACCCGGTGCCGGTGAGCAGCGCCGCGGCGGCGTCGTAGGCAGCCACGTGCTCGAGGTGGGTGCGCAGACCGCCGGCGGCCCACGTCTCGGTGTCGACGAGGACGGCGATGCAGGTCGCGGCGCCGTGGCGCAGCCGCGCGAGGCGCTCCGCGTCCTCGGCGTCGAGTGTCCCGAGGACGGCGATGAGCACTCCGTCGATCCCCCCGGTGCGGAGCCGTTCGGTCGCGGGTTCGACGCGGGGCGCCCGCGAGAGCTCCACGCCGGCGAGCGCCTCGAGGAGGGCGCTCTCGGTGGTCGGCAGGGTCGGGGTCGTGAGGTCCAGGCCGCCGTCGGTCAGCAACCGCAGGGCAAAACCGTTACGGGCCAAGGAGATCGCGATGCTGGCGACCGCACTGACCGACCACTCGAACGACGACCCTGGGCCCTCGCCACGGTGGGCTGGCCGCCGTGTGTCGAGCAGTAGGGTCGCGCGGCTCTGGAAGGGCTGTTCCTCGCGGCGCACCATCAGCTCCCCGACCCGCGCCGTCGAGCGCCAGTGCACCTTGCGCAGGTCGTCGCCGTGTTGGTACTCGCGGGTCGCGGCGTCGTCGCTGCCGCTGACCGCCACCGACCGGGCGCTGGCGTCACCGCCCCCGGCCCAGTCGCCGCCAAGGCGTACCCAGGGCAGCTGGGTGACCGTCGGGGTGACGATCAGGTCGCTGGTGGTGGCGAAGGAGCGGGTCAGCTCGCACAGTCCGAACGGGTCGGTGAGGCGCACCGACAGCGGCCCGACGCGGTAGCGCCCCCGGGTCTCGGCGCGGACCTGATAGCTGACATCACGCACCCCCCTGGGCTCGACCCGGTCGAGGACGAACCGCGGGCGGCCGCCGAGGACGTACGGCAGCGTGTCCTCCATGAGCAGCACCCCGCTGGGCAGCCGCGAGACGTTGTCCAGCCGCAGTCGCACGATGGCCGGCCGACCGGCCTCGACGCGCGGCGGGTCGAGCAGCCGGGAACAGGCCAGCCGGTAGCGCGTCCGGGCGACCAGGACCACTGCGGTGAGGGGCAGGGCGACGAGGAAGACGGCAATCCGCAGCAGGTCGCGCTGCCCGAGCAGCGCCGCGCACGCGATGAGCGCGATCCCCGCGGCGAGCAGGGACCTTCCCCTCGTCGTCAGTCCGGACAGGGCAGCCCGCATGCCGGTCAGCGCTTCTTCGGCAGCTCGGGCAGGGGGAGCCGTGCAACCAGGTCGTCGACCACGGCTTCTGTTGTACGACGGGCAATCTGCGCCTCTGCAGTCGGCAGCAACCGGTGGGCGAGCACGGAGGTGGCGAGTCCCTGGACGTCATCGGGGAGCACGTAGTCGCGACCGTCCAGACCGGCCGAGGCGCGGGAGGCGCGCAGCAGCTGCAAGGTGGCGCGCGGCGATGCGCCGAGTCGCAGCTCGGGGGCGTTGCGGGTGGCGGTGGCCAGGTCGACGATGTAGCGCTTGACCTCGTCGCTCACGTGCACGGCACGCACCACGTCGATGAGCTTGCGGACCTGCAAGGCGTCCGCGACCGGCTCGAGCTCGTCGAGTGCGGCCGGCCCGCCGTGGGTGTCGAGCATGTCCAGCTCGGCCTCGCGGCTCGGGTAGCCCATCGAGACGCGCGCCGTGAAGCGGTCCCGCTGCGCCTCGGGCAGCGGGTACGTCCCTTCCATCTCGATCGGGTTCTGGGTCGCGAGGACCATGAACGGCGCTTCCAGCTCATAGGTCGTGCCGTCTACGGTGACCTGCCGCTCCTCCATCGCCTCGAGCAGCGCAGACTGCGTCTTGGGCGAGGCGCGGTTGATCTCGTCCCCGACGACCAGGTTGGCGAAGACCGCGCCCGGCTTGAACTCGAACTCGCGGGTCTGCAGGTCATAGACCGAGACGCCGGTCACGTCGGACGGCAGCAGGTCGGGCGTGAACTGGATGCGCTTGACCGAGCAGTCGATCGACCGGGCGAGCGCCTTGGCGAGCATGGTCTTGCCGACGCCCGGGACGTCCTCGATGAGCAGGTGCCCTTCGGCGAGCAGCACGACCAGGGCCAGTCGGACCACGTCGGGCTTGCCCTCGATCACCCGCTCGACGTTGCTGAGGATCCG
>JANOTZ010000393.1:0-2675 GCA_031416735.1 Frankiales bacterium
TGCAGCAGGGTCACCACCGAGGCGTCGAGCTGCGGGTCGTAGATGTCGTGGACCAGCTGGCGCCACCAGGCGTCGAAGGCGAGGACGGCGGTGCTGTCCTCGTAGAAGCCGTCCGCGGAGGTGTCGCGCCGGTGCGCGCCGCCCGCCACCCAGGCCCGCAGCGCCGTGAGGACCTCGGCGTGCTCGGCATCGGCGCCGACCGTGTCGAGCAGGTCGGGCAGCACTGCCACGCCCCGCAGGTCCTGCGTGGAGGCGTTGCCGCTGATGGCGACGACGTCGGCGAGGGTGAGCTTCTTGCCCGCCTTCAAGGCGTCGACGGTCGGGTCGCGGAGCAGCTGGTCGCGGTGCACCCGGCCGTAGGACCAGATGCCGGGAGCCGCGCGCCACTGCTTGGCGCCCTTGTTGTTCCAGGAGGCGAGATAGCCCTGTGCCGGGTCGATGGCGGTGGGGTTGAAGGAGTCGGGCTGCCGGGTGAAGTTCGACGTCGCCGGGTCGAAGCCCTTCCAGTCCCACTGGCCGGTGCCCTTGATGGGCAGCTCCAGGTCGGTGCCCGGGGCGTGCTGCGGGAACCAACCGCTCTGCAGCCAGGCGATGTGCTCGCTGCTGACGAAGAACCAGTTTTCGTTGCCGGTGTAGTCCCGCATGGTCTCCACGAACTCCTGCGGCGTGTGGACCTGCCCCTCGGCGAGGCGCAGGAAGGCAACCAGGGATCGGATCCCGTGGTGGTTGACCGCGGTGGACCGCACCAGCGCGAAGGTCTTGCCGCCGGACGTCGCGAAGTCGTGCACCGGGCCGTGCACCGAGCGCATCGTGCGCAGCCTCACGGTCTGCGGCGGCTCCGGTGACGTGGGTGCGACCGGGGTCTGTAGGACCTGGTCGCGGTGAGTGAACGCGATGCACGCGCCCTTGTAGAGGTAGTGATCGGTGTCCTTGGTCACCGGGCCGCCCGCCGGGTCGCAGAGCTCCTCGGCGAAGGTGTCGGCGTTGTCCCCGTTGGCGGTGGTGCCGCTCCAGGAGACCTCCCCGGTGTGGCCGATAAGGGGGAACGGGCTGGCGCCGGGGAAGCTCATGCCGCTGGCGTGGATGCCCGGGGCGTGCACCTCGTATTCCACCAGGATCTCGGGGGAGTAGTAGCCGACCTGCGGGCCCATCGCGGCCAGGGCGCGACCGCTGGCGCTGTTGGCGGCCGTGACGAGCAGGGCGTTGGACGCCTCGTGCTTGAGCTGTAGCCCCTCGGTGGCGAGCTTCTCGGCCCAGGCCGGGAAGGCGCCCGCGACCCCGGGTGACTGCGAGACGACGGCGTTGCGCGGCGTGATCGACCCGGCGTCCAGGGGGACGGCGCTGGAGGCCCCCGGCGCGGGGCGGTCGCTCGGGAACGGCCGATCGGCGGTGACCGGGGCGTCCGGGTCCTCGAGGTGGCGCAGGTCGTCGTACACCGCCTTGCCCTTGGTGGCGCCGAGCTTGGTCTGCAGCCGGGAGAGCACGTCGGACTGCAGGTGCTCCCCGTCGCCGAAGACGGTGAACTGCGCGATGAGCAGGTAGGCCTCGGCAGCGGTGTCGGCGAGGGTCCAGTCCCGCGGTGTGGCACCCAACGCGGGGTACTCGGCGGGTAGCAGGGTCGGGTCCAGGCGGGTCTTGGCGATCCAGGCGTTGATGCCCGCGACGTACTGCTGGAGGTCGCGCAACCCGCGCGACCCGGCCTCGCCCTCGTCTTCGGGCAGCCGCATGACCTCGGCCTCCAGCTCCTCCGGGGACAGGTCGAACTGGCCCAGCGTGGCGGCATCAGCGGGTACGGCGGAAGGACCGAGCAGCTCAGAGGTCGACCCCAGGGCGGTGCGCCGCAGGACGTCCATGAGGAACAGCCGGTCCTGCGCGGTGGCGTAGCCGGTGGCGAACATCGCGGCCGCCCGGGTCTCGCCGTAGATGCGGGGCACCTTGTGGGCGGCGTCCCGCACGATCTTCGCGCCGTCCAGCGTCACGGTGTCGCCGGTGATCTCCGCGAAGCTGGAGTCCTTGTAGTAGCTCGACAGGTCGTCCCCGGTCGGCTGCTCGGTGATGACCTTGTCGTAGAGGTCGCCCTGGCTGGTGAAGCTCGGCGGCACCGTCCCGTCCGCCTGGTTGCGGGCCAGGTCGACGGCGTTCGCGCTCTGCCCCTGGCCGTAGGCGAGGACCGAGTGGAAGCCCTTCTGGCCCGCCTCGAAGGCCTCGTCGCCGTGCCCGAAGCTCGGGGTGGCGGTCGAGAGGAGCAGGACGAGGGCGACGGCGACAGCCGGCAGGCGGGGGCTCACCTGGTTGTGTTCGGCGCGGGGGCGCAAATCCCTTCCGCCCGCCGCACTAGGCTCAGGAACCCCGATGACCTGGAGGCTCCACCGTGGCCGATTCCCCGCCCACCAGCGTTCGCGTCGACGCGTCGCAGGCTGGTACGACGGCGGGTTCCGTCCTGGCGGAGGCCGGCGTGAAGGACACCGCCGTCGCGCGGGTCGACGGCGTGCTCGTCGACCTGGCCCACGTCGTCGGGGAGGGGGCGCTGGTCGAGCAGGTGCCCTACGGCTCCGAGGACGGCCGGGCGGTGCTGCGGCACTCCGCTGCGCACGTGCTGGCGCAGGCCGTGCAGGAGCTGTTCCCTGGCACGCTGCTCGGCATCGGACCGCCCATCAAGGACGGCTTCTACTACG
>JANOTZ010000394.1:0-2387 GCA_031416735.1 Frankiales bacterium
TGACCGGAGGCGTCAGCCGGCTGCTGGGACGGCTCCGCGGCTGAGCGGGCGCACGACCAGCGCGATCTGCCGACCCTCCTGCCGGGTCAGCACTACGGTGACCTCACGGCTCCCGGTGAGCTTCAGCTGCTTGCGCAGGACCTCCGGCTGGACCGCCGTGCCGCGCTTCTTCACGACCAGCGGCCCGGCGTCATAGGTCCGCAGCCGTTCCTTCAGCCCCTTCAACGAGAAGGGCAGCACCTCGAGGACGTCATACCACTTCCCGAAGGGGGTCGGGACGGCCACATCCGCTGATATGTAGGCGATCGTGGCGTCCAGCAGCCAGCCGTCGACGAGGGCGCAGACCTCCTCGACCAGGTGCGCACGGATGACCGCACCGTCGGGTTCGAGCAGGAATCGCCCCGGCGGTCGGACGTCCGGCACCGGGGCACCGGCGGCCACCAGCTGGTCTCCGCGGGGCAGCAGGGTCGCGGTCCGGCGGGCACCTCGCCGCACCGAGCCCCGCCACAGCACCGCCTCCTTCACATCCCCCCTGAGCGACACGACCTCGACCTCGAGGTCGGCCGGCAGCAGGTCGTAGTCGATGCCGGGGGCCACCTTCACCCCGAGCGACGTCACGTCCCAGGCCAGGACGACGTCGAGCGGTGGGGACCAGGTCGCCGGGTTGAAGCCGCGACGCCCCGCGACGCGCCGGGCCGGGTCGGCGAACACGTGACCGGATGGGTTCAACTCCGCGATGTCGGCGCGGACGAGGGCGACGTCGAGCCCGAGCTCGACGGCGTTGGCCTGGGCCAGGAGCAGCCGGGTCTCGTCGAGGTCGACCCCGACGGTCGGTGCGATCGCGGCCAGGGGCAGCAGGTCTCCGCCGACCGAGCACCCGAGGTCGAGCACCCGCGGCGCACCGGCAAACCGGCCGGCCCGGTGGACGGCGACCGGGCGCGGCGTCGACTGCTCGAGCGCCTCCGCGGTCCACCAGAGCCGGTCCCCGTCGGGGTGCTTGGCGAGGGCCTTGATCCGCAGACCTGCCTGCGCCAGCGCGAGTGGGCCCAGATCGCCGTACCCGCGCATTGCCTCGGCGGCCGCAATGGGCGCGAGGTCCAGAGCCTGAGCGAAGGCGACCGCGGCCCGGCCCTGCTCGGAGAGCAGCAGGCGGGCCTGGTCGGGGGTCAGCGGCGCTGCTTGGCCCGGCTGGCCTTGGGCGCGACCAGGCGGGTGCCCGACCACTCCGGTGAGGCGCTGGTGCTGTGGGTGCTGGCCAGCCCGGCGGTCGGAGCGGCCTCGTCGATGTCGGCGGGCTCGACGTGGCCGTCGCGCCCGGCCTTCGGGGTGAGCAGCCAGATCACGCCGCTGTCCCCGAGGTTGGTGAGCGAGTCGACCAGCGCGTCGACCAGGTCACCGGCGCCCTCGCGCCACCACAGCAAGATGACGTCGACGACGTCATCGGTGTCGTCGCCGAACAGCAGCTCGGTGCCGGTCCGGGCCGCGACGTCGTCGAGGAGGTCGGTGTCGACGTCCTCGCGATCTTCAGCGCCGACGACCTGCACGACCTGCCCCGGCTCGATACCCAGACGTTCGGCCAGGCCACGCGCCCCGGCGTGGTCCTCGGACGTGCTCACCTTCGACTGCCCCTTTCTTCGGCTCACCTTGTGGTGTGCGTGCCCGTAGTCCACCGGAGTGGCCCCTCAGACGCAAGTGCCGCGCGCGTGTCAAGGCGCACAGCCCAAGTTCGGACAGCCTTGCAGATACCGCACCGGACCGCTGAAGGTCCGCTCGGGACGCTACTGATGGGTAAGGGGTTGGATGGGGGTGAGGCCGTCCAGCGGTGCCGTCCAGTGGTGGAGGAATGCAGTGGTTGAGCGAGGCACGGAACGCTTCAGTGTGATCAGCGACGGCTTGCCGAGCCATCTGCCTGACGTCGACCCGGCCGAGACGCAGGAGTGGCTGGACAGCTTCGACAGCCTGGTCGATGCCAGTGGTCGCCAGCGCGCCCGCTTCCTGATGCTCAAGCTGCTCGAGCGGGCGCGGGAGAAGTCCGTCGGCGTGCCGGCACTGCGCAGCACCGACTACATCAACACCATCTCGACCGAGCGCGAGCCGTGGTTCCCCGGCGACGAGCACGTCGAGCGCCGGATCCGGGCCTACATCCGCTGGAACGCTGCGGTCATGGTGAGCCGCGCGAACCGGCCGGAGATCGGGGTCGGCGGGCACATCGCGACCTACGCCAGCAGCGCGTCGCTCTATGAGGTCGGCTTAAACCACTTCTTCCGCGGCAAGGACCACGGCGAGTCCGGGGACCAGGTCTTCATCCAAGGTCACGCCTCCCCCGGCATCTACGCCCGGGCCTACCTCGACGGGCGGCTGTCCGAGGACCAGCTCGACGGCTTCCG
>JANOTZ010000395.1:0-5767 GCA_031416735.1 Frankiales bacterium
TGGTCGTGTACGACGAAGTGCACCTGCTCCCTGCGCCGGTGTTCCGGATGACGGCCGACCTGCAGTCCCGCCGGCGTCTCGGGCTGACCGCGACCCTGGTCCGCGAGGACGGCCGCGAGGGCGACGTCTTCTCCCTGATCGGCCCGAAGCGCTATGACGCACCGTGGAAGGACATCGAGGCGCAGGGCTGGATCGCGCCGGCCGACTGCACCGAGGTCCGGGTCACCATGACCGATGCCGAGCGGCTCGACTACGCCACCGCGGAGCCGGAAGAGCGGTACAAGATCGCCGCGACCGCGCACACCAAGATCGCGGTGATCGAAAAGCTGGTGAAGCGGCACGAAGGCGACCAGGTGCTGGTGATCGGCGCCTCCCTCGACCAGCTCGAGGAGCTCGGCGCGCACCTGGACATGCCGATCATCCAAGGCTCGACGAAGAACGCCGAGCGCGAGCGCCTCTATGACCTGTTCCGCCGCCGGGAGATCCCCGGGCTGGTGGTGTCGAAGGTCGCCAACTTCTCCATCGACCTACCCGAGGCGGCCATCGCGATCCAGGTCTCCGGGACGTTCGGGTCGCGGCAGGAAGAGGCCCAGCGCCTCGGCCGGGTCCTGCGCCCGAAGGCCGACGGGCGCAGCGCGCACTTTTACACCGTCATCAGCCGCGACACGATCGACCAGGAGTACGCCGCGCACCGGCAGCGATTCCTTGCAGAGCAGGGATATCCATACACGATCGTCGACGCCGACGACGTCCTCGCCGAGGGCTGATCCGTGGAGGCGCTGGAGCTGGCTAGTGCGGCGGTCCGCCGCGACCTCGCCGACCCCACCCGCGACGCGCTCGTCGAGAGCTGCGCGCAGCACCGTCGCTGGTGGGTCGAGCAGTGGCCGGACGGCGCGCAGTTCCTCACCTGTCTGCTGGCGCAGGACGTCCAGGAGGCGGTGCAGGAGCTCGACCCGACCTGGCCGCTCTGCACCGAGCACGGCGACCATCCCCTCGCCGTCGAGCCCGACCTCGGTACCGACCCGTTCTGGGTCTGCGAGCGGTCAGGCCTGCCAGTCGCCTCCGTCGGCAGCCTGCGTCAGCTCGGCCCGTAGCGCCCCGCTGGGACAGCGCCGCACCTGCGCCGCCACCTCCTCCGGCGTGGCCTGCGACGGCTGGATCCACGGTCGCTGCGAGGTGTCGAAAACCGCCGGGAGCCCGCGGACGCACTCCCCCGCGTGCTGACACACCGCACCGTCGAAGAACACGGTCACATCCGCTGCTGGATAAGCCTTTTCGGTCACGGCGCCACCAGATCCTGGTAGTCGGGGTGCCGCTCGATCCACCCCTTGATGAACGGACACAACGGTACGGCGAACAGCCCGCGCCGACGCACATCGTCCAGCGCAGCCTGCGCGAGGTCGGAGCCGACGCCGAGGCCCTCGAAGGCAGGGTCGATCTCGGCGTGGGTGAACACCACCCGATCTCCGCGGAGCCGATAGTCCGAGTGGCCCGCAGGACGCCCATCGACGGTCACCTCGTAGCGCGACTTC
Source organism: Frankiales bacterium (assembly GCA_031416735.1). Lineage (GTDB taxonomy): Bacteria > Actinomycetota > Actinomycetes > Mycobacteriales > SCTD01 > RYN-111. Next base: position 1,533 of record JANOTZ010000395.1, read on the forward strand.
TGCGGAACGTCCCTCACCGCAGTGCTCATATCGCTCACAACCTCCGGTCCGGCAGCGGTGTTCCGCCAGCCAGGGCGCTCACGATTCGCAGTGCGCCTTCAGCCCACGCGCTACGTCGCCGAAGCCGCGCTCCACGTGCTTACGCATCAGCAAGAGCATGAAGGTGACCCCGACGCCGGTGAACTCATCCGAGGTCTGGTAGCGGGTCCGGCCGTCACCGAGGTCGGTGAGCTGCTGCCAGCGGTCGGCGAGGATGAACCAGGCCGGGCCGACGTTCACGCCCCACGACAGGCGGCGGCGCTCGGCGTCGAAGCTGGTGACGTATTCGACCTGGTGCATCGTCCGCGGCTCGCCGCGTTTGTTGCGCCGGCCCCGGAGCGCGACCTGCATGTCCACCGGAGACCCGAGCTCGAAGGTCGTCGCCACCGACACCGTGAACGGATTCCACTCCGGGTAGCGGTCGACCTCGACCAGCACCGACCACACCGTTTCGATGTCGGCGTCGATCTCGATCGACGCGCCCACAGCCCTCATGACGTGATCATCGCGCAGGCAGGTGCGGCCGTGCGGGAGGACATGCGCGCCCTGGCGTTCTGCCTCGAGCGGGCACTCGCGATGGCGACCGTGCCGGCGCCGCCGTTGGGACTGCTTCCCTTCCCGTAGGGCGCCGGGCGGGCACCGGCACACGCTCGCCCGACCTCGCCCTCCGGCCTTCCCTTCCGGCGGCCGAAAGGGAAGGCCCAATGGTGGGTCCGGCGGCACCTCCGCCGGGGCCCAGCGGCCGGGAGGTAGGCCGATCAGGCGCAGCCGACGGAGGCGCAGGCGGGACGATCAGGCGCAGCCGACGGAGGCGCAGGTGAGCTCGTTGCGTACGACCCGCCAGTGGCCGTCGACCTGGACCAGTCGCATGGCCAGCGGGACCGGCGTACCCGATCTGGACAGGACGATCTCGACCTCAACGCCGTAGGGCTGGGGCAGCACCCGACCGAGCTGCAAGCCGATCCGCACGGAATCGGCCCGGGCCTGCTCGGTCGAGGCACGCAGGTCGCGGCACAGCTCGCTGGGGGACCGCTCGTCGGCCGTGGTGCTGTCCGGGACGGAGTAGGCCAGGTAGTCGTCGCAGTCACCGAACACCGCTGCCTGGGTCCAGCGCAACGCCGTACCACCAGGGGTTTGCAGCCGCCGCAGGTCGATGCTGGCCGTCACGCCGGTGCCGAGCACGAGGGCGTTGACCAGGCCGATCAGGATCAGCGGCTGCCTTCTGGCCCTGGCCCGGCGGGCGCCCTCAGCGGCCGCCTCCATCTCGCCGTAGCGGCGTTCGTGCTCGGGCGACGTCATACGTCCATCCTGCTTCATCACCAGCCGGCCCTCGCTGTGACCGGCCACCGGCACCGCGGTGCCCGCCGGAGTCGCTGGCGGATGGGCCTTCAGGTCGGCACGAATCGTGTCGAAGTGAGGCGTTACCCAGCGAGGAGTTTCCGTGGATCACAAGGCCCGCATGCTGCGCGCCGTCAACGCCTTCGGGTGGGGTGGTATCGCGCTCTCGATCGCGGTCGCCCTCCTGCAGTCCGTCGTTGACGACCAGATCTCCCTGCTCCCCGTGAGCCTGTGGGGTGCCGCCAACGTCCTCAACATGAGTCTGGTGACCGCGCTGCCGCGACTCCTGGGGGCAGCCCCCGGGCTGCGGGCGCACCTGAGGTGATCCAGATCGGCCTGTACCTCTCGAACCTCCTGGTGCAAGGCGGACTGCTGACGGTCGCGGGCGGGCTCGACACCGCCCTGTGGTTGCTGTTCCTGCCGACGGTGCTGTTCGCCGCCCTCGACACCTCCCGGCTCGAGTCGCTCTGCTGGGGGGCCCTGGCAGCCTGTACGGCGATTCTTGCCGCATCCCTCACCGGCACGCTTGACCGGGAGCACGCCAGCACCGTGCTCGTCGTCGTCCTCGTCCTGCCCGGGCTGGCGTGGTACCTCGGCGCCCTCTCGACCGCGCTGTACGGCATGCGGAGCGATGCCCGGCAGGCCCGGGTCACTCTCGCGGCTCGGGTCGGGGAGCTGTCGGAGGTGCTGAGCAAGACCGCGGAGGGCGACCTGACCGCCGTACCGGCAAGCAGTGACGACGACCACGAGATGGCGCCGTTGGTCGGGGCGCTGCAATCCACCGTGGGCGACCTGCGCAATCTGGTGCAGCAGCTGCACGGCAGCGGCTTGCAGATCCGGGGGGCCGCTTCCGAGCTGCTCGCCACCGCCGAGGAGCACGCGGCGTCCGCCACCCAGCAGTCCTCAGCGGTCGCCGAGACGACGGCGACGATCGAGGAACTGGCCGCCACCGCGGCGCAGATCGCCGAGACCTCCGAGGCGGTGGCCAGGTATGCCGAGGAGACCCTGCGCCACGCCGCGCAGGGTCAGGAGGCGGTGACCGCCAGCGTCGCGTCGATGGACCAGATCGCCGACCGGGTCGGCTCGATCGCGACCCGGGCCATGGCGCTCGGCGAGAAATCCCAGGAGATCGGCCGCATCGTCGACGTCATCGACGACCTGTCCGACCAGACCAACCTGCTGGCCCTCAACGCCGCCATCGAGGCGGCCCGGGCCGGCGAGCATGGCCGAGGCTTCGCGGTGGTCGCGAGTGAGGTGCGCAAACTTGCCGAACGGGCCCAGGAGTCGACCGGCCGCATCCAGGCAATCGTGTCCGAGATCCAACGCGAGACCACGGCCACCATCATCGCCAGCGAGGAGGGCGCCAAGGAGGTCAACGCCGGGGCGCACCTGGCCCGGAGCGTCGTCGACGCCCTCGAGCGAATCAGCGGGATGGTCACCGAGACCACCCAGGCGGCCCGCGAGATCTCCATCGCCACCCAGCAGCAGCGCTCCGCCTCCGACCAGGTCGTGTCGGCGATGACGCAGGTCGCGGACGTGTCCCGGCAGTACGCGGTCGGCTCCCGGCAGACCGCCTCCTCGGCGGCCCAGCTCACCTCGCTCGCGGACGAGCTCTCCGGCAGCATCGCCCACTTCCGCACCTGACGAAGCCTGGTACGCCAACGGGCGGGCCTCCCGAAGGAGACCCGCCCGTCGTACGTGCTGTGGAGACTAGAAGTCCATACCTACTGACTTCTTCCTACTCGCTCGCTGCGCGAGCTCGGACGTCAGAAGTCCATACCTACTGACTTCTTCCTACTCGCTCGCTGCGCGAGCTCGGACGTCAGAAGTCCATGTCTCCCATGCCGCCGCCGCCACCGCCGGGCATGGCCGAGGCCTTCTCCGGCTTGTCAGCGATGACGCACTCGGTGGTGAGGAACAGCGCCGCGATGGACGCAGCGTTCTGCAGCGCCGAGCGGGTGACCTTGGCCGGGTCGAGGATGCCCGCCTTGATCATGTCGACGTACTCGCCGGTCGCGGCGTTGAGGCCCTGACCGACGGGGAGGTTGCGGACCTTCTCCACGACGACCCCACCCTCGAGGCCGGCGTTGATCGCGATCTGCTTGATCGGAGCCTCGAGCGCCAGGCGCACGATGTTGGCTCCGGTCGCCTCGTCACCCTCGAGGTCGAGCTTCTCGAAGGCGGTGACCGACGCCTGCAGGAGGCAGACGCCACCACCGGCGACGATGCCCTCCTCGACGGCCGCCTTCGCGTTGCGAACGGCGTCCTCGATGCGGTGCTTGCGCTCCTTGAGCTCCACCTCGGTGGCCGCGCCGACCTTGATGACAGCGACGCCGCCGGCCAGCTTCGCGAGACGCTCCTGGAGCTTCTCGCGGTCGTAGTCGGAGTCCGACTTCTCGATCTCGGCGCGGATCTGGTTGACGCGACCGGCGATCTGGTCGACGTCCCCGGAACCCTCGACGATGGTCGTCTCGTCCTTGGTGATGGTGACCTTGCGGGCCCGGCCGAGCAGCTCCACGCCCGCGGTGTCGAGCTTGAGGCCGACCTCCTCGGAGATGACCTGCGCGCCGGTCAGGATCGCGATGTCCTGCAGCATGGCCTTACGACGGTCACCGAAGCCGGGCGCCTTGACGGCAGCCGACTTGAAGGTGCCACGGATCTTGTTGACCACCAGGGTCGCGAGAGCCTCGCCCTCGACGTCTTCGGCGATGATCATGAGCGGGCGACCGCTCTGCATGACCTTCTCCAGCAGCGGGAGCAGGTCCTTGACGGAGCCGATCTTGGAGTTGACGACGAGGATGTAGGGGTCCTCGAGGGTCGCCTCCATGCGCTCCGGGTCGGTGACGAAGTAGGGGCTG
>JANOTZ010000396.1:0-2091 GCA_031416735.1 Frankiales bacterium
GCGGAGAGCGGCATCGCCCGCGCCGTCGCCGGTGAGAAGATCGGCACCATCATCTCGGGTCAGCCCGGATTCAGCACGGAGGCCAACCGATGATCGACGACACCCTGCTGGACGCCGAGGAGCGGATGGAGAAGGCCGTCAACGTCGCCAAGGACGACTTCGGTGGCATCCGCACCGGCCGCGCGACCCCGCAGATGTTTCAGAAGATCGTGGTCGACTACTACGGCGCGATGACCCCCATCATTCAGCTCGCCTCCCTCACGGTGCCCGAGCCGCGGATGGCGGTCATCACGCCGTACGACAAGACCTCACTGGGCATCATCGAGCGGGCGATCCGCGACTCCGACCTCGGCGTCAACCCCACCAACGACGGCACCATCATTCGGATCTCGTTCCCGCAGCTCACCGAGGAGCGGCGCCGCGAGTTCATCAAGGTCGCCCGGCACAAGGCGGAGGACGCGAAGATCTCGATCCGCAACATCCGGCGCAAGGCCAAAGATGAGCTGGACAAGATGATGAAGGACGGCGACACCGGCGAGGACGAGGTGGTCCGGGCTGAGAAGGAGCTCGACAAGATCACCACGCAGCACGTCAACCACGTCGACGAGCTGCTGCAGCACAAGGAAGCCGAGCTGCTCGAAGTCTGATGACGACCGCACCCCTGGAGGCCCCGGCTCCTGGCCGGGCCGGACGCAACCTGCCCGCGGCCATCGCGGTCGGGCTGTCCCTCGCCGGTCTCATCCTCGCGACCATCTACTCGCCGTACCGCTGGACGTTCATCGTCGTCCTCGTCGGGGCGACGCTGATCGGCACCAACGAGGTGGTCCGGGCCCTGCGCACGCTCGGTGCCCGGCCACCAGCAGTTCCGTTGTACGTCGGTGGTGCCGCGATGGTCATCAGTGCCTACCGGTACGGCTCGACCGAGCTCTTCCTCGCCCTCGCGTTGACGGTGCTGGCCTGCCTCGTGTGGCGGGTCGCCGATCCGGCCGAGGGGCTCTTGCGGGATGTCACAGCAGGGGTCTTCGCCGCGTCCTACGTGCCGTTCCTGATGGGCTTCACCGCGCTGATGACCGTGCCCGACGACGGCGCGTTCCGGGTGACGGCTTTCGTCACGACCGTCGCGTGCAGCGACATCGGGGGCTACGCCGCGGGGGTGCTGTTCGGCAAGCACCCGATGGCGCCGTCGGTGTCTCCCAAGAAGTCCTGGGAGGGCTTCGCCGGGTCGGTGGTGGCGTGCTCGATCGGCGGAGCGGTCTTCTTCTGGACCCTGTTCGACGCCCCCCCGCTGCTCGGTGTGGTCTTCGGCCTCGCGCTGGTCGCGAGCGCGACCCTGGGCGACCTCGGCGAGTCGATGATCAAGCGCGACATCGGCATCAAGGACATGGGCACGCTGCTGCCGGGCCACGGCGGCCTCATGGACCGGCTCGACTCGCTGCTGCCCACGGCCCCGATCGCCTGGCTGCTGCTCCTCTTCCTCGTCTGACCTCGTCTGACCTCGTCTGACCGCGTCAGCCCTCGCCGCCCCTCGCCGGCCCTCGCCGGAGTGAACGGAACCGGAACGGGTCTCAGATGGGCGAAAAACGCCCCTTCCGCGTCCGTTCATCGTGAAGGAGAGCCCGCCAGGTGGTGGATCCACCCCGTTCCCACCGGGTCGTAGCACCACATGCGGCGCCACGGGGAGTGGTGGGCACCTCCGGACGAGGGAGTGCGCACGGTGGCGCGCGCCGAGCGCCGTACCCTGGTAGGCACTGTGAGCCTTCCCCTCGTCTTCGACGCACCCAAGCGGGGTCTGCCGCCACAGCACCTGGCAGACCTGGACATGGCCGGCCGCAAAGCGGAAGTGGTCCGGCTCGGTGAGAAGGCGTTTCGGGCGGAGCAGCTGAGCCGCCACTACTTCGCCGGCCGTGGGCTCGAGCAGATGTCGGATCTCAGCGATGCCAGCAAGGAACGGCTTGCGCCGCTGCTGCCCCCGCTGCTGACCCGGGTCCGGGACGTGGACTGCGACGCCGGCGCGACCGTCAAGACGCTGTGGAAGGCGCATGACGGGACGCTCATCGAGTCCGTCACGATGCGCTACCGCGACCGGACCAC
>JANOTZ010000397.1:0-5434 GCA_031416735.1 Frankiales bacterium
GCCCCGACCGGGTCGGGGTCGTGCATGCCGTCACCGGCGTGCTGGCCTCGCACGACGCCAACATCGTCGACAGCCAGGAGTACGGCGACCCCGACACAGGTCGGTTCTTCATGCGCGTGCATGTCACCGGGTCCTCGGGGCTGCGTGAGGGCTTTGCGGCCGTGGCCGCGCAGTTCGGCATGGACTGGTCGTTGGGCGAGGTGGCGGCGCGGCCGCGGCTGCTCATCCTGGCCAGCCGGCAGGGACACTGCCTGCACGACCTGCTCTACCGACACAGCAGTGGGTCTCTGCACGCCGATGTGGTCGGGGTCGGCAGCAACCATGAGGACTTCCGGGGGCTGGTCGAGCGCTACGGGATCCCGTTCCACCACGTGGTGGCGAAGGACGAGGCGCGGCTGCTGGAGCTGGCCGAGGGCGTCGACCTGGTGGTGCTGGCCCGCTACATGCAGGTCCTGTCGGACGACCTGGTCGGTCGGCTGCCGGACACCATCAACATCCACCACTCGTTCCTGCCGAGCTTCAAGGGTGCCCGGCCCTATCAGCAGGCGCACGACCGTGGCGTGAAGCTGATCGGGGCGACGGCGCACTACGTGACAGCCGAGCTCGACGAGGGGCCGATCATCGAGCAGGAGGTGGCGCGGGTCACACACGCGCACACCCCGGAGCAGCTCGCCGCGATCGGCGCCGACCTGGAGACGGTCTGCCTCGCGCGGGCGGTGCGCTGGCACCTGGAGCACCGGGTGCTGCGCAACGGTGCGCGCACGGTGGTGTTCACCTAGATGTGCGCCTGCACCGTCACCGTGAGGACGGCATGAGGCCGGGCACGGTTGCGCTCGTCGGGGCGGGGCCGGGAGACCCTGGGCTGCTGACCCTGCGAGCCGCTGAGCTGCTGGGTCAGGCCGACGTCGTCCTGGTCGACCGGCTCGTCGACCCGGGTGTGCTCAAGCACATCCGGGAGGGCGCGGAGGTGCTCGACGTGGGCAAGACGAGCTGGACGGGGACGGCGCCGCGACAGGAGGCGATCAACGCCCAGCTGGTCGCGCACGCACTGGCCGGCAAGCGGGTCGTGCGGCTCAAGGGCGGCGACCCGTTCGTCTTCGGTCGCGGGAGCGAGGAGGCCGAAGCCCTTGTGGAGCAAGGGATCCCCTTCGAAGTCGTCCCCGGCGTGACGAGTGCCGTGGCCGCCCCGGCGTATGCCGGCATCCCCGTCACCGCAAGGGGAATCACGCAGGACGTCTGCTTCGTCACCGGTCACCTCGACCCGGACGACCCGGCGAGCCAGGTGCGGTGGCGGGCCCTCGCCACCGGACCCGGCACCCTGGTCATCCTGATGGGCTTCGACCGGCTGCGCGGCCTCGCGCAGGGACTGATCCGGCACGGCCGGGACAGTTCCACCCCGGCGGCGTGCATCGAGCGGGGGACCACCGCCGACCAGCGGGTCGTCGTGAGCACCCTGGAGCGGCTCGCCGACGACGTCGAAGCCGCGGGTCTCCAGGCACCCGTGACCACCGTCGTCGGCGAGGTCGTCCGGCTGCGCGAGCGGCTGGAATGGTTCACCCCATGAGCCCTCAGGATCCGCTGCGCCACCACGGTGACCAGCAGGTGCAGTCCGGACTGCTCGACCTGGCGTCGACCGTCCGTGGCGACCAGCCGCCACCTTGGCTCATCAGCCGGCTGGAACGGTCCTTGAAGCTGCTGGCCAGGTATCCCGACAGCACCCAGGCCACCCGGACGGTGGCCACCAGGCACGGCCGCGACGTCGACGAGGTGCTGGTCACCGCGGGGGGTTCGGAGGCCTTCGCCCTGATCGCCCGCGCCCTGACGCCGCGCCGGGCCGTCTGCGTGCACCCGAGCTTCACCGAGCCCGAAGCGGCCCTGCGCGCCGCCGGTCACCAGGTCGACCGGGTGCTGCTCGAGCCGCCGTACACCTTCGACCCAGGGCAGGTGCCGGACGACGCCGACCTGGTGGTGGTGGGCAACCCGACCAACCCGACCGGGGTGGTGCACGAGCGGCTGTCCGAGCTGTGCCGCGAGGGCCGCACCACCGTGGTCGACGAGGCGTTCATGGACGCCGTCCCCGGCGAGCCGCACAGCCTGGCGAGCACCCGGCTGCCCGGCCTCGTGGTGGTCCGCAGCCTCACCAAGACCTGGGCCCTGGCCGGGCTGCGGGTCGGCTATCTGCTGGCCGAGCCGGCGCTGGTCGCCACGCTGCGTGACGCCCAGCCGACCTGGAGCGTCAGCACTCCGGCCCTCACCGCCCTCGATGCCTGCCTCGGGCGCGGGCCCGTGAAGCAGGCCGAGCGGGACGCAACGATGATGGCCGGAGAACGGGCGTTCCTCGCGGCGGGACTCACCGAACGGGGCGTGCAGGTCGTCGGCGGCAGCCAGGCGCCATACCTGCTCTGCCACGTCCCGGGGCGGGCGGATGTCCGAGAAGGCCTACGGGCACAGGGGATCGCGGTACGGCGCGGGGACACCTTCCCCGGGCTCACCCACGAGCACTGGCGAACAGCGGTGCGTGACCGGCCCACAAGCGAGCTGCTGCTCGGGGCGGTGGAAAGGGTGCTTTGCGGGGACGTGAAGTGGAACGAAATGCCAGATAGCGGGGGTTTCTAGGCCAAATGCTCGACGAAGCTGCCTGCCATGTTCGGCCGTTCGGCTGATTTCACCGTCCGCCACCGCTGGTTACTCTCCGTGTTGTCAGGGTCCCAGCCCTGATGGAGCGAGCGTTGATCCCCCGGGCGACCTGGTCGCCATCCGGCCCGGGGAGGAGCAAAGGCGAACCCGACGCTTCGGAGTCGATCCGAAGGAATGCGTCGTGGATGCCCAGATCCTCAACCTCGTCGAGCGCCCACGCGTCTCGGTAGTCGTCCCCACCTACAACGAGGCGAAGAACCTCCCGCACGTCTTCGCGCGGTTGCCCGAGGGCCTGCACGAGGTGATCGTCGTCGACGGTCGCTCGAGTGACGGCACCATCGAGGTGGCCCGCGAGCTGCGCCCGGACGTCACCATCGTGCTGCAGACCCGCAAGGGCAAGGGAAATGCGCTGGCCTGCGGCTTCGAGGCGGTGACCGGCGACATCGTCGTCATGCTCGATGCGGACGGATCGGCTGACCCGCAGGAGATCCCGGCTTTCGTCGACGCGCTCCTCAGGGGTGCGGACTTCGCCAAGGGCACCCGGTTCGTCGCGGGCGGCGGGTCGTCCGACATCACCCGTTTCCGCCGTGTCGGCAACTGGTTCCTCAACACGATCGTCAACGTGCTGTTCGGCACCCGCTACACCGACCTCTGCTATGGCTACAACGCCTTCTGGTCCCACTGCCTCCCCGTGCTGGACCTTGAGGGTGGTGACCGGGCAGACGCCATGCTGTGGGGTGACGGCTTCGAGATCGAGACCGTCATCAACACCCGGATCGCCCGTGCCGGCCTGCAGATCCGGGAGGTGGCGAGCTTCGAGCACCAGCGCCTGTACGGGGTGTCCAACCTCAACGCGGTCACCGACGGCCTGCGGGTGCTGAAGGCGATCTGCATCGAGCGGTTCGCCGGCCGCCGGGCCACCCCGGTGGTCCCGTCGCACGTCGCCGCACTGCGCGGGGTCGCCGCGTAGCGTCTGACCGATGAGGGTCCCGCTTCCTGTGGTGCGTGCCGTGATGCGCCATGTCGTGCGCCCGGTCTTCGGACCGCCCGTGCCGGTCCGGCTGCAACGCCGGGTGGCAGACGCGATGTCGCGAGGCACTCCGCACCCGAGGGGGGTGCAGGCGACCGACGTCGTGCTGGGCGGCCGTCCCGCTCGCCGCTATGCCGGGCCGGGTTCTTCGGGCCACGGAGCGGTGCTCTGGGCCCATGGCGGGGCGTTCATCACCGGGTCCTACGCGACGCACGGGGCCTTCGCCGCGCACCTGGCGCTCGCCGCCGGTGTGCCCGTCTACCTGGCGGACTACCGGTTGGCCCCGGAGCACGTCCACCCCGCCGCCGTCGATGACCTGGTCGCGGCCCTCGCCCTCATCCCCGAGCCGAAGGTCGTGCTGGGCGGCGATTCCGCGGGAGGCACGCTGGCCCTCCTCACTGCTCCTCGCACGTCGCGCGCCCTCGCCGGGCTGGCGCTGGTGAGCCCCCTGGTCGACCTCACGCTCGACAGCGGTCGGGCCTGGACCGGTGACGATCCGCTGATCCGCACGGTGTGGGGGGAGCAGGGGGTCCGGGCGATGTTCGGAGACGACCTGCCGGTGATTGCGCTGACCCAGCTGCCGACCGTGGTGCACGTCGCGGAGCACGAGCGGCTGCGGCCCGAAGGTGAGGAGCTGGCCGCCCGCACCGGTGCGGAGCTGCTCGTCGTACCCGAGGGTTGGCACGACATCCATCTGCAGGCCGGGCTGGTTCGTCGCGGCGATGAGGCGACCGCGCAGCTCGGGGCGTCGATCCGGGCGCTCCTGTCCTGACCCGGTGCGGCTACTGTCGGGGATGACCCGCGGGAGCCTCGCGATCCGAGGCTGAGAGGGCGGCAGGACCGGCCGTCGACCGTTCGCACCTGATCCGGCTAAGACCGGCGTAGGGAGGAACCGTCTCATGACGGCACTCGACAGCACCCCGTCCACCGGCACCGCGTTTCCCGGCAGCCGCAAGACCTACCTCCAGGGCAGCCGCGACGACCTGCGCATCCCGATGCGCGAAGTGGTGCTGACCAACGGCGACAGCGTCGTGCTCTACGACACCAGCGGCCCCTACACCGACACCGATCTGCGCACCGACATCCGGCTCGGGCTGCCCTCCCTGCGGAAGAGCTGGATCGAGGAACGACAGGACACTGCCGCGTACGACGGACGCGAGGTCCTGCCTATCGACAACGGTCTGAAAGCGCACGACCACCGCAACCTCGACACCGTCTTCGCCGGGACCCGTCAGCCGGTGCGCGCGCTGCCCGGCAAGAACGTGACGCAGCTGCACTACGCCAAGCAGGGGATCATCACCCCCGAGATGGAGTTCGTCGCGATCCGCGAGGGCTGCACGCCGGAGCACGTCCGGTCCGAGCTCGCCGCCGGACGGGTGGTGCTGCCGCTCAACGTGAACCACCCGGAGAGCGAGCCGATGGCGATCGGGCGCAACTTCCTGGTGAAGATCAACGCCAACATCGGCAACTCCGCGGTCGCCTCCTCGATCGAGGAGGAGGTCGAGAAGATGACGTGGGCCACCCGCTGGGGCGCCGACACCGTCATGGACCTCTCGACCGGGCGCAACATCCACACCACCCGCGAGTGGATCATCCGCAACAGCGCGGTCCCGATCGGCACGGTCCCGATCTACCAGGCGCTGGAGAAGGTCAACGGCAAGGCCGAGGACCTCACGTGGGAGGTCTACCGCGACACCCTGGTCGAGCAGTTCGAGCAGGGCGTCGACTACATCACCGTGCATGCCGGGGTGCTGCTGCGCTACGTCC
>JANOTZ010000398.1:0-3029 GCA_031416735.1 Frankiales bacterium
CGAGCGCCGAGCCGCGCTTGGTGCCTGCGGCGTAGCCAAGCCCGAGCTCGACAGGCTCACTGACCTCGGTCAGGAGCATCTTGGCCTTGCTCATCGACCCGGCGAGGACGTGCTTTCGTACCTCGTCGATGAACCCCAGGAGCGCGTCGTGCAATGCCTTGTACTCAGCGCGGTCAGACTTCCAGAGCAGGAACGGGTCAAGGTAGAGAGGCAGATCCTCGCGCAGGTGCGGGACCACGAAGTCCACGTCGTCCTGCTTGATGACCAGGCCGAAGACGTCGCTGAGCCGAGGGTTGACCACCCCGGCGGCAGGGTCGTCCCGCTCCTCGTCTGACCTCATGGCTTCTGCTCCTCCCTTGTGTGCCCGGACGCTAACGGAGAGGTCCGACGATCGCGATCCGTCCTCGACGGGCTGGCTCGCTACGCGGGCTGAGCGCAGGACCGGACAGCGGTCGCCCCTCAGGCCCTCAGCACATCCGCTCATGCCGCAGGTCGCTCCTGAAGTTGAGCGCGGGCACCGAAGTTGTCGGAGGGCTGCTGCAGGCTGATGGCATGGCTATAGGCGAAGTGCTTCAACTGGTGGCTGGTCTTTCGAGCGGGCTGGGCACACCGGCTGCCGTCTGGTTAGCCTCCCGAACATGGCGGCGGGAGGCCGAGCGGACCCGTCGTGAGGAAGGGCGACGCCGTCGCCTGCAGCCAAGTCGCGTGGTGGTGCGGACCGAGCCGGGGCTATGGCCCCGAGTGGATGGTCAGGGCGACTACCCGACACGGGTAGCGACGGTCGTCAACGCGTCCGACGCGCCCGTGTTCGACGTCTCGCTGTTCTGGCACGAAGGTGATACCGTCACAGATCACCCCGCCTCGCGTGTGGCCCTCATGCCGGGGGAGTCCTGGCAGCAGCCGATGCCCCTGGCACTCGCGCACGGCGCGGACTGCGATGAGGTCTTCGCGAGCATCTGGTTCTTCGACGTCGATGAGCGCGGATGGCGGCGAGGCCCAAGGGGCAGCCTGGAGCCAATCAGGGACTACCTCGCCGCAGCCTGAACTCTGTGGTCACCCGGGGCCGCGGGGCTGGCCACGCGACCGTCGACAGACGTGGCAACCCCCCGTACCGACGTCCGCTTCTGCCGCAACGCGCGCTGGCTGGCGGGTGAGGCGCGTTCCTTGACATTCGCCGAGGGCGGGAAGCGCCGGACCTCCTTCGAGCATCGTCGGCAGAGACTCGGGGGTCCGTTGACTTCGCATACTCTGCATGGCAGAGTGCTCTGTCATGCAGAGTTCAGAGATCCTGGCGGAGTTGGATAGTCGTAGGTCACGGGTGAGGGCTCGCGCGTCGGCAGGGTGGATGCCCTTGCTGCTGACGGGGGTGGCGCTGTTGGGCTCGTTCCCGGCGTACGCCGGCTGGTTTGACGGACCGGGATCTGCATGTGGCTGCCTCTCCACGTCGGACAGCAGTTCGCTTTCCGAAGCAGCCAGCGCTCGGATCGGTGGGTTGGCCGGGGGCAGCAAGCCCTTGGCCTTGTACTGGTTGGCGGTCGTGCCATCGGTCTATTTCCTGAGCGTGGGCTGGTTCTCGTTGTGTCGTCGGCGCACGGGACTGGGGCAGCGATGGGGCCTTCACGTGATGATGGGTGTGGGGACCCTTCTAGGGCTGCTGCTCAGCCTGCTTCCTCCACTGGACCAGCTGGTCTCGCCTTCGGCCCGGCCTCTGCTCACCCCGCTCTTGGCCTTGGCGGTCGGACTGGTTGCACTCGGCAGGGTGGAACGCGACCGGGTGCTGACCGGCGCGGGAGCAGCAGTCGCCATGACGGCTGTCGTGGTGGCCGCGTTGAGCCACTACACCAGCGGACTCCCAGACTCCTTCTTGGGCAACATCGGTCAAGCGCTCTTGGCTCCGAGCGTCGAGGTCGCCGGCGTTGGCCTCTTGCTCATCGTCGCGTCGTTGTTTCTCCGTCGCGCTCGACGTCGTACGGCTGCCGAGTTCGCTCCGATTCACACCGAGGTCCCATGAGTGAGGCACTGCACCCGGCTACCGAGCTCAACGACACAGTTCACCAGCGTGCGCGCCTCGGAATCCTGGCCATCTTGTGTGAAGTGACCGAGGCCGACGTGACCTCGCTCAAGGCCGAGCTCGGGTTGACGGACGGCAATCTCGGTCGTCACCTACAGGTACTTGCTGACGCGGGCTTGGTGACGATGGAACGCCGCCTGGTTGGGAGCCGCCCCCGCACGACTGTCCGGGCGAGCAAGGCCGGGCAAAAAGCCTTTCGCGACGAGGTCACGGCGCTGCGCGCGTTGCTCGAGCGTGTTCGATGAAGCCAATCCCGCGGATGAGAAAGTTCACGGCCATCGCCGTCGCCCTGCTGGTGGTGGCCGTTATGACCAGCCCCACTGCCAGCGCCAACACCGATCGGGTCCTCACGATCAACGCGCAAGGCAACGGGCTCGTGATGCTGACGTTTCCGCGCCCCGTTACCTTCAGCGAGGGCTGGACCCTGACCGGCTCAGGTCGCTACAAGATCGCGCTGCTGGACCGCTCGGTGCCCCGTCGCTCGCCAGACACCTCCATCAGCGTGCTTCTGTGGAACAACCCTGGAGTGAGCGAAGACCGGGGACGGCTAGGCGTCGTTGGAGAGGGCGGGCTGATCACCATGCCAGCCGGTACCTACCGCCTCTACCTAAGCAGCGATCGGGCCGTCACACTGCGCTGGCCCATCGCGGACTACACCGGTCCCACGCGCTTCACCGCACGACCGACCAAACTTCAAGCCCGCCTCACGAGCGGAGCCGTACCGCAAGCGACGCTGCCGCCGCATACGACGACGCGCAGCCACAGCTACGACCAGGCCAGCGTGTTCACCTTCGTCCAGGCCCGCTGGGATGTGCAGGGCTCCGTCGGACCCTTCATCGACGACGTGAAGATCTGCCTCCGACGTCGCGGGTCTCCCGACTGCTCTGGGGACGGAGGAGGGGTCACCGGCGTGGACACGCAACTGGCGACAGAATCCGCCATCTCGCAGAGCGGCATC
>JANOTZ010000399.1:0-5048 GCA_031416735.1 Frankiales bacterium
CCTCGGCGGCCTCCTCGGCGCCGGGCTCATAGCGGCCGGGCTCAAACGCCTGCCCGACCGGGTTCTCATGCCCTCCCTCTCCGCCTGCCTCTTCGAGGAGAACACATGACCACCGTTGACGCTCTCGTCCGGCAGGAGCGGCTCGCCGGACGCGTACGCGGGCTGCGGTCCCGTCGTGGCCCCGGAGCCGGCGACCGCTGGATGCTCGTCATCGGCGGAGTCCTCATGCCGTTGGGCGCGCTGCTCGTGATCCTGGGCTGGGTCGGTGCATCGCGCACCGTCCTGGTCTTCGAGCAGATCCCCTACGTCGTCTCCGGCGGCCTGCTCGGGATCGCACTCGTGGTCGCCGGCGGGTTCGTCTACTTCGCCTACTGGTTGACGCTGCTTGTGCGCGAGTCGCGGACGGCCCGCGCCGACCTGCAGTCGGTGCTACTGCGGATGGAGACCCTGCTGCAGGACAGCGCCCAGCCACGAACCCCCCGCACCGCGGGGGCGTCGTACCAGGGTGAGTTGGTCGCCACCCGCACCGGCACGATGCTGCACCGGACCGACTGTGTCGCCGTCGACGGCCGCGACAACCTCCGCGTCGTCGACGCGACCACGCCCGGCCTCACGCCTTGCCGGCTCTGCGACCCCCTGCCGTCAGCCTGAGCTCAAGCGGGTTTCCCGTGGAGTGAACGGAATCGGAAGGGGTCCTTGCGGGCCGAAAACGCCCCTTCCGAGTCCGCTCATCGTGAAGGAAGCGGTCCGCAGGGACCCATCGCGACCGGCGGGTGAGCCGGGTCAGGAGTAGCTGAAGAAGCCTTGGCCGGACTTGCGGCCGAGCAGGCCGGCCTCGCACATCCGCAGGAGCAGCGGCGGCGGGGCGAACAACGGCTCCTTGAACTCGGCGTACATCGACTGCGCGACCGCGGCCGTCGTGTCGACGCCGATCAGGTCGGTGAGCGCCAGCGGACCCATCGGGTGCGCGCACCCCTTGACCATGCCCTGGTCGATGTCCTCCGCGGAGGCGAAGCCCGACTCGAGCATCCGGATCGCCGACAGCAGGTAAGGGATCAGCAGGGCGTTGACGACGAAGCCGGCCCGGTCCTTGGACCGGATCGTCTGCTTGTGCAGGCGCTTCTCGGCGAAATCCGTGACCGCCAGCAAGGTGTCCTCGCTGGTCAGCAGCGACGCGACGATCTCCACGAGGGGCAGCACCGGCACGGGGTTGAAGAAGTGCACCCCCACGACCTGCTGCGGCCGCTTGGTCACCGCGGCCATCTTCACCAGCGGGATGGAGGAGGTGTTGGACGCAAGGACGGCATCGGGCTGTACGACGGCGTCGAGGGTGCGGAAGATGTCGAACTTCAGCTTCTCGTCCTCAGGTGCGGCCTCGATGACCAGGTCACGGTCATGCAGGTCGGCGTAGTCGGTGACCCAGGAGAGGCGGGCGAGCACGTCCTCGCGCTCGGTCTCCTCGAGGCGGCCGTTGCGCAGGGCCCTGGCGAGCGAGCTCTCGACGCGCGCCCGGGCCGCGTCCAGCGCGACCTCAGACACCTCGAGGACCATCACCTCGCAGCCGGACCTGGCGCACACCTCGGCGATGCCCGCACCCATCGTGCCGCCACCGACGACACCTACTTTGTCGAAACTCATGTGGTCGCCTTCAGCAGCTCACGGGCCAGCACGATGCGCTGGACCTGGTTGGTCCCCTCGTAGATTTGGGTGATCTTGGCGTCGCGCATCATCCGCTCGGCCGGGAAGTCACGGGTGTAGCCGTAGCCACCGAGCAGCTGCACGGCGTCGATGGTGATCGCCATCGCGGCGTCGGACGCGACGCACTTGGCGGCGGCCGAGAAGAACGTCAGGTCCTTGTCGCCCCGCTCGGACCGCGCCGCGGCCGCGTAGGTGAGCTGGCGGGCCGCCTCGAGCTTCATCGCCATGTCGGCGAGCATGAACTGCACGCCTTGGAACTCGGCGATCTTCTTGCCGAACTGCTGCCGCTCCTTGACGTAGGAGACCGCCAGATCCAGGGCCCCCTGGGCGATCCCGAGGGCCTGCGCCGCGATCGTCACGCGGGTGTGGTCCAGGGTCCGCAAAGCGATGGACATGCCCTCGCCCTCAGCCCCCAGCAGCCGGTCGCCCGGCACCCGGACGTTGTCGAGATAGACCTCGCGGGTGGGGCTGCCCTTGATGCCGAGCTTGCGCTCGGGTGCGCCGAACGACACCCCCGAGTCGGTCTTGGAGACCATGAAGGCGCTGATGTGCTGACCGCGCTTGGCGGCCGGGTCGGTGACCGCGAAGACGACGTAGGAGTCGCCCTCCCCCGCGTTGGTGATCCAGCGCTTCGTGCCGTTGAGCACCCAACCGCCATCCGGCGAGCGCTCGCCTTTCGTGCGCATCGAGGCGACGTCCGACCCGGCGTCGGGCTCGGACAGCGCGTAGCAGAACAGCGCATCACCACTGGCCAGCGGCACCAGCCACTGCTGCTTCTGGTCCTCGGTCCCGGCCATCAGCAGCGGCAGCGAGCCGAGCTTGTTCACAGCCGGGATCAGCGACGTGGAGGCGCACCCGCGGGCGACCTCCTCGATGACCAGGCAGGCCGCGAGGGCGTCGGCCCCCTGGCCGCCGTACACCTCGGGCACGTGCACGGCGTGCAGGTCGGCGGCGCGCAGCGCGTCGTACGCGGCCTTCGGGAAAGAGGCGGTCTCGTCCGCCTCGGCGGCGTGCGGGGTGATCTTGTCGGCCACGAGCTGGCGGACGGCGGCGCGAAGCGCGAGGTGCTCCTCGGACAGGGTGAAGGCGTCGAACACGATGCATCTCCTCAGGTGGGGCTCCCCACAGGATACGTGGACGTCCTCATATCTTCCACTAGCCAGATAGCAGGACGTCCAGGTATCTTCTGAGTTTCACCCTCGACTGCGGGAGCCCCCTGTGACGCTGCACGTCCCCACGCACCCCGTGCGTTTCGTGACCTCGGCGAGCCTGTTCGACGGCCACGACGCGGCCATCAACATCATGCGACGGGTGCTGCAGAGCCAGGGTGCCGAGGTGATCCACCTCGGTCATGACCGCAGCGTCGAGGCCGTCGCCATCGCGGCCGTGCAGGAGGACGCGCAGGGCATTGCCGTCAGCTCCTACCAGGGCGGCCACGTCGAGTACTTCAGCTATCTGGTCGAGCGACTCGCCGAGCTCGGTGCCGGGCACGTGCAGGTCTTCGGTGGTGGCGGTGGCGTCATCGTCCCCGAGGAGATCGCCCTGCTCGCCAGCCGCGGGGTGAAGATCTTCGCCCCCGAAGACGGACAGCGGCTCGGCCTCGCCGGCATGATCAACACCCTCGTCGAGGCCTGCGACGTCGACCTCGCCGGTCAGCCGCCCACGGTTGAGGACGTGCTCTCGGGCAGCCCGGCCGCCCTGGCCCGCGCCCTCACCGTGCTCGAGTGCGGCCGCTCCCCCGAGCTCGCCAGCGGCCTCGCCGGCCACGCCCGCGACGTCCCCGTCCTGGGCATCACCGGCACCGGCGGCTCCGGGAAGTCCAGCCTCACCGACGAGTTGCTCCGCCGCCTGCGGCTGGACCAGGAGGACAAGCTCCGGATCGCGGTCCTCGCCATCGACCCGACCCGCCGCAAGGCCGGCGGCGCCCTTCTTGGCGACCGGATCCGGATGAACTCCCTGTCCGGCGACCAGATCTTCTTCCGCTCGATGGCGACCCGCACCTCCGGCACCCCGGTGCCCGAGCACCTCGCCGACGTCATCACCGCCTGCAAGGCCAGCGGTTTCGACCTCATCATCATCGAGACTCCCGGCATCGGCCAGGGCGACGGCACCATCACGTCGTTCAGCGATGTGTCGCTCTACGTCATGACCCCCGAGTACGGCGCCGCGACCCAGCTCGAGAAGATCGGCATGCTCGACTACGCCGACGTCGTCGCGATCAACAAGTACGAACGCCGCGGGGCCGAGGACGCCCGTCGTGACGTGGCCCGCCAGCTCGTCCGCAACCGGGAGGCCTTCGGAGCCTCGTGGCAGGACATGCCGGTCTTCGGCACCAGCGCTGCCCGCTTCAACGACGACGGCGTCACCGCGCTCTACCAGCACCTGCGCGGCCTGCTCGTCGAGAAGGGGCTGCAAGCCGGCCCCGGGGTGCTCCCGGCCGTGGACACCAAAACCTCCACCGGGCTGACGTCCGTGCTTCCCGCCAGCCGCGAGCGCTACCTCGCCGAGATCAGCGGCAGCGTACGGCGCTACCACGCCACGACCGCGCAGCAGGCCGAGCTGGCTCGGCGGCGCCAGCACCTGACGACGGTCCGCGCGCTCGTCGAGGACGGCACCGAGATCGAGGTGCTGCTGAAGCAGGCCACGCTGGAGGCCGGGGTCGAGGACCTGCTCGTGCAGTGGCCCGCCCGGGTCGAGGAATACAGCGGGGACGAGCTCGTCTACACCGTGCGCGGCAAGGAGATCCACACGCCGCTGACCCGCGAAACCCTGTCGGGCAACAAGGTCCGTCGCGTTGCCCTACCGCGCACCACCGACCAGGGCGAGCTCGTGAGCTTCCTGCGCAGCGAGAACCTCCCTGGCTACTTCCCTTACACCGCAGGGGTTTTTCCCTTCAAGCGCCAGGGCGAGGCTCCGGCGAGGATGTTTGCCGGCGAGGGTGACGCCTTCCGCACCAACCGTCGGTTCCAGGTCCTCTCGCAGGGCCAGCCCGCGACCCGGCTCTCCACCGCCTTCGACTCCGTCACCCTCTACGGTCGCGACCCTGACCTGAGGCCCGACATCTACGGCAAGGTCGGCACCTCCGGCGTCTCCATCGCCACCCTCGACGACATGAAGGTGCTCTACGGCGGCTTCGACCTGTGCTCCCCGACGACGTCGGTCAGCATGACCATCAACGGTCCTGCCCCCACCATCTTGGCGATGTTCCTCAACACCGCGATCGACCAACGCCTCGACACGTTCCGGACCGACGAGGGTCGCGAGCCCACCGAGGCAGAGATCGCCGAGACGCGGAGCTGGGTGCTGAGCAACGTCCGCGGCACGGTGCAGGCCGACATCCTCAAGGAGGA